>DDYT01000049.1 GCA_002348095.1 Erysipelotrichaceae bacterium UBA2227 | reverse complement strand
AGAGTAAAAGCCGGAATTCCGGCTTTTTGATTGAAAATGAAAGAAAATGCAAGAATATGATAATTATTTATTGTAGAAGTTGTGAATCTGACCTATAATATAGATGAAATATGAGAGGAGATCGTTATGCCAAGAAGAAAGAGCGAAATCATAGAGAAGATGAAAGGCGGACTGATCGTGTCGTGTCAGTCGTATCCGGATGAGCCGATTTATACCGAGGATATCGTTTTGATCATGGCTCGTGCAGCGAAGTGGGCTGGGGCCGTCGGTATTCGGGCCAACTCTCCAAGAGATATCCGTCTGATCAAAAGTGAAATTGACTTGCCCATTATTGCACTGTATAAAATTTGGTTTGAACATACTGATGTATTTATCACGCCGACGTTGGATGCCTGTAGACAGCTGATTGAAGCCGGTGCCGATATCATTGCTTTGGATTGCACCTTTCAGCTCAATCATGAAGGTGTTCGTGCGATCGAACTGCTTCCGAAACTGAAAGCAGCCTATCCGGATGTCTTGGTATTTGCGGATGTGTCGACCATTGAAGAAGCTCGGGAAGCCGTCCGTCTGGGAGCAGATATCGTAGCTCCGACGCTGTATGGTTATACCAAAGAAACCGCCCATATCGAAGGGGCGGACTATCGGATGTTCGGTGAGTTTTGCCGGGAATTAAATGAAGATGCCTATGTGTTTATGGAAGGTCATGTCTATACACCGGAAGATGCGATGAAGTGCATATTCTTAGGTGCGCACGCAGTCGTCGTCGGCAGTGCCATTACCCGTCCGCATCTGACGGCAAAACGTTTTGTAGATCTGCTCAGCGGTTATCAGGATAACTGGCGCGACGCAGAAAAGAGCAAACACGTCAATCAATAATCAACAAAACTGACGTGTTTTCATGTCAGTTTTTTGCATAATTTAGTTAAAAAATTTGTTATAATATGAATAACGAAGAATGAAAGAGAAAGAGGAGGCATTATGGATCATCAGGAAATTTTAGACAATATTCAAGAAAAAGTAATCAAAGGAAAAATCAAAGAAATCGAACCGTTATGTGTCGATGCACTTCAACAGGGATTGAGTGCAATGGAGATTTTGGAGGGCGGCTTACTGATGGCGATGCAGCGGGTGGCCGAGGCATGGAAAAACGGGAAAGCCTTTATCCCGGAAGTTCTCATCACAGCCCGAGCCATGAATATCGGCTTGGCGGTGTTAGAACCGCAATTGGCCAAAGCCGACCGTAAACATCGCGGAAAAGTCGTCATTGGTACGGTGCTGGATGATTTGCATGACATCGGAAAGAATCTGATCGGACTGATGCTGAAATCACGCGGCTTTGAAATCGTCGATTTGGGTGTCAATGTCAAACCGGAGAAATTCGTTGAAGCCATCAAAGAGCATCAGCCGCCGATTTTATGTATGTCCGCATTGCTGACGACCTCGATGGTCCACTTCCGCAAAGTCATTGAAGCATTGGAAGAAGCCGGCTTGCGCGAAGATCTGCTGATTTGTGTCGGAGGCGCTCCGGTCACTCAGGCCTATGCCAATCAGGTCAAAGCCGATGTCTACACACCCGATGCCGTCTCTTTGGCTGACTTGCTCGAAGAACGTTTCTCGTAAGGAGGAAAATATATGCCATTGGATCAATCAAAATTCCCCAAGGCGAAGAAAGACCTTCTGAGCCGGGAAGAAGTCAAAGCTTTGATAAAAGGAAAGGGAACGACCCGTCCGGCCCAATGCATTACGCCGGTATTGTATTTGCCTTCCGAACAGCCTTTCAGACAAAAAGAAATGGAACAAATCATTGAAGAATACCCGGATGATGCGGTGTTCTTTGAATATACCCGGCCGAGAAATTTCGGTAAGCCGGGCGACCGTTATGTATGGTGCGATGTCGAGAATGCCGATCCGCTGCTACATAAAAATGAGGATGAGATCGGGATCGACGAGAAGACCGCGTTGGAATGGGATGTTATCGAGAAAATATCACCGGATGTACCGGATCCCTATTTTCCCGAATGTCTGGTTCAGGATTATTTTGAAGATGACGGACGTTATCGCGGGATTTTCTGGACGCGGCTGTCCTTTGAACGTCTGTGGCATTTCCGCGGTATGACCAACACGCTGATGGATTTCTACCTGTATCCGGATGAAGTCAAAGCACTGCTATTGAAACTTAGAAATATCATATTTAAAGTAATCGATCGTTCGGTCGATGAATATCATTTTGATGCGATTGCTTTTACCGATGATATCGGTATGCAAGACCGCCCGTTTTTCTCCGAAGATATTTTCCTGGAATTCATAAAACCGCATTATAAAGAAGTCATCGATTATGCCCACAGCAAAGGCATGGATGTCTGGCTGCACACCTGCGGAAATATCGAACCGTTTATCCCGCACATGATCGAACTGGGTCTCGATGTGTTGCATCCGATTCAAAAATATTCGATGGACGAAGAGAAAATCATTGAACAATACCGTGATCAGATCTGCTTCTGGGCAGGTATGGAAGTTCAGCGTATTTTGCCCTTTGGTTCGACCGAGGATGTCCGTCAGGAAATGCGTTTTCTGATCGATACGTTCTATCTTCCAAACAAGGGTCGGTTAGTACTGGCCAGCGGAAACCGTTTCCGCCACGATATCCCGACCGAGAATATCCGGGCATTTTTTGAGGAATTGTATACTTATGGATCTTGTGTGGCTAAACACGGTGTCGGAAAACATGAATCACCGTCGAAAGGCCATACAGTGTTGCCGGATCGCTGATGCTGATTGAAAAAGGTAAAAACCTGTTTGAAGAAATCCGCCGGGAAGACTCCCTGAGCGCTCTTTGTAATGGGCGGGGAATCTGCGGTAAGTGCAAGGTAAAAACAGACATATCATTGCCTGTTACTGAAGCTGAGAGAAATCATCTATCCCAGCTGCAAATCAATCAGAATATCCGATTGGCCTGTCAGCACACGGTATTAGAAGAAGATGTGCATGTGGCGCTGATCGATAAAGAAAACATTCTGGTGTTGGGATTGGACCGGGGATCTGTCCCAATCCGCACCGTTACGGCCGATCTGTTACTAGCCATTGATTTGGGAACGACGACCGTCGTCATGGTATTGATCGACGGTCACAGCGGCGAAGTTATTTTGGAACATAAGTTCACCAATCCCCAACGTACCTATGGGGCGGATGTCCTGTCACGGATCGAAGTGACTTTAGCCGGAAATGACAGTTGTCACCGGCTGATCCGACAGGAAATCAGAAAGTTTGTAGCTGAGTTGGTCACACGCTTTCAGCCAAACTCCATGACCATCGGGATTACCGGCAATACGACCATGACCCACTTGTGGCTTAATGCTGATGTAGCTCCCTTAGTTCAGATTCCATATCGGCCATCCGTGTCCCACACGCTGATCCGATCGATCCGCAGTGAATTGGGGATCGGTGTCGATGGTGAGATCATCGTATATCCGCCGATTGCGGCGTATCTGGGATCGGATATCTTAGCCGGGATTTCTTTGTTAGATTTATTTAAGAAAAAAGAGAATATCTTGTTGATCGATCTGGGAACCAACGGGGAAATCGTGCTTTCGTGCAATGGTGAGCTATCGGCGACCAGTACGGCGGCCGGCCCGGCATTTGAAGGAGTCAATATGTCTTCAGGTTGCGGAGCGGTAGCCGGGGCCATCGATCATTTCTTCCTTTCGCAAGGGAAACTGACTTACACTACGATTCAAGAAGCTGCTCCGGTCGGCATTTGCGGATCGGGGTATATCGATCTGATCGGGTGTCTGTTGGAAGGTCCGTTACAGACCAGCGGTTATCTTGAAGATGAAGTGATCGTAGTGGAACATCCGAAGATTTCACTGACTCAAAAAGATGTTCGCGAGTTTCAGTTGGCGAAAGCCGCGATTCGCAGCGGGATGGAGCTGTGTGTTGAAAGGGCAAATCTCACGTTCGATCAGATCGATGCGCTGATGATTGCCGGTGGCTTTGGCAAGCATATCAACGTGGATGCGGCCATCCGGATCGGACTGATTCCGGAAGCTTGCCGGGATAAAACCGTATTGATCGGTAATTCTTCGTTGGCTGGGTGTGTGAGCTGGCTGACCAGAGAAAAAGATATACCTTCACACGGGGATATCGAGCGAATTCAAGTCATCGAACTGGCTACTTCTGCCCGATGGCTGGAATTATTCAGTGAACATATGCTGTTTGAGGGAGGAAATCTATGACGATTCATGAGAAAATCGCAGTTGATTTATTTAATCAGGGATACAACTGTTCGCAGTCCGTTTTTTGTGCATTTTGTGATGTCACGGGGCTAAGCCGTGATGAAGCATTTAAAATTTCATCGTCTTTTGGCGGTGGGATGGGCCGGTTGGGCGAAGTATGCGGGGCATTGACCGGGGCGTTTATGGCGATGGGAATGTTGCTGAGCGGTACCAATGAAAAGGACAAAGCATCAAAAGAAGAACATTATGTCCGGGTCAAAGAACTGGGAACCCGCTTTCAGCAGGAAAAGGGTTCACTGTTATGCCGGGATTTACTGGAAACCAACAAAACCCGACCGGAAGAATTCCGGGATGGTGTGAAAGTGAAGGATTGCGAGCATCTGGTCGCAAAAGCCGCACAACTGTTGGATGAATATTTACAAGAACTGAAAGGCTAGGGAAAAAAGATGAAGAAAAAAGCAAGGGACATGTCTGTAAAGGAACTGGCCGCGTATATCGATCAGTCGGTGTTAAAGCCGGAATTTTCTGAAGCAGAGATTCGTAAATACATTCAGGAAGGGATCGATTTCGGATGCAAGACCGTATGTATCAATCCGTCTTCGCTGGATATCGCTCAAGAAATGTGCAAAGGCACGGACACGAAGATTTGTGTGGTCTGTGACTTTCCGTTTGGTTTGAGTACGACTGAGTCCAAAGTCATGCAGGCAAGAATGTACTGCGAAGGCTGGGATGTGTTTGAGTTGGATATGGTGGCCAATTACGGTTGGATCCGCAGCGGCAAGTGGGATGAAGTTCGTGCGGATATCAAAGCGGTGTGCGATGAATGTCATAAGTTTAACGTTGAGGTGAAGGTTATTTTTGAAACGGATGCTCTGACGTTGGATGAAGTGAAGAAAGCCACAGAAGTGGCAATTGAAGCCGGAGCAGATTTTGTCAAGACATCGACCGGATTCTTTACCAGCAAGACCGATGGGGCCACGGTTGAAGTCATCGAAGCGATGATGGATGTGGCGAAGGGCCGTTGTAAGATCAAAGGTTCTGGCGGGATCCGTACGCGCGAAGCTTTCTTGAATTTTATTGATATGGGAATCGATCGGATGGGAATCGGCTATAAGTCGACGCCGGTCGTGTTGGATATAGTCAATCAGAAAAAGGATGATGCCGGTTGCAAAGAATCCTATTAACTGATTTTCCGCTGAGTCCTGATGCGCAAGAGCGTATCGGACGTTTGCGTAAAACCATGCTTGATGCGAAAGCCTCGCTGTGCAGTCAGCGGGCTTTGCTGTATACGGAATCGTTTCGACAGACGCAAAATGAACCTTATATATTAAGGAAGGCGAAAGCCTTTGCTCATACATTGGATCATATGACGATAACCATTGAGCCGGACAGTCTGATTTTCGGCAATATGGCTTCGAGGAATTTCGCGGCTCCGATCTATCCGGAATATTCGATTGACTGGCTGATTGATGAGATCGACACTTTTGCCTTGCGTAAAGGTGATGTCTTTTTGGTCGATGAGCAAGTGAAGAAAGATTTGCTTTCGATTGCACACGATTGGCAAGGCAAAACCCATCAGGATGAAGTCAGGCGCAATCTCACGGAAGAGATCCGGTTGGCCAGCAAGATTGGAGCGTTGCATCTGGGCGGAATTTCGATGTCCGGCGATGGGCACATCGTCCCGGATTATCCGACTTTGCTATCCAGGGGATTTCGTTGGTACATCGATGAGGCGAAGAGCAGAGAAAAGAATGCATCATCTGCTGAGCAGGCACATTTCTATCAGTCCGTGTCCATAACTCTGGATGCCGCCTTACGCTGGATCAAGCGCTATGGAATGTTAGCCAGTGAACTTTCAGGTAGTGCTGAAGGTCCGCGAAAAGCAGAGCTTCTGGCGATGTCTGAGATGGCCATGACTCTGATGGAACGGCCTGCACAGAGCTTTGCTGAGTGTGTGCAGGCGACGTATTTAGTCCATATCTTACAGCTGATTGAAAGCAACGGTCACAGTTTCTGTTTCGGTCGTTTCGATCAGTATGCGTATCCGTATTATAAGAAGGACAGAGATCAATGCAAGTTGAGTCAGGATGAAGCTCTGGAACTCATCACCCATTTCTTTCTGATGACCAACAGCACCAACAAAATCCGTCCCAACGGACATACAAAGTTCTCACAGGGATATCCGATGTATTCCAATCTGATGATCGGCGGTCTGACCCCCGAAGGTCAGGATGCGACCAATGAGCTGTCATCCATGTGCATCGAAGCGATGAATCTGACCGCATTAAAAGAACCGAACTTTTCGATGCGATATCATAAAGATACCCCTGATGACTTGCTTCATCTGGCCGCAAAACTCATTCGCAGCGGCACCGGTATGCCCTCGATGTTCAACGATGCCGTCGCGATCCAAGGACTGACCGATTTGGGTATTCCTTTACACGATGCCCGGGATTACTGTGCGATCGGCTGTGTGGAAACCGGGGTGGCCGGGAAGTATGGCCACCGGGCAACCGGGATGACCTACTGCAACTGGGGCAAGCTGATGGAAATGTTGGTGAATAACGGAGTGGATCCAACCACTGACATTCAACAGATTTCCATCAATAATCTTCCGGGAAAAGAAATAGAATTTGAAAATTATGACGGACTTTGGCAAGGTTGGAAGAAAATATTGAAATACTATACGGATCTGGCGGTGGAAAGCGATGCGATTTGTGATCGCTCGCTGGTGACGTATGATGCCAGTCCGTTGGCTTCCTGTTTTATTCAGGATGCCTTCGATTGTGGAAAAACCTTAAAAGAAGGCGGTTGTAAGTATGATGTAATTTCACAGTCCAATATCGGTCCGGCGGTGGTAGGGAACTCGCTGTATACGATCAAGAAGCTGGTGTTTGATGATAAGAAAATTTCATTTGATTCCCTGCTGGAGGCGATGAGTGACAACTGGAAACAGCTGTCATCGGCGAAGATCCATCAGTTGATCCGTCGATTGCCGAAGTTTGGAAATGATGTCGATGAGGTCGATCAGATCGTTGCGGATGTATTCGAGAGCTATCTTGAGCTTCTGCCTGATTATACGACTCAGCGTACCGGTAAAGGACCGACGGTCAGCCGGTATACCATGTCCACTTCCAATATCACGGCTTATGTGCCCAATGGGTTGGAAGTCGGGGCAACGCCGGATGGCCGGTTTGCTCATCAGCCTCTCAGTGAGGGCTGTTCTCCGACTCAGGGGACCGATACCCACGGTCCGACCGCCGTATTGAAATCCGTATCGAAACTGCCCAATCATAAGGTTGCGGCCGGGCAGTTGCTGAATATGCGGTTTACGCCTTCAGCTCTGTCGAAAGAGGAAGATCTGAGAAAGTTTGTCGATGTGCTCAAGACGAGTGTTGATTTGAAAATTTATCACAACCAGTTCAATATCGTTGATACGAAAACGTTGAGAGATGCCCAGAAACATCCGCACTTGTACACCGATCTGATTGTTCGGGTCGCCGGGTATTGTGCGCAGTTTGTTTCACTGATGCCTGAAGCGCAGGATGCGATCATTGCGCGAAGTGAGCATGGCCATGGGTAAGACAGGGTTGATTTCCAATATTCAGCGCTACAGCCTGCATGACGGTCCAGGGATTCGGACGACGGTGTTTATGATGGGCTGTCCGTTGCGATGTGCGTGGTGCAGCAATCCCGAGGCACTGACCACAGAGCGTCAGCTGATGATCTTCGAGCAGAAGTGTACGTTGTGCGGGGAGTGTGTGAAGGTCGAGCCTTCCATTTCTCTTGACGGCCAGCTGAAGGTGGATCGCACCAAAATTCAAGACATCGAAGCTTTGGCTTCATCCTGTCCGTACGATGTGTTTGAGATCATCGGTGAAAAGATGAGCGTGGATACACTGGTAAAAGAGTGTCTGAAGGATGAGCCGTTTTACCGTCAGTCCGGTGGCGGTGTGACTTTCTGCGGGGGCGATCCGATTGTTCAGGCGGATTTTCTGTTGGATGTGACAAAAAAGCTAAGGGAAAAGGGCATTCATGTCGCTTTGGATACTTCCGGAGAATTGCCTTGGCAGCAGTGGAAATATTTAGCCAACGAAGTTGACCTGATTCTCTATGATTTGAAGTTTTTTGACCAACAGCGTCATCTTCAATATACACAATCCGATACGAAATACATTTTCGAAAATCTGAGCCATTTGGCCCAACTCGGGAAAGAGCTGCATGTACGCATGGTCCTGGTTCCCGGAATCAATGATGATCTAGAAGACATCCAAAAGCGCTGTGAGTTGTTGAGAAGCAGTCAGGTGCATGTGACGCGCATCGACTTATTGCCGTATCACGAATTGGGGAAAGGGAAGTATGCCCGATTGGGATTGCCTTATCCGATCAAAATGGAGATTTCTTGTGTATCGGATATCGAAGCCATCGCAAGACAGGTAGAATCATATGGTTTTACGGTTGTCCGATAAAATCAGGAAAGGAGAAAATTATGCCATTGGATAAACAGTTTCCACAGGCCAAGTATCCGCCATTGTCCCGTCAGGAAATGCGGGATCTGATTGAAGGAAAGGCAGGTGTGCGTCCCTCAGTCGTGACGTGCGGTCACTGGTTGCATTTGGATGAGTTATCCGAAGATAAACATCCGGCGATCATTGCCTTACACAAAGATCATCCGTGCGATATCCAGCATTTCTATATGAAAAAGCCCAAACTTTTCGGTGAGCCGGGCGATCCGTTTTGTTGGTGTGATGTCAAGGATGCCGATCCGCATCTGCGCCGAGAACCGGGTGAGGTTGTGGGGATCGATGAGGAAAACTCGATTGAATGGGATGTCATCAATCAGATATCGCCGTTATCACCCGATCCGGATTATCCGCCGCTTTTGGATGATGCCCCCGTGCCGGATGGCCGTTATCGCGTGATGTCGATATCGCCGTTTCTGTTTAATCGGCATTGGGATTATCGCGGGATACAAAATTCGCTGTTGGATCTGTATTTGGAAGGGGAGAACATTCATAAGCTCAACCGGAAACTGGTGAATTTTATGAAACGAGTGATCGAGCGGGCGGCACAGACCAAGGATATTGATGCGGTCTGCTTTCCGGATGATCTGGGCATGCAGAAGGGTCCCTTTATGTCCGAAGAACTCTTTAGGGAGTATTACTTTCCTTATTATAAAGAAGTGTTTGACTATGTGCACAGTTTCAATATGCACGTATGGTTGCATTGTTGCGGGGATATCACGTTACTGATCGATGCTTTGATTGAGTCAGGTGTCGATGTCCTTCATCCGATTCAGAAGTTTGCGATGAACGAGCGCGAGATTTTCGAGAAGTATAAAGATAAACTGTGTTTCTGGGTCGGTGTCGATCTTCAACAGATTTTGCCTTATGGTAGCGTTGAGGATGTGGCTCAGGAAGTCCGATTCATTACCGATGTGTTCTGGCAGCCCAACAAAGGACGTCTGATTATGTCGGTGTCCAACCGGTTGCAGGACAATGTTCCGCTTGAGAATTACCTTTCATTAATCAAAGAGTCTTATATTTACGGTGAGAAGGTCGTTGTTGATGGCAAGCAGAATCATCTGTCCATTGCGGAGTCTGATCCCGATCGCTGGTTACAAAACCATTAGGAGAAAAAGTCATGAATGTATCCAAAGAATATTTCAACATCGCAATCGATGTGATGAATCAGATCGAAGCGACGCAGAGTGAAACCATCGAGAAGGTTTCCCAAATGTTTGCACAGTGTATTGCCAATGACGGATTGGTGTATGTGTATGGTTCCGGCCATTCGCGCATGGGCGTCGAGGAGATGTTTCCGCGCTATGGCAGTTTTGCGGGGTTCTATCCGATCGTCGAGCTGTCAACGTCCTACTATCACAATGTGGTGGGTGCCAATGGGCTTTCGCAGGTTATGTTTCTGGAAAATGTGGAAGGGTTTGCCAAGCAGATCATTAAGAACTTCATCATCAAGCCTCAAGATATGTTTTTGCTTTTTTCCACTTCGGGCAATGGCAATGTCGTCATTGATATGGCCATCGAAGCAAAGAAGCTCGATGTCCCGGTTGTGGCGATTACCGGTGTGAAAAACAGCGGAAAAGCGCCCAGCCGACATTCAAGCAAACAAAAACTCTTCGATGTGGCGGATATCGTGATTGATACATGTGTGCCGGTCGGAGACAGTGCCATTACGATCGAAGGATTGAAATATCCGGTCGGACCGGTATCGACGATTGCCAACTCCGTGATTGTAAATATGATCAAAGTGCGGGTTGCTGAGTTGCTGACTTTAAAAGGTCAACCGCCGTATGTGCTGACCAGTGCGCAGGTTGTGGGCGTTGAGGAGGCGAAGGAGAGCTTTGAGGGTGTATACCGTGAGCATCGCCGTCGCATCAATCGTTAGACTTCTTCAACTTTAAAGCGCAGGACCGTTTTCATTTTACTGACCTCGGTTTTACGGGGATCGCTGAGATAGATTTCGCGGTGGGTCTTATCGCATCGCACATATCCGCTTTCTTTAACAAACATCTCCATCTTCGCAAACGATGCCGGCTCATCATCAAATGATCCGATATGCATCATCGTACAACACCAGCCATCTTCAATCGTTTCGAAGGTGGCTTTTTCGATGTCTGGATTGCCCTTTTTCTTTTTGGTCAATATCCTAAATTTCTTAAACACTTCCTCATTCACAAAGTCCGGCTGGCGGATCATGATGGTGTACATCAGATTGTCCTTGTTAAAATCTATCAAAGTTTTATCCCTGACATCCCAAATGCCTTCCAAAGGAAAGACCGTGTAATCATAGTATCCCAAAGGGATGTCACTGCCTTTATACGACATCTTAATCGCATAACTCAGCGCATACAAAATCTCAACATCCCGACCAAAAGCCTCTCCATTGGGATTTCCTTCACCTTTAACACAGATGTAGTTGTGGGGCTTTACCCGAACAACGGTCGGGTGGGCGGGCGGGAGATACTCAAGCTTATCATCCACTTTATAATCATATTTCTTCATCATCATCACCTGCTCTCATTATAGTCGGTTAACGAAAACTTAACACACGAAAAAAGCAAAAATTCTCGGTTTTTGTTTATTTTATGATAGTATGATTTCGGAGGACAAGATATGAAATTAAAAGTAGCATTTGTATGTATCCATAATTCTTGCCGCTCACAGATGGGCGAAGGCTGGGCGAAACATTTGGGAAGTGATATTTTTGAGGTGTACTCAGCCGGTACGGAGGATTATCCGGAAGTTAAGCCCCTGGCTAAAGCTGTCATGGAAGAGGCTGGGATCGATATGAGCGGACACCATCCGAAATTGCTTAGAGATATTCCGCCTTCACTGGATATTTTGATCACGATGGGATGTGGTGTCGAATGTCCGTTTGTTCCGACGCGCTATCGTGCGGATTGGGGATTGGTCGATCCTTCTGGCGGTCCGATTGAGGATTTCCGAGTTACCCGTGATATCATCAAGGGTAAAGTTGAAGAACTGATCGAAGCAGTGAAGAATGACACGCTTTTTGTGAAGTAGAAAATAAAAATCATTAATGTGACAGAGTTTCTCGAAGTTCGAGGAACTTTTTTTATTAAGTGAATTGAATACATTGTGTCAGATCACAAGCACCTCTTGACAGAGAGGGGAGTGAATGTTAATTTTAAGACAAATATATACGGGGGATATCGTATGAATCATGCGACCACACATGGTGAATTGAAGCCTGTTCAACCCATGTTTTTCTGCGTTGAAAAACGGCAATATTCTGGAAATCTTTTAACTATTGCTGAATATTTTAGGTGGATGGTTGGTAAAAGATGAAAAAGATCATTAAATATTTAATGCTAATTATTCTAGTACCATTAATCGCATCCTGTCGCGATTTATACCTTTATCAAGGGAATGATCCTGAATTGTACAGTATTGCCTTAGAATCCGTAATCGGTTCCAGAAGCTATGTGATGAATCAAGTACTCAGAATCGAAGAAGATGCTTATGGAAGAGTGTTATTTGCCTTTTTTGGTGATTTTATTTATGGGGAGAATAGTGATCAATCAGACGCAATAGCAATCGTCATTGCTCAGAAAACAGACAGCAATTTCGCTTACTATTATGATTCGAGTAATTCAATCGCAGCGATATCTTTACATAGTCTAGATGAAGAGTTAACGCTGAAACTTATAGAGTCGTATTTTGATGAAGAAGATATTGAAGAGCTAAAAGTCAAAAATGATTGGAACAAACCCATGAACAACAAGCTTCTGTTTAGGACGGAAGTGACGCGTAAAAAAACGTGCAATGTTAACGATAGGGACCTTCTACCATATAAAGACCTTTTAGGAGGGAATCTATACCACNNGAATTCAGTGCTATGGTAAAGATCGAAACGGATATATGCTTGTTTCAGTTGAGTCAGAACTTTCAAATCAGTCTTCTAGAACATTTGTGATTTACTTGATGATCGTCAATAAAGACCATGAGTTGATATCCCCTGATGCAGTTATGAGAGTCACGGATATTTTCGATATGGAAGCAATCAAACAATTCAAGGAAGCGAACGGCTGGTCCTTTGAGAATCAGGACGGATCATAAATGCATTCTTTTGATATTTGTGAAATCAATAGATGAGAAAAGCTTAACATAAAATAGTATGATCACCGGCTGTATTGTATAATCTATATAACAAGCTAAGATAAATGGTATATTCGATTGTCTCGAAAAGGACGAAATGCAATGGGGGAAACAAATGGTTAATTACTTGTGGAATTTAGAATTGTTTAATTACATAGTATTATTGTTTATTATTGTTAGTGGATTTATTGATTGGTATCGGATGGATCGGCTCATTGATAATGATCTCAAAATACAATACTTGACGGCTGTTTGGAGTAAGATTTCTATTGGATTATTTTTGGCTCTCTATTTTTTTATTTATTTTCGGTTCAACATCTTTGAGCGTGTAATTGAATTTATGCCTTTCTATGTTTTCGTGTTAATCATTAGCATTTCCGTATACCTTGTCAGTCGATTTATAATGTTTGCCGTTAAGAGCGTGCTAACAAGAATCTACAAATAATTGGTAATCGAAAACTGTCTTGTGCATAAGACAAAAATCAGCACTTTTGTCTTACTTATAAGACGATTGAAAAACTGAGAGGGGATTTGATATGAAAAGAGAAAATTTACCACGAAGTAACAGAAGAGTTATGTATTTAAGCATTTTGTTATCCATGTTGCTTTTAGCTTTGATATGGGGAACAATGACATTTGTAAACATCGATAACTTATTTGCCGGGGATTTAAAGAAAATTGTAGTGTCGGACAGTTCTACGGGAAAATCAATAACCATAGACAATCCTGAATCAATGAAGAAAGTGAGTTCCGAATTTTTCCCAAAGATCGGTTCAGGATTAACCACGGCTGAGGGGACTTTCATTTCGATTACTTTCAGTTATCAACGCAAAGAAATCCAGTACAATCTGTTTGTTAGAAAAATTGACTACACCGACTTCTACAAGTATTCCTCCATCGATAAACCGATGTCTTATAATTTCAGTAAAAACGACAGTAAAATATTGGAAGAAGTGATTAAATTTGCTCCTTGATTCACACGATCTGATTCATGAGCCGAAATTTGCTATATGCGGGTTGCGTATAGAATCGTGTGTGAAAGTTCGCTAAACCCTTTAAATTCTTTTAAACTTGTGATAAACTTTGTGCATGTTACGGAGGGAAGCTATGAATCGGATGTTCGGCTCAATCACATCGAAGTAACACATCTGGCAATGCATAGGTCGTTTACGCACCTATGTTTTTTGTTTTATCAGACACACCGTTTTGTATAACTGTGGAAATATGGTCCGCAAGTCTCTACCTCCTTACCTTAAACAAGGAGACTACAAAACAATCATAGGCTTTTTTAGCTATTTTTGTTTTTCACAGAGACACGGTCGACGTGTCTTTTTTCATTGAAAGGAGCAAGTATGAAAAATATCAAAGTATCCGTGGTCATGGGTTCATCCAGTGATTACGCAACCGTCAAAGAAACGACAGCTCTGCTTGAACACTTTGGGGTCAGCTACGAGAAAAAAGTGGTGAGTGCGCACCGAACACCCTTGGACATGGTCGAATATGCGAAAAACGCCAAGAACCGCGGCATTGAGGTCATCATTGCGGCGGCCGGAGGAGCGGCTCACCTGCCGGGCATGATCGCATCGATGACCACGATTCCGGTCATCGGCATTCCGATTGAAAGCAAAGCGCTCAAAGGCATGGACTCCTTGTTATCCATTGTTCAAATGCCCGCCGGAATTCCGGTGCTGACCGTAGCGATCGGAGTGGCCGGAGCCAAAAACGCGGCACTGGCCGCAATCGCGATGCTCGCAGTACACGATGAAACCCTCGCTTCTGCTCTTCAGTCATATCGCGATGACATGGCCGAAACTGTAAGAAAGAGTGAACTCATATGAGTACCATCGGAATTTTGGGTGGCGGTCAGTTGGGACTGATGATGGCCCAAGCCGCAAAGAAAATGGGACATCGGATCATTGTCGTGGATCCGGATGATCAGTGCCCATGTGTCAGTATCGCGGATGAGTTTATCTGTGCCAAATACACCGATGAACAAGCCATCGCAACCATGGCATCGCGCTGTGATGTCATGACCTATGAATTTGAAAATGCGGATGCTCAGCTGGTAGAGAAGTTTGGGGAGAAGTTTCCGCAGGGAAGCGAAGCTTTGACCGTCTCCCAACATCGCTATAAAGAAAAGAAATTTGCCCAAAAGCTTGGCTTAAATGTGCCGGAGTTTATCCGTATCAAAAGCGATGCGGATCTGTATCCGATCACCCGCTTTCCGACCCTGATCAAAACCTGCCGGTTTGGCTATGACGGAAAAGGCCAGTGGCTGATTCGGGACATCGAAGACCTCAATGAAATCAAACTGGAATTTCCTGGGGAATACATCGCCGAAGACTTCATCGACTATGACCGGGAAATCTCGGTGGTCGTTGCCCGGTTTAAAGACGGCACCGTCGCATATCCGCCCTTTGAAAACGTTCATGAAAAAGGTATACTGCGGAAAACCGTGATCCCCTGCGAAATAAATGCATCCGTGAAAGACAAAGCCATCGAAGCCGCCATCACCATCGCGGATCAGCTCAACTATATCGGTGTTTTGGCCGTTGAGATGTTTGTGCGCGGTGACGATGTGATATTCAACGAGTTTGCGCCTCGCCCGCACAACAGTGCGCACCTGACCATCGAATGTGCGGATTTCAGTCAGTTTGACCTGCATATCGCCGCGATCACGTCACAACCCTGCACTTCGCCGACCCTATTGCGACCGGGAGTCATGTTCAACATCCTGGGACAGCATGTGGCCGAAGTTTTAAGCAAATACGCTGCCCAGCCGGATGAACATGTCTATATTCACTGGTATGGGAAAAAAGAGAACCGCTTTAACCGGAAGATGGGACATGTCACACTGGCCACATCGGATGCGATTGAGATGAAAGCTTTGGTTGAGCGCTGGAGGATGTCGAAATGAAGTTTCGTCTGTTTGTACAAAAAAGAACGGATGTCGACGCGCTTTCCGCAGCCCTGAGCGACAGCGTCCGCCATCAGCTGATGATCGATTCCGATGTTACGGTCCTCAAAGGTTATGATCTGCGCCATCTTGATGAAAGCTATCTCGATATCGCGATCACCCGGGTGTTCAGTGAACCGATGACCGACATCGTCTATACCCGTCTGCCGGAAGTTTTCGGATCGGTCATCGTGAAAGAACCGCTGCCCGGACAGTACGATCAGCGCGCCGACAGTGCCCAGCAGTGCTTACGTCTGATCGACGCCGACACCCAAGCGATCGTCAAGACGTTTGAAGTTGCCATGTTTGACAAAGAATTGAGTGAATCTGAAATCGCGGCATTTATCCGCTTTTGGATCAATCCGATCGAATCACGTCAGAAAGATCTGAGTCAGGACATCGTCATCGAAGATGAAACTAGGGATGAAGGAGCGATCCGCGGTTTTCGCGAGTTCACCGAAGAGCAGCTTCTACTCTTTCTGAATCAAGAATCTGCTGCGATGTCCCTCGATGACATCCGTCTGATCCAACATTTTTTCAATGAAAATGAAACACGCGATCCGACCCGTACGGAATTTAAAGTGCTCGACACCTACTGGTCCGACCACTGCCGGCATACCACCTTTGAGACGGTCCTCGATGACATCCGGGTGGAAGAGGGGCCGTTGAAACCGGTCATAGAAAAAGCCCTGAGCGATTATCGTCAGTTGAGAACGGTCACTCATCGCAACCACCGCCCGGAAACCCTGATGGACATCGCCACGATTTTTGCGAAAGCACTCAGCGATCCGCGGGTGGAGATCAGCGATGAAGTCAATGCCTGCTCCGTAAAAATCAATATACAGACAGACCATGGGGAAGAAGCGTGGCTGCTTCAGTTTAAAAACGAAACCCACAATCACCCCACCGAAATCGAACCGTACGGCGGTGCATCCACCTGTATTGGCGGAGCCATTCGCGACCCGTTGAGCGGAAGGGCGTATGTGTATCAGGCCATGCGCATCAGCGGTTGCGGGAATATCAAAGAAGAAATCAAGGATACATTGCCGGACAAACTGCCACAACGCGTGATCGCCGTCAAAGCCACCGCTGGAAACAGCGGTTATGGCAATCAGGTCGGAGTAGCGACCACGACCGTCAAAGAAATCTATCATCCCCGTTATGTTGCCAAACATTTGGAACTGGGAGCCGTAGTTGGTGCCGTCAAAGCCGAACATGTGAAGCGGCTGACTCCTATCGCAGGCGATGTCATTGTCCTTTTGGGCGGACGAACCGGGCGGGACGGAATCGGCGGAGCCACCGGATCATCGATCGAACATGACAGTTCGAGCTTACTGACCTGTGCCGCTCAGGTACAAAAGGGCAATGCGGTGGAAGAACGCAAGATCCAACGACTGTTTCGAAATCCTCAGGTCAGCACGATGATCAAAAAGTGCAATGATTTTGGGGCTGGGGGTGTGAGTGTCGCTATTGGAGAGCTTGCGCAGGGACTGGACATTGACTTGTCGTTGATCCCCACGAAATATGAAGGTCTTAACGCCACTGAACTGGCCATCAGTGAAAGTCAGGAACGCATGGCCGTGGTCCTTGATGTTAACGATGTCGAAACGTTTCTGACGTTTGCCAGAGATGAAAACCTGGAAGCCACCGTCGTCGCGAAAGTCACGGACACACACCGGCTGACCATGAAATATCAGGATTCAACGGTCGTGGATCTGGACCGCCGGCTGATCGATACCCACGGCGTCCGACAACACGCCACAGCCAAACTATCCTCACAATCTACGGAGGACAAGTCTGAATGCTTTAATGAATCATGGGCATATCAACACCTCAACTCCCTCAATGTCACCTCTCAAAAAGGACTGATCGAACGCTTTGACTCAACCATCAACGCCCTGACCGTGCTGGCACCGTTGGGCGGAAAACATCAGCTGACCCCAGCCATGGCCAGCGTGTCCAAAATACCGGTAACTACGGGCGAAACATCGACCGCTTCCATCTTGACCTACGGCTTTATCCCTGCGCTAAGCGAAGGGAACATGTTTGTCAGTGCACAGGGCGCCGTTTTGGAAAGCATTGCTAAAGTCCTGGCGGTAGGCGGAAATATCAAAGATATCTTCTTCTCCTTTCAGGAATACTTCCCGAAACTGAGAAATTCCTCGCAGTGGGGAGAGGTTGTGAGTGCTTTGCTTGGAGCACTGTCCGTACAGAAAGCCTTCGGCCGGCCGGCCATCGGCGGAAAAGACAGCATGTCCGGATCTTTTAAACAGTTGGATGTCCTGCCGACATTAGTCAGCTTCGCCTGCGCAACGACCGACGTCCGTAATGTCATATCCAGTGAAGCGAAACAAAAGGGAAACAAGCTCTATCTGATCGAAGTTAATCGCAAAGATGACGGAAGTTTCGATCTGGAAGATGCGAAACGGAAATACGAAACTTTCCGGACAATGAGAGATTCGGGATCGGTCTTGAGTGCATCCGTTGTCCAAGAATCACTCTTTGCGACCATCATTGCCATGCTTGCGGGCAATGATCTGGGAATCAACGTTCAGACGGGGGTTGACTTAACAAAAAACTATGTGGGCAGTCTGGTGGTGGAAAGCAAAGATTACATCCCCGGAGCGATCGAGCTGGGCACCCTCGGTGAATCTTTGACATTTAGCTCAATTGAACTGGATCGATTGGATGTACTTAAGGCCTATACAAGCGGACTGGAATTTCTCTATCCAATCCGACATACCGCAGAAGATACGGATGTGACGTTGCCCTGTATCTCTGGGGAGATTGAACCCTATCCCTACGATCCGGTGGATGACGTCCGTGTGGTCATACCGGTATTTCCCGGAACCAACTGTGAAACTGATACAGCCCGGGCCTTTGAAAAAGCCGGCGGTAGGACCGAATTGGTCATCATCCGAAACCTCACGAAAGAAGATTTGGCTAGTTCTATCGATCAGCTGTGCAGACAACTGGATCAGGCACATATCCTGGCGTTGCCCGGCGGATTCTCGATGGGCGATGAACCGGATGGCAGTGCCAAATTCATCGTCAATATCCTCAAAAACGAACAGGTCAAAGCTGCCGTTGAACGCTTGCTTTTGCGCAAAGGACTGATTATCGGGATATGCAACGGATTTCAGGCACTGATCAAAAGCGGGCTGCTCCCCTATGGCAAAATCTTGGATCTGAGCTTTGAGGATGCGACCCAGACGACCAACGTGATCGGCCGTCATATCAGCACGATAGCCACGACCCGACGCGTATCCGAGCGCTCTCCCTGGCTCAGAAATATCGGTGACGACATCATCAAAGTTCCGTTCAGTCATGGTGAAGGCCGGTTGATGGCCTCATCCAAGCAGGTGGACCACTGGATTCACCACGGTCAAATCGCCTTTCAGATGTGCGATGAAACCGGCCGAAGCACCATGGACCCAAGCGTCAATCTCAACGGATCGGTCATGGCGATCGAAGGACTGCTATCCCCATGCGGTCATATCCTTGGCAAGATGGGACACACCGAACGCGTAACCAATGACTTATATCAGAATATTCCGGGTATCCGGGACATCCCGTTGTTTGAAAACGGGATCAGTTACTTTAAGAAAAGGTGAAAATGATGGAAAAGAAACAAATGATTTATGAAGGAAAAGCCAAACAACTGTATACTTGTGATAGAGAGGATGCGTACATCATGCGATTCAAAGACGATGCGACCGCATTCAACGGCGTGAAAAAAGCGCAAATCACCAACAAAGGCACATTGAACAATCAGATCTCAACGATCCTTTTCCATCAGCTGCACCGCCACGGCATACCGACGCATTACATCGAAACGCTCAACGACCGCGAACAGCTGTGCTACAAAGTTCAGATTTTTCCGTTGGAAGTCATCGTCCGAAACATCATTGCCGGATCGATGGCCAAGCGTCTGGACATTGAAGAGGGAACCCCATCCGCTAAACCGATTTACGAGCTCTGCTATAAAAATGATGAGCTGGGCGATCCGCTGATCAACGAAGATCATGCGATGGCCTTGGGGTTTATCACTGAAGAAGAATTACGTACGGTCAAACGTCTGACCTTATCCATCAATCGTTTACTCATTGATTTGTTTGATCGCATCGGCATCACTTTGGTCGATTTCAAAATCGAATTTGGCAAGCTGCCCGACGGTACCGTCATCCTCGCCGATGAGATCTCGCCGGATTCCTGCCGTCTGTGGGATAAGCAGACTGGGAAGAAACTCGATAAAGACCGTTTCCGCCGGGATTTGGGCAATGTCGAAGATGCTTATCAGGAAATATTCAATCGCTTATCCGAGGTTTATCATGACTGAGATGATGTTTGAGCGTGAACTTCATGAAGAATGCGGGGTGTTCGGTGTTTATAACATCCACGATGCTGCCGAACTGACGTATTACGGTTTGCATGCCCTTCAGCACCGCGGTCAGGAAGGGGCTGGGATCGTGGTCAGTGATGAGATACGGCTGCTCGGCGTGAAAAATGAGGGCAATGTGCGCTTCGTCTTTCCGGAACCCGTACTGAAAAAGCTGACCGGTCATCATGCCATCGGCCATGTCCGCTATTCAACCTCCGGAGGCGGGGGTCTGTTGAATGTTCAGCCGTTTCTGTTTCGTCACGGCGGCGGTGATTTCGCCCTGTGCCACAACGGCAATATTATCAATTCCCGACAGCTCAAGCACCGCCTTGAGCGCAGCGGCAGTATCTTTCAGAGCTCCTCCGACTCCGAAATTCTGGCGCATCTGATCCAACGTGAAACCCGCAAGGACCGTCTGTGCGCGATCAAAGAAGCACTGATCTATCTGGAAGGGGCCTTTGCTTTTCTGCTTTTAACCAGGGACAGGCTGTATGCGATGCGCGATAAACACGGACTGCGACCGCTGTCGATCGGAAAATTTAACGGCGGATTTGTGGTGGCCAGCGAGACGTGTGCGCTCGATGCGGTCGGAGCAACCTTTGTCCGGGATGTATTGCCCGGTGAAATCGTCATCATCGATCAAAACGGAATCACTTCCGACAGTTACTCGCCGGATATCGAAGAGAAAATCTGCGCGATGGAATATATTTATTTCTCCCGTCCCGACAGTGATCTGCTCGGGCTCAATGTCCATCGCTCGCGCAAAGCGTGCGGGCGTATCCTGGCGAAGGAAGCACCGGTCGAAGCCGATATCGTCATCGGGGTGCCGGACTCTTCCTTATCAGCGGCCAGCGGATATGCGGAGGCCAGCGGTATTCCTTATGAGATGGGTCTGATCAAGAATAAGTACAGCGGCCGGACGTTTATTGAACCTTCGCAGGCGTTGCGTGAGAAAGGGGTCAAGATGAAACTGGCTCCGGTGCGCAGCGTGATTGCGGGTCAGCGGGTCATTTTGATTGATGATTCGATTGTAAGAGGTACGACGTCGATGAAAATCGTTTCGATGCTCAAAGACATGGGGGCGAAGGAAGTGCATATGCGCATTGCATCGCCACCGATCATTGCTCCGTGCTTTTACGGAGTCGATACGTCAACCATCGAAGAACTGATCAGCGCGACTCACTCCGTAGAAGAGTTGAGAAAATTGATTGGGGCGGACAGCCTGGCTTTTCTGTCGATGGAAGGATTAAGGGAAGCGTTGGGCGGCCGGACCTTCTGTCATGCCTGCTTCACGAAACAGTACCCGACCCATTTGTATGAAGACATTGAACAAGCCAATAAAGACGGAAAGTTCTAGGAGGAAACCTTATGAGTGAACATTATGCTAAATCAGGCGTGAATCTTCAGGCGGGTTATGAGTCGGTCAGTCGGATCCGACCGCATATCGAGCGGACCCGGCGGTTGGGAATGATGGATAACATCGGATCGTTTGGCGGTCTGTTTGATCTGACCCGGCTGAATGTGTCAGAGCCGGTGCTCATCAGCGGAACCGACGGAGTCGGAACCAAACTGAAAATTGCGTTTATGACCGGAAAGCATGATACCATCGGTATCGATGCAGTGGCGATGTGTGTCAATGATATCCTGGCTCAGGGGGCTCAGCCCTTGTTCTTCTTGGATTATATCGCCATCGGAAAAAACAATCCCGATACGATCGAAGCGATTGTCAAAGGGGTTGCGGACGGATGTTTTACGGCCAATTGTGCCTTGATTGGCGGAGAAACCGCGGAAATGCCGGATATGTATTCGAAAGATGAATATGATATTGCAGGATTCTGTGTCGGTGTGGCAGAAAAGAGTAAATTGATACTGCCTTCGCATGTGCACATCGGAGATGTCATCATCGGTCTGGCCAGTTCCGGCCTGCATTCCAACGGGTTCAGTCTGGTGCGGAAAATCCTGTTTAAAGATCATGCTCTGGATCCGATGATGAAGTTCGGAGAAGCCACCTTAGGTGAAACACTGTTAACACCGACCCGGATTTATGTCCGTGCTGTCTTGCCGCTGATTGAACAAAGCAAGATTCATGGGATTGCACATATTACAGGGGGTGGATTTATTGAAAATGCGCCGCGCTGTATCCAGGACGATCAGGGCATTCTGATCCATAAAGGCACCTGGCCAATCCCGCCGATATTTACCTATCTTCAGGATTTGGGTCGCATCGAAGAAGAACAGATGTATCAGGTGTTCAATATGGGCATCGGGATGATGCTGATGGTGGATCCGAAGGATGTTGATGAAGTCATGGAATATCTGAAATCGCATCACGAGCATCCGTATGTGATCGGTGAAATCACAGATACACAAGGAGTGGTCATCAAATGAAGAATATCGTCGTATTTGCTTCCGGTTTCGGATCGAATTTCCAGGCAATCATCGATTCGGTGAAACACGGACGGCTGCAAGCCAACATCGTGGGACTGATTTGTGATAATCCAAAGGCCTATGCAATCGAGCGTGCCCGCATCAATTATATTCCGATAGCACTGTTTGAGCGCAAGAACTTTCTGATCAAAGAAGAGATGGATGAAGCAATATTGAATCAATGCCGGCAATGGCAGGCCGACTGGCTGATTCTGGCGGGGTATATGCGTTTGCTGTCGCCGGAGGTGATTCACGCATATCCGCATCACATCGTCAATATTCATCCGTCGCTGTTGCCGAAGTATCGCGGGTTGGATGCGGTCGGTCAGGCATTGGATAAAAATGAAAAAATATATGGAATCACGATTCATTACGTTGATGAAGGCATGGATTCCGGGGAAATCATTTGTCAGGTACCCTTTGAGCCGGATGTATTGGATCGTGATCATATTGAACGGCGATTGCATCAGCTGGAACATCAGACATATCCGGCGATCATTCAGAAATTGTTGTTGGAGGAACGTGTATGAGACGGGCGTTGATCAGTGTCAGTGACAAGCGGGGCATCGTTGAGATTGCCAAAGAACTGCACGAGTTGAACATCGAACTGATTTCGACCGGAGGGACCTTAAAAACATTGAAAGAAGCCGGGGTGCCGGTGATTGCGATTGAAGAAGTGACCCATTTTCCGGAAATGTTGGATGGACGGGTCAAAACCTTACATCCGGCGATCCATGGCGGGCTGTTGTTTAAAAGAGATGATGAAAACCACAGGGAAGCCATTATCGCTCATGATATTGTTCCCATCGATTTTGTCATCGTCAATCTGTACCCCTTTGTTCAGACAGTCAAAAAAGCAGGGTGCACTTTTGAACAGGCCATTGAGAATATCGATATCGGCGGTCCTTCGATGTTGCGTTCAGCCGCGAAAAACCATGCAGGTGTCACGGTGATTTGCGACTTGTCGGATGCCAAAGAAATGATCGGACAGATACGCGAAAAGGGAGATACTTCATTAGAATTTCGCCGTCAGATGGCCGCAAAGGTTTTCCGTTTGACGGCGGCTTATGATGCGATGATTGCCCAATATCTGATGGAAGAAGACTTTCCCGAGCAAATCACGCACACCTATACCAAGGTTGCGGATTTGCGCTATGGGGAAAACCCGCATCAGAAAGCTGCGTTTTACCGGACGGCTTTTCGTGAGCCGGATTCTCTGGCGGATTGTGATCAGCTGCAGGGCAAAGCGATGTCTTTTAACAACATTCAGGATGCCAGTGCGTCACTGGCGATTTTGCGCGAGTTTGATGCGCCGTGTTGTGTCGCGGTCAAGCATACCAATCCCTGCGGCGTCGGAATTGGTGATACTTTGGATGTGGCTTGGCAAAAAGCCTATCAGGCCGATCCCGTCAGTATCTTTGGCGGTATTGTGGCATTTAACGGGGAAGTCAATGAAACGATCGCTCAGGGATTATCCGAACTTTTCCTGGAAGTCATTTTAGCCCCGAAATTCTCTTTAAAAGCACTTGAAATCTTAAGTGTAAAAAAGAATGTACGCATTTTGGTGACTGATCCGGACTTCGAGAAGAAGTTTGATATGACGTGTGCGCGGGTATCGGGAGGTCTGCTTGTTCAGACAACCGATGATATCGAAATTAAGAAAGAAGATTGCAAGGTGGTGTGCGGAGCAGTGAATGACAGTGACTGGGACGACTTGCTTTTTGGGGAAAAAGTGTGCAAACATGTCAAAAGCAATGCGATCGTCTTGGTCAAAGACGGTATGACCGTGGGTATCGGCGCCGGTCAGAGCAATCGGGTCGGGGCTGCAAAGATTGCGTGTGAGCAAGCCGGTGAAAAAGCGATAGGAGCCGTCATGGCTTCCGATGCTTTCTTTCCGATGCCCGATACGGTTGAACTGGCAGCCCGCTTTGGTATAAAAGCCATCATTCAGCCCGGGGGATCGATCAAAGATGATCTGTCCATCGAAGCATGCAAGAAACACGATATAGCGATGGTGCTGACGGGTGTCCGGCACTTTAAACACGGATGAACCGGATCTTGGTGGTGGGCAGCGGCGGACGCGAACACGCGTTGGCCAAATGCTTTAGGAAGAGTCCGACCGTGGACAGGGTTTTTGTAGCTCCGGGCAATCCGGGGATGAGGGATGTGGCGACCGTCGTTGCGATCGATGCGATGGATTTCGACAGACTGATTGAATTTTCTAAAAAAGAGAACATCGATTTGGTGTTTGTCGGTCCGGAAGCACCGCTTTCCGCCGGGATCACCGATGTGATGCAGGCAGCGGGGATCCGGGTGTTTGGACCGACTGCGAGAGCCGCTCAGGTCGAAGCAAGCAAATCCTTTGCCAAGAAACTGATGAATCTGGCCGATATCCCGACCGCAAAGCATGTGACGGTCTTTACACTGAAAGAAGCCCTTGATTATATATCCGTTCATCCGGCCCCGATCGTTATCAAAGCCGACGGTCTGATGGCGGGCAAAGGGGTGACGGTGGCGATGGATGATGCAACGGCCATCGAAGCAATCCGGCATATTTACAGTGATATGGAATATGGACCGCTGGTCATTGAGGAATACTTGCAAGGGGAGGAATTCTCACTGATGGCCTTTGTCTGCGGCAATAAGGTCTTTCCGTTACAGATTGCGCGGGATTATAAGCGGGCATATGATCACGATGAGGGACTCAATACCGGGGGCATGGGTTCATTTTCACCGGTACCGCTGATCAAAGAACAATGGGTCGAAGATGCGATGAGTTCAATCATGTTACCTATGGCGAAAGTGATGGTCGATCAAGGGATCCCGTTTACCGGTATCCTTTATGGCGGACTGATGGCAACCAAGGAGGGCGTAAAAACCATCGAGTTCAATGTGCGCTTTGGCGATCCGGAGGCCGAGGTCATTCTCGCCCGGTTGCTTACACCATTGGATCAAATCGTATTTGATGTCATGTCGGGCAAGGATGTTGAACTGATATTTGATCCGCGCTTTGCCTTGGGCGTCGTGATGGCATCGAAGGGCTATCCCCAAAGCTATACGAAAAATACACCGATCCGGGGATTGGAAGAGTTAAGTATCGAGGTGTGTCATATGGGCACGGATTGGCAGGACGGCTGGGTCAATCAGGGCGGTCGTGTACTTTTTGTGATGGATTTGGCACAAACACTTGAAAAAGCCCGCGAAACCGTATATAAAGAGATTGCACGGATCGATGCGCCGGGATTGTTCTATCGCAGTGACATCGGTCGATGGAAGGATGAGCAGGTATGATTCAACGGTACAGCAGACCTCAGATGGCAAAGCTCTGGTCGGATGAACAGCGTTTTTCCGCTTGGCTTCAAGTGGAGTTGGCGGTGGTCGATTATTATCACAAACAAGGTCTGATCAGTGATGAAGAACAAAAACTTCTTCATCAGGCTACCTTTTCCATCGAAAGAATCACTGAAATCGAACAAGAGACCCGGCATGATGTCGTTGCTTTTACGCGCTCACTCAGTGAGTCACTGGGACCGGAGGCGCGGTGGATTCATTACGGTCTGACCAGCACTGATGTGGTGGATACGGCGTTGGGCGTGGTGTTTAAAAAGGTCAATACAATTATTTTTGAGGACTTACTTGTTCTAAAGGAAACCCTGAGAAATCAGGCCATCAAATATAAACATACGCCGTGCATCGGCCGTACCCACGGAGTGCATGCGGATATCACAAGTTTCGGATTGAAGTTTGCGTTGTGGTTTGATGAAATCAACCGTCAGATCGAACGTTTTCAACAGGCTGCCAAAGACGTAGAAGTCGGTAAGATCAGCGGCGCGGTCGGAACCTTTGCGCATACCTCACCGCAGTTACAGGATTTCGTTTGTGAGAAGTTGGGACTGACATCTTCAAACATGTCGACCCAGACGTTGCAACGGGATCGTCATGCGCATTATGTGTCGGTATTGGCATTGATCGCCACCACATTGGAAAAAATCGGGGTTGAGCTTCGTCATTTACAACGTACGGAAGTCCGTGAGGTTGAGGAAGGGTTTGCGAAGGGGCAAAAGGGATCTTCGGCGATGCCGCACAAACGCAATCCGATCTCTTCGGAGAATATTGCGGGGTGTGCACGGGTCATACGGGGTTATATGCATACCGCTTATGAGAACATTCCGTTATGGCATGAGCGCGATATTTCTCATAGCAGTGCGGAGCGTATCATTTTTCCGGATGCGACGATTCTGCTGGATTATATGTTGGATCGGTCCAACCGCATTCTGTCGAATTTGATCGTGTTTGAAGATCGTATGCTCTCAAATATATTCATAACGCACGGTGTGATTTTTGCGCAGCGGGTGATGACGATTCTGATCGACCGGCATGGTTGGACACGTGAAGCAGCCTATGACAGAGTTCAGCCGTTGGCAATGAAGGCTTGGCAAGAGCAGTCTGATTTTAGAACACTGATTGAACATGATCAATTGCTTACTACCGCACTAATCGATGAGGCCTTTGATTTGAACTTCCATCTGGCCTATGTGGATGAAATTTATACGCGTGTGGGCATTCAATAACTGCAGTTTTGCAGTTTTTTTCCTTTTTTGAAACTATTTGTGTCTGTACGGACTCGATGGAAGTGAGGATAGTATGATGACGTTAACCAAAGAAGACCGTTTCGAAGAATTGTTCCGGAATACTTATGATGATTTAAGCCGGTTTGTATTGTTTAAGGTTCACAGTGTCAGTGATGCGGAAGACATCGTGGCCAATGTGTATCTTAATTTCTATAAACACACGGTAAAAAAGAATCGTTCGGTAAATGCTCCGGAAGCCTATCTGACCGAAATGGCCAAAAATGAAATCAGGCGTTACTTTCGCAACCAAAAGCAATCCCCGCTGTCATTGAATGACGGTGAGACGGATGGAATTGAGATGATTGCGGATGAGCATGATGAGATTGCGTCGATGTTCGATCGGTTTCGGATCGACGCGATCTGGCAGGCGGTCTCGCAGTTGGACGAGACGGCAAAGATAATCATGACCGCGAAATTCCGATTGGATATGACGTTTAAGGACATTGCGCTGGCACTTGACAGTAACGAGAATTCGGTTAAGACAAAGTACTATCGAAGCATCGAGGCCTTAAGGCACTTGTTAAAGGAGGATTTATGAGTAATCTGAAACGCGCTTTTGAAAGAAAAACGTTTGTAAAAGAAGATGTACTGGCACAAATTAATGATTCGCAACGCCGCAATTTCAATTTCGGTTGGTTATTGGCACTGGGTCTGACGCTGGTATTGTTTGTTTCCGGCTTACAATGGGTCAATACCTCGGCATCGTATGTGGCCGTGGATATCAATCCGAGTATCGTACTGACGACCAATCCGTGGGATAAGGTCGTTGAAGTAGAAGCGTTAAATGAAGATGCGGAAGCTCTGCTTGTCAACCTGACACTGATTGGTTTGCAAGTCGATGAAGCCGTTGAACTGATCGTGGCTGAAGCTACGGAAATGGGATATATCGATTTATTGGCCGAAGGTGAAGTGGTGATGGTTACCGCGTACAATCGGGATAAAGTCGATGAGAAATTAAGTGAAAAAATCCGTGAGCGTGTTCAGGAACGCCTGGAAAACCGTGAAATGGCGGTTCATGTCGTCGGACATGAAGCCGTGGCCGAACAAAAAGAGTTGGCCAATGAACTGGGTGTTACGTTGGGTAAGGTCTTGTTCGTTCAGAAGATGATGGAAAAGTATCCGGAATTGGGCGGCGAAGAGTTGTACACGATGCCGATCAAGGACATCATGGCTAAGGTTAAAGAACTGCGCGGCAACGGTCCGGATAAGGCAGCATTAGAGCAGAAGAAAGCACTGTTGAAGCAACGTGCCGAAAACAAAATCCAAGAACGTACTCAGGAGATGGTTCAGGAATACCGCGAGGAAAATCCGGGAACAGAACTGACTGATGAGGAAATCATCCGCCAGGAAGTCCGTGAGCGTATCGAGGAAATTAGGCAAAACCGTAAGGGGAGATAGCAGTCGACCTGTGAGAAATCACAGGTTTTTTTATTTTGCCACCTCTTGCATTTTTACATTTCAGATGTATGATAATATCGGATTCTGATAATGAACCATGAAATTCACAGAATCAATCCATGTTTTATCTGTGGTTGCTGTTGATGGCACAAGGATACTTTGAAAGGTCGTGATCACCGTGCTCAAACATTTCACTGACAAAAAGATCGTGGCTTCGGTATTGATGGGAATCGTATTTGGTTTTGCTCAGTTATGGTTTTTTGAAGGGGCTGCATTAACGTCATTTGCGCTAAGTTTTGGTTTTGCCATCGGTCTGGCCGTATATTATCTTCTGACACATCAGATCGTTAAATTCATCAGCCGCTTTGCCATGTGGAAGCATGTGTTGTTTGTGATTCTGATTGCTCTGTTTGGATATTTCTTCCGGATATCCGGCCAGTCAGACGGAGGCTTTTTTGAGGGGCGCATCCTGGTTTCATCTTCAGTGACGACACTGTATTGGGTGATTCTGGTCGTGTTAATCGTATTCATTACCTTTACATCCATCATCCAGCATTCCAAGCTGGTAGATTCGCTGAATAATTACCTTTTGCCTTTGATGGGAACGCTGATTGTCTACCATGTTCTCCCGCTGTCGCAGGCTGCAGCCACAATATTTGCGGTGATGACCATTACCTCTCTATTGGTTTTTTCTTTGATGGATTATCGGTCGTCCTATAAGACATAAGCCGGCAAATGACCGGTGGTTTGAAATATCCAACCGCTTATGTGAGTTTGAGTCTTGCTCAGACTCATTTTATTTGACGGTATTTCCTTTGCTTTCTTGTATTTAATCTCCGTTTTTGATATGTTTAACACGAGGTGAATACCATGAAAATCATAGAAACCAAGCGCTGTATTTTACGTCCCTGGCGGTTATCGGATGTCGAGGATATGTATGAGTATGCCAAACTTCCCAACGTCGGTCCTTCCGCCGGATGGAAACCACACCAGGATCAACAGGAAAGCGCACGTATCATCGCTATGTTTATTTCGAGCAATGAAGTGTGGGCGATCGAAATGAAAGACTCTAGGAAAGTCGTCGGCTCGATTGGTCTGCATATGGATGACAAGCGTCCGAAAGTCAATGCGCGGATGGTCGGATTTGTATTGCATCCGGCATTCTGGGGTCAAAGCATCATCGCCGAAGCTGTCATGGAGCTCGTGCGCTATGCCTTTACGGAGTTGGATGTCGATATTATTTCAGGCTATCATTATCCCTTTAACAGGCAGTCCGGCCGGGTGTTTGAAAAGTGCGGGTTCCGTTACGAAGGTACCTTACGCATGTCCTCTGTCATATATGACGGAACCGTTTTGGACAATGTGTGTTACTCCATCGTGAAAAACGAGTTTGCGTTTTAGGGCATCCGCATTGTCGCTTTGTCGCAATATGATACAATGAGACTTGAACAAACCTTGGTTTGAAAGGATGATTTCATGAAAAAGATTGTATTGCTCTGCGCAGCCGGCATGTCGACCAGTATTTTGATTCAACGCATGCGGGATGCGGCCAAAGAAGAAGGGTTGGCATGCACGATCGATGCATTCCCCACTTCACTGGCCCACATTCAGGGAAAAGATGCGGATGTCGTGCTTTTGGGTCCGCAAGTAAAATTTGAATTGCGAAAAGTACAAAGTTTACTGAGCTGTCCGGTCGATGTCATCGATATGGTATCCTATGGGACGCTCAATGGCAGAAAAGTGTTACAACAGGCAATAAGGCTGATGGAGGAGCAGGATGGAACCCAATGAACTGATCAGTTTTCAGATCATATCCGCTGTCGGAACGGCGCGCAGTTATTATATTGAGGCGATTCAGGTCGCAAAAACCGGTGATTTTAAACATGCCGATCAGTTGATATCCGAAGGGGATGAGTTTTTCATAGAGGGGCACCAAGCCCATTTTGAACTCATTCAGCAGGAGGCCGGCGGAGATTCACTCGTGATGAATCTGTTGCTCACCCATGCAGAAGATCAGCTGATGAGTGCCGAGGCATTCAAGATCATTGCTAAAGAGTTCATCGATTTGTACAAAACAATACTAAAAGAAAAGTAATCGCTGATCAGATTACTTTTCTTTTGATAAGTGAGTCGTTTCAATGACGAATCCGCGGACACGGTTACGAATCTGATCTCTGAGCTGTCGGGCTTGATCAAGTTTTTCTTCCCAAGTTCCCTCAAATTCTTCCGGATCGGGAAGGTTCCAATTGAGTCGTTGCTGAATACCTGGAAATACCGGGCATTTTTCTTCGGCTTCCCGAGAGCAAACCGTGATTACATGATGATACAGCCGACCTTGCTTATAAAACTCAAATACACTGTCCGCCGTGTTTTTACTGATATCAAAGCCGATCTCAGCCATCACCGCAATGGCAAGCGGATTGATTTCCTTAGTCATCAGTCCGGCGCTTTGCGCTATATACATATCTCCATACTCATGATTCAAAAAAGTTTCCGCAATCTGGCTTCGAAATGAATTATAAACGCAAACAAATAACACACGAATTTTCTCCATAAGTGCACCTCGATATTATTCTAAATGAAACGATGAGATGATTATCAATTTTGAGTTAAAAATTCGTTATATTGCGTTAATTTTGATAATATAAGATTAGGAGGAATCGATCATGAATTTCAATATCCGAAAAGCTGCAATTGAGGATGCACATGCCATGGCGATCGTTCATGTCGAGAGTTGGCGAACGACTTATCGGGGACAAATCCACCCGGACTTTATTGCCGGTCGAACGATCGAAAAAAGTGAGCGCATGTTTCTTTCAATGAACTGTGAAAACACCATCGTCATTGAAACTATGGGGCAAATCGTCGGATTTTGCGGATATGGGAAATGCCGTGATGACGATATGCCAATGGATACCGGTGAGATATGGGGGATGTATATGCTTGCATCTTATCACGGCCGGGGATGGGGCGCCCATCTGATGGACGTTGCCCTGATGGAGTTGAGGTTGCTGGGATACAAAAAGGCTACGCTCTGGGTATTATCCACCAATTTGCGGGCCATCGATTTCTATCAAAGACATGGATTTGTCAAGGATGGTCTGATCAAGGAAGTTGTTTTTATCACACCGGTCAAAGAGATCCGGATGATCCGTCCGATGTGATGTGCCATGCTGAATCAAACTCAACATGCTTCGCCTGATGAAAGCAGGCAAACCGCTCTATACAATGTTTTAATGACGCCAAGTCAAATTCGCTTTCCTGCCAAAACCGTTTTACACTCAAGGTTTTGGTTTTCTTTTGATGGATGATCTCGATTCGTCCGATGAATCGGTCATTCTGAAGGACCGGCAATACATAATAACCGTACTTCCGACGGTGCTCAGGCTCATAGATCTCCCATTTATAATCAAATCCGAACAAAGTCGAAATCAGTTTGCGATCCCATAACATATTGTCCAGCGGGGCCATAAGTTCTGTTCTTGGTATCATGATTTCTGTTTTTCGGGTAAACAACCCCAGACTTTCGGAAGGGATATACAACGGATCGCCGATTCCGTCAACCGATACTGAGATGATTTTCCCTTGATCAAGCAGTCGCTCAAACGCAGCTTTTCGCCGGCTCGCTTTTAAGTCCGTGATTCCCAAAAACGCATCGGACGGCTTATTCCATAATATGCCGACCGATTTGATCCGACGTAAAACGAAATGATCATCATGCTCATCATCAGACATCACATGATCACTCAGTTTACTGTCAAACAAACGGTCCTTTCGGGCATAGTACTTGATCGTTCCTTTTTTATGATGAATGACCAAATCACCGCGGAAGTACAAAGTTTCCAGCACGACTCGAGCTGAACTTGATGAACTCCAATACCAGTCGGCTCGCTCTTTTAAATCAAAGTCCTTACTGCAGGCGAACTCATTTTCCATTAAGTAGTCCATAATCATCTGTTCGTGCCGGTCAGTCACTTCGCTGCTGCGGCTTTCATTACGGTAATAGGTGCGACGGCGGCTCATCAGCGGCCAGTCCGAAACAGGCAGGATGGATAGGTTCTTATCGAAATAGTCGATCAGAAAACGATCCTGATAAAGCAATTGATCAAGCCAGTCTTTGTGATACTCACTGACACGTGACTGAAGCGTCAGATCGGCATTGCGACCGCAAACATCGATCGGATCAAACTGGATGCATCCGACTTTTCGAACAAAATCCATGATCCCGTCTGTCCCCTCATGCTTTTTCTCATTTAGTAATCCGTGATACGCCAGTAAATAGCGCCGGGTATTTTCTTTGGACTGATTGTACATTTTAATCACCGAAATCATTATATCAAAAATCACTGAATGAAAATCTGTGATATGATGATATCGGTGATAAACTATGGAAAAAATCAATCTCAATCCCCAGGTTTCGGTGTCGCGGATCGTTCAGGGACTCTGGCGTCTGACCGACTGGAACTGGACCGTAACTCAAACCATCGAATTTATCGAACAGTGCATCGCACTGGGCGTCACGACCTTCGACACTGCCGAGATTTATGGCAATTATGCCTGTGAAGATCGCATCGGAGAAGTGCTCAAAGCCGCACCGCACTTACGGGATCAAATAGAGATCGTGACCAAGACGGGCATCAATATGTTCAGTGACAAACGGGCGTATACGATGAGTCATTACGATACCCGAAAGCACAAGGTCGTTTTATCCTGTCAGGAAAGCATCAAACGGATGAATTGCGATGTCATCGATCTCTTTCTGATCCATCGTGAAGACCCGCTGATCGATCATCAGCAACTAGGCAAAACGCTCGATGAACTGGTGGATGCCGGTTGGGTCAAAGCCGTCGGCGTTTCCAATTTCGACCCAATGAAGTTCGATGCTTTACAGTCACATATGCGACACAGACTCGTGGTCAATCAGATCGATTGGTCACCGGTGTGTTTTGAACATTTCCAAAACGGGAACATGGATTACTTACAGAAAATGAATGTTGTCCCGATGATCTGGTCCCCGTTGGCGGGCGGACGATTGTTCACTTCTTCGGAAGAGAAGTATATTAAAGCTCGCAAAAAAATCGACGAGATCGCCCACCGTTACGGCGTTGACAGTGAAACGATCGTATTTGCCTGGCTTCTTTATCATCCCGTAAAGGCACTTCCGATCTCGGGAAGTTCAAAAATCAAGCGACTGAAACTCGCGGTGGATGCACTCAACGTGGCATTGACTCACCAGGAGTGGTATGAGATTTATACGGCCAGCGGACAACAGCGGCTGCGCTAGAAAAGAGTGTTTATGCAACTGAATCAGAAGAATATGAAACAGCTGATGATATTAATCGTTTTTAGTGCGCTTATGCTGTTTGTCAGTCTTAACTTCATGGATCTGTTGGGCCATGCTTTGCGCTTTTTATCGATTCTGACTCCCTTTATGGTCGGCTTTGCAATTGCCTTTGTATTCAACGGACCGATGATGTGGATTGAGCGGTTTCTGTTTGAGAAGCCCGGCTGGCTGAAAAAACTGCCGATTAAGATGCATCGTGCACTCAGTTATCTGATTACTTTAATTGCGTTCACCGTTTTGATCGCAATGATTCTGATGTATGTTCTGCCTCAGCTTTACGAAACTTTGCGTATGATCGTCATCGAACTTCAAAAACCGGATCACTGGAACAATCTGATCGCTTGGCTCGAAGGGATCATCGGTGAAAACAGGCTGATTGAAGATTGGATTTACGGATTGGAAATCAACTGGCTGGACATTGAGAAGACAATCGTTGCCTTTTTTGAACAGAGCTGGCTGGAGTGGTTACAAAACACTTTCTCCTTTGCCTCTTCATTGCTCAGCGGACTGACCACCCTAATCATCGGTTATTTTTTCTCAGTGTACGCATTGTTACAGAAGGAGTATGTCATTCGCGGGCTGAAAAAAGTCGTCTATGCTTTCTTAAGTGAGAAAGCAGCGAAAAAGCTATTGGAAATCGGATCTCTGTCCAATCGGATTTTCTCGCACTTTTTGTTTGGGCAATGCGTCGAAGCGGTCATACTCGGATCGATATTCTTTGTGGTGTTGAACCTGTTGGGATATCCGTATGTATTACTGATCAGCGTACTGGTCGGTGTGACAGCATTGGTCCCGATGGTCGGCGCACTGATTGGGATGGTCTTTGGTTTTTTGCTTATCCTGATGGTCGATCCTATCAAAGCTCTGTGGTTTATATTAATCTTCAACGTCATCGGCCAAATCGAAAACAACTTCATCTATCCGCAGGTTGCCGGTAAGGCTTCGGGACTGCCTTCGATCTGGATCATCTTAGCTATCACAGTGGGAGGCACTTTGTTTGGGGTGTTGGGAATTCTCTTATTTATCCCGCTGGCATCTGTGATTTATGCGGTGTTTAAGGATATAGTGAATGATCGTTTGAAATCACGCAAAACGTTCACGCAATAGAATGTTAGAATTTGATATATATTGTCGATATTTTGTGTAATTTTAGTGATAGATTCATGAGAAAATTAGGTATAGACAACGATTTATGTTAAAATAACAGAGTAGGACTAGAATGAATTTCGGCTTGTGTTAAGGAATAATGTTACGTTTCATAGATTGCGGGGATATACCGGAATACCGGATTAAATATCGGTCTGTGAATGGGGGTGAAGCAAAAAAGCAAGTGATATTGAATGATGTCAGTTTTTGTTGTTTTGTAAATCTAGTTGACCATTAAACAAGGAGGAAAATTTAATGAGAAGACTTATCAACGACCCGTATGAAATAGTAGAGGAAATGTTACAAGGATATGTTAAGGCATTTAACAAACAAGTAAAATTGCTTGAGCACGACGGTCGCGTCGTCGTCAGCAAAAACGCTCCTAAAAAAGATAAAGTCGGCGTTATCGTAGGTGGCGGTTCCGGACACGAACCATTGTTTTTAGGTTATGTCGGAGACGGCTTTGCTGATGCTGCTGTCATCGGAAATATCAATACATCACCTTCTCCGGAACCTTGCTATAATTCTGTCAAGGCTGTCGATGCAGGTAAAGGTTGTATTTATCTTTACGGAAATTATGCCGGAGACGTCATGAACTTTGATATCGGAGCTGAAATGGCTGCTGAAGACGGAATTCGCGTTGAAACCGTTCTTGTTACGGATGATGTTATTTCTTCCGCTGATGTTGAAGGCAGAAGAGGAATCGCCGGTGACTTCTTTGTATTTAAAGTAGCTGCTGCAGCCGCAGAAGAAAGACAAGATCTTGACGGTGTTGTAGCAGCAGCCAAAAAAGCCAATGCAAACTGCGCTACGATGGGTGTTGCATTAGGTGCAGCCGAGCATCCGACAACCGGAAAAGAAATGTTTGAAATGGAATCCGGTGACATGGAAATTGGTATGGGTATCCATGGTGAACCGGGTGTAAGACGTGGAAAAACTGAACCGGCTGATGCAGTCGTCAAAGAAATCATGGATGTTCTGGTTCCTGAGTTGAAACTGGCTAAAGGCGATGAAGTTTGCGTTCTGGTCAACAGCTTAGGTGCAACTCCGTTGATGGACTTATTCGTTGCTTACCGTAAAGTTGCTGAAATTCTTGAAGATCTTGGTATTGGTGTTCATAAAACGTTTATTGGTTCTTATGCGTCAACTATGAATATGCCGGGTTCATCGGTCACATTGTTGAAAGTCGATGAAGAACTCAAACGTTACATCGATTATCCGACCAATGCTCCATATTTCGTTCAAATCTAGTTTCTAATCAGTTGTAACCACGTATATAAGGAGAAAACACCATGTACGAAAATACAGTTTTAGGGAAAGCCTATTTTAAGAGAGTCATTGTTGATATGGCCGCAATGGCTGAACGGGAAAGAGATTATTTAGCTCAACTCGATTCACCTATCGGTGATGGTGACCACGGCATTAATCTTTCGATCGGATTTAGAGAAGTGACGAAGAAACTTCCGGAATGGGAGAATGAGAATTTGACTTCTTTATTCAAGAAAGTCGGCATGACTTTATTGGGTAAGGTCGGAGGTGCGGCCGGTCCTTTATATGGCGGATTCTTCATGAAATTTGGAGAAGCTGCGAATAATAAGGATGAAGTTACTTTTGATGAGCTGGTCCTTATGTTCAAAAGCGGTGTAGAATTGGTTGAGAGCAGAGGGAAAGCTGTCATTGCGGACAAGACCATGGTCGATACTTTACGACCGGCATTGGATGCATTGACACAGGCTGTAGAATCGAATCAGGAGCCTTTGACCGCATTTGAGAAATGTCTTCAGGCAGCTGAAAAAGGCAGAGATTCAACTATCCCGTTGATTGCGAAAAAAGGCAGAGCTGTACGTCTTGGTGAAAGAGCGATTGGTCATTTAGACCCTGGTTCGGCTTCTTCATACATGATATTAAGCATATTCTTCGAGAATCTTAAGAAAGAATTAGCATAACTGATCACTGCCCGAAAGGGCAGTGATATTTAAGTTTTAATGATTTATGTTATTATTGAATCATGAAAGCGGGGTACCTATGAGAAAAAAAATCGTCGGATCCAGTTGGAAGATGCATGTCAATACCAAATCGGACGTAACGGATTTAGCAGTTGCCATTCGAGAAGGTGTAAAGAGTATCCGTAACATCGATATGTTTCTGATACCTACGTTTCCACTAATTGAACATTTATCATACATATTGGCTGACTCTCAAATTGCGTGGGGTGCGCAGAATGTGGCATTTGCTGATTATGGAGCTTATACCGGCGAAGTCTCAGCGGCTACGTTGGCTGATTTCGGTTGTACTTATGTGGAAATCGGTCATGCAGAGCGGCGGACGTATTTTAATGAAACCGATCATTCTGTGAACAAGAAAGTAAGGATTTGCCTTGAGTATGGACTGACACCGCTGGTTTGTATAGGTGAAACAAAATCTGAAAAAGACGATTTCGTCGGTAAAATCCGGGTTAAATCACAATTACTTTGGGCGATTGACTGTGTGAAAAAAGAGGATATCTCCAAGATTGTGTTTGCTTACGAACCTGTGTGGGCAATCGGGCAGTCGGAAGGCGCAGATGCAGATTATGTCGAGGATATGCATAAATATATTCGCAAGGTTCTCTCTGATGAGGTCTCAGATGAAGTTGCACAAAACGTACGAATCATTTACGGTGGTTCAGTTAAACTTGAAAGTGCAAATGATTTAATAAACAAAGAAAATGTCGATGGCTTGTTTACTGGAAGATTTGCCCTGCAAGCCAGTAACTATATCGCGATAGCCCAGTGTGTTTCTGATTATTGTAAAGAAAAGGAAGGTAAATAAAATGAAAATTGCTGTCGGTTGTGATCAGTTTGCTTACGATCTCAAGATGATCGTTGTCAAACATCTTGAAAGTCAAGGACATCAGATCGTTGATTACGGATGTAAAGAGGGGGAGGAAGTTCTATATCCCAATGTTGCTTTGGCAGTTGCTGAAGATGTTGCGAAAGGGAAGTTCGAACGCGCNNATTTGCGGTACAGGTATCGGTATGTCCATCGTAGCAAATAAGGTGCCGGGAGTTCGCGCGGCCTGTTGCCATGATGTTTACTCTGCACAAAGAGCAAGAAAAAGTAATGACGCTCAAATCATGACTATGGGTTCAGAAATCGTGGGATATGCTTTAGCCAGAGAACTCGTTGATGCTTGGATGGCTTCAGAGTTTGCCGGCGGTCGGTCGAAACCGAAAGTCGACCTGATCAACGAGATTGATAACAAATACAAAAACAGATGAAAAAAGGCCGATCACTCACCTGAATGATCGGCTTTCAAATTATTGTATATATGCATCATTTCCCTGAGTGTCCCAGCAGACGATGGCCGGAAAATCTTCAACTTCCAGTTTATAGATCGCTTCCGGACCCAGATCTTCATAAGCAACGACTTCACTGTTCTTCACGCATTTTCCCAGCATCGCCCCGGCACCACCGATCGCAACCAGGTAAACCGCCTGGTTTTTTAACAGTGACTGCTTGACCGCATCGCTGCGATAGCCTTTGGCAATGATCATTTTCAGACCTAAGTCCAACAGGGTAGGAGTATAAGCATCCATTCTTCCCGCAGTCGTCGGACCGGCACTGCCAAAGGTTTGCCCCGGCGGAGTCGGAGACGGACCGACATAATAGAGAATCTGATTGGTAATATCGAAAGGCAAAGATCCGGTAGTGTTCAAATCATCGATCATTCGTTTGTGCGCGGCATCGCGCGCCGTATACAACGTACCGGAAATAAATACCAAGTCGCCGGCTTGCAATTCATTGATCAGATTCTGATCGAGGGGTGTCTGGATTTTGATCATGATAACACCACCTTGGTATGTCTGGCCATGTGGCAGTTGATATTGACGACCACCGGCATCGAAGCGATGTGGGTAGGGAAGTCTTCGATAAAGACATCCAACGCGGTCGTGCTTCCCCCAAGTCCCTGAGGACCGATGCCCATCGCATTGATTTCTTCCAAAAGTTCTTTTTCGAGATTTGCATAACGCTCATCCGGATGGCGATCGCCGATTTCCCTGAACAGTGCTTTCTTAGCGAGTACAGCCGCATAGTCCATGGTACCACCGACACCGACTCCGACGATCAGCGGCGGACAGGCATTGGGACCGGCATTTCTTACCGTGTCCAAAACGAACTGCCGGACACCGGCCAAACCCTCGGAAGGTTTGCACATTTTCAATGCGGACATATTTTCTGAACCGAATCCCTTAGCCGCGACTTCGATTTCGATTTCATCGCCATCGACAATCTCCGTATAAAGGATGGCCGGGGTATTGTCCTTGGTATTTTTACGATCGAACACCGGATCACCGACGATCGACTTGCGCAGATAACCGACATCATATGCTTCGCGTACGCCCTGATTGACCGCTTCTCTTAATGATCCACCGACGATCTGTACGTTTTGACCGATGTTCATACGAACTACGACCATGCCGGTATCCTGACACATCGGCAACCGGTTTTCGGATGCCGTATCGCTGTTTTCCAATAATATCTTTAGAATGTTCTTGGCCAAAACGGATTTCTCCTGATCCATGTACTTTGTCATAGTCTCTTGCATTTTCGGACTGTACTTATACTGAATTGCCAGACAGCCCTCTTTGACAGCCTCTTTAATCCTCTCGGCTGAAATCGTCTTTATTTTCATGTTCTTCACGCTCGCTTTGCTCTTTGGTCTTCTTTAACAACAACTTGCGCCCCGGGATTCCCGGTTTGGTCATGGTTTTGGCATTGAGAATGACTTCCAACTCGCCCGGCTCGATCAGTTTGCTTTCCAACAGTATTTCCTTTAACTTACGGTTTTCAAACAGTGCCTGCTTAGCCAGTTTCGAAGCATTGGCGTAGCCGATATGCGGAGCTACGGCGGTAATCGTGCCGATGGAAATATCAACCAACTCCTGACAGCGCTCGACATTGGCTTCAATACCGTCAATCGCATTTACCCGCAAAGTGTAGCACACATTGGTCAGCGTCTCTAAAGATTCAAATATTTTATAGAACAGTACCGGCTCAAAGACATTGAGTTCCAACTGGCCGGCTTCAGCGGCTTTTAAGATGGTCAGATCATTACCGAATACATTGAAACATACCTGATTGGTCACTTCGGCGATGACCGGGTTGATTTTGCCGGGCATGATCGACGAACCTGGCTGACGTTCTGGAAAACGGATTTCCCCAAAACCGGTCTTGGGACCGGAGGCCATCAGACGTAAGTCATTGGCCATTTTAGACAGGTTGACCGCTAAGGTTTTCAGTGAGCTTGATGCCCAAACAAAGGTATCGACATTGCGGGTAGAGTCGACCAGATCTTTGGCTGAAGTCAGCGTGATCCCACAAATGTGACTCAATTCTTTGACGATGATTTTTTTGTACCGTTCATCCGCATTCAATCCGGTTCCCACGGCGGTCGCGCCCATATTGACCGCCTTAAGATCATTAAAAGCCACGCGGATACGCTTGATATCCCGGGTAAAGGAAGTCGCAAAGGCATGGAACTCCTGTCCCAACTGAATGGGGATGGCGTCCTGAAGATGGGTGCGTCCCATTTTCAAAACATTCTCAAACTCCTCGCTTTTCTTAAGCAAGGATACTTGTAACAGCTGAAGTTCCTTAAGTAACTCTTTGACCATAAACAGACTGGCCAATCGGCCGGCCGAAGGGTAAACATCGTTGGTCGACTGTCCGAAATTCACGTGATCATTGGGATGAATGTAATCATATTCGCCGATCGGACGGCGGGCGAGCTGTGCGGCCCGATTGGCAATGACTTCGTTGGCATTCATATTGACCGAGGTGCCGGCGCCGCCTTGGATGGCATCGGTAATAAACCACTGATCTAACTTTCCCTCGATGACTTCATCGCAGGCTCGAATGATATAGCGGGATCTTCGCCCGTCCAAAAGTTCAGCCTTGTGATTGGCAATAGCACTGGCCTTTTTGATCATGCCGACGGCACGGATCATCTGTTTATGAATCGGGCGTTTGGTAATGGGAAAATTTTCGATTGCGCGTTGAGTCTGTGCTCCATAGAGGGCATCGATGGGCACCAGGACTTCGCCAAGAGAGTCCTTTTCAACACGAAATTCGTTGAAATTCATGAGTGGTTCCTCCTAAACAAGATAACAATTTTTGGTTCGCCTCCATTGTAACATATTTCGTTGATGTTCGAAGGTGAAAGTCCGCTGTTTTTGTTTATCTATGTCACAAGGTTGGGTATAATAGAGTTACAGACGTGAATTGAAAACAAGGAGGACGAGTCATGCACATCCGATTTGCTCATCATTTGTTTGATGATTACATTTTCCGTCGCGGTGTTGATTACATGGAGTGGGGATTGGTGCGGAAACGTCCGATCAATGACCCGCATGTGTTTGATATCGTCGTCGATGGGACCCGACCTTATCATATTCAAATCGCTGTCGATGATGCCGGACATCTGCTTTCGCATACGTGTGACTGCGGTGTGCATCACTGTAAACATCAGGCAGCCAGTTTCATCATGCTTTCTCAGCGACAGAACAAGGATTATGAGATCGGCAGTCTGTTACATTTGGACAGTAACATCAATGCGACCATTCAGGATCCGAGTCAACTGCATACGGTCGTCATCGAGCAGTTGACCCTGGCTTTAGATGCTGCCTCCCAAAATGAAAACGTCGATATTTTGTTTGAAGCCTATGAGTATTACAATGAGCAGATGCACTGGCTGTTGGATCATCACTGTTATCAGCCGGCCCTGATCGTTTTGGAGTTTATGATGGATGAGATTGTCAGTTACTGGACGGCCAGTAACAATGATTTGGAGAAAATGAATTTCTTTAAGAAGCAAACCATGTGGATCAAAGCCATCGCGGCATCCTATCAGATCGATCCGCGCCGGCTGATTTCCGATGTGCTACTCTGGACACAGTTATATCCGGAAATCAGTCATGAAGTCAAAGGCCTTTGGCTTCAGGCACTGTGTGTCTATGCTTCGGATGAATTACTTAAAGAAGATGTATTGCATGTCATTGCTGCGATCAGTGAGGGCATCGATCATCCGCTGATCTTGGCCCAAGTGGAGTTTGCTTTCAAACTGGCATCGCAGGAAAGTGACTTAGTGGAATATGCGAAGGCTCATTTGGAATCCGATTTGATCCGAAGTCATTTGATCGAATACTATTTACAGCAGTCTGAATCACAGAAAGTCATTGAACTGTGCCGTGAGAAAATTCGCAAGTCCCCCAAACACGAAGATGTCGGCTGGGTCGGTTACATGTTGGAAGCGTATCGGCAGACGGATGATGATTTGGGTTTCCGCTCAACGTTAAAATGGCTGTATTACTGCGGGGAAAGCAATGCGCTGGAGCATTTGCGCAGTATTACCGACCGTCGCTTGTGGCGGAGCGTCGTGGATGACATGATCCGGGAGTTTCAGTACGGCGCTTTTTCCGATTGGGTATACCGTCATTTACTGACGGAGGAAAAGCGGTGGGAGGATTTGGCTGTTTATGTGGGTAAGAATCCGCACTTTATTGCGCAACTCTACCCGTATCTGATCGATCCGTATCCGCACATGGTATATGATTTGCTTATCGAACACATCGAGCGTCTCTACCGCCGTGAAAAGCGGGTCGATGTTATCACCCCATGGATTTCAGTGATCAGTGAGTATTTCAGTGAATCCGAGGGTTGGGCATTGATTGAGAAGTATAAATAATTCAAATAGTCTTTCTTGTTTTCCATACATCCTTCGGGATGTATTTTTCTTTAGAAGTGCTATAATAGTCGTTATAAGTCAAAGGAAGATAAACCTATGAACCATCCCAAAATCTGGTTTGAACGAATCAGCCAAATCCCTCGCGGAAGTCTTAATGAAAAGCAGATCGCTGATTTTTTGGTCGGTTTTGCCAAAAAACATGACCTGTCCTTTGTCCGTGATGATATGCATAATGTATTGATACGAAAAGCAGGTCAGCACGGCGGGGAGTCTGCCCCAAGTGTCTTGCTGCAGGGTCATACCGATATGGTATGCGAAAAAGCGCCGGGCAGTAATCACGATTTTACCAGAGATCCAATTGAACTGATCGAAGAAAACGGTTGGTTGCGTGCCAATGACACGACCCTTGGTGCCGATGACGGATTTGCGGTGGCTTATATGCTTGCCTTATTGGAAAACAGAGAGATCAAACACCCGCCTTTGGAATGTCTTTTTACCGCAGCCGAAGAAATCGGTTTGTTAGGGGCCGTAGCTTTTGACACATCGCTGATTCATAGCAAGCGGTGCATCGGATTGGATTCCGGCGGAGAAAACCGTACGGTCATCACTTCCAGCGGCGGTATCCGGGGCAAAGCCAGAATATCAGCGAAGAAAGAAAGATTTTATCCCGAAGCGATCGAAATCACGATCAGCGGTGCCATCGGCGGACATTCGGGCAATGACATTCTCAAACAAAGGGCCAATGCGGCACAGCTGCTGGCTCGCATCGTGTTTGCGATAAAGGATCAGCTTAACATTCCGGTGGGTCTGATCGATATTCAGGCAGGAAAATCGGAGAATGCGATTCCCTTTGCCGGAAGTGTGACGGTCGGGTTTGAAGGGGACCTAAATACTAACCATCTGAATGCGATCATTCAACGCCATTTGGATCCGCATAAACTGACCGATCCCAATGTCGAAATCACCTGTCAAAGAACTTCTGGACAACTCGGATTTGATCGGACTGTATCGGAACGGTTTGTCCGTTTTGCGGTATTGTTTTTCCAAGGCGTTCAGTGGATGAGCCCTGAAATTGCGCAACTGCCCTTGTTGAGTGCGAATCTTGGATACTTAAAATCGGAAGAGGATAAACTCATTGCCGGATTCTCCTTCAGATCTCCGATCGCTGATTTACTTGATCAGAACATTTCGGACATCCGAATTTTGTCCGATTTGTTGGAGTTATCCCTTGAGTTTACCAGCCGTTATCCCGGCTATCCGTATCAGGCAGACAGTCCGCTAAGAAATTTCTATCAACAGTGGTTTAAGGCAGAAACCGGTCAAGATCTTATCTTGGATGCCAGTCACGGCGGCTTGGAATTGGGCATCTGGAAAGGGGCAATCCCTGATCTGGATATCATCACCATGGGACCGATCCACGAACTGATCCACACGTTCAATGAGAAACTGGATTTGGCATCGTTTGACCGAGTGTATATGCGTTTATGCAAATTTTTAGGAGTACTGGCGGATGTTTACTAAAAAAACCAAATCACTTATCTGGTTTTTCAGTTTCATGATGATGGAACTCATTTTTGCCAACCTCGCCCACCCCGCCACCCCCGCTCTGATCAAAAATCTCAATCTGCCCGACTATACCTTTGGGGCAGCGTTTGCCTCGATGGCTTTTACCAACTTTCTGTTTTCACCTTTCTGGGGAAAACTGTCCGATCATAAAGGACGGGTCAAACTGTATATGCTGGCATGCATCGGCTATGCTTTCGGGCAGTTTCTGTTTATGCAGGCAACGACAGAAATCGGGATTTTTGTGGCTCGGGGAATTGCCGGATTTTTTATCGGCGGTATCAATGTGACGCATCTGACCTATGTCATGGATGGATCTTCATTACAGGATCGGGCAAAGAATCTGACGATTCATTCTACGATCTTTACTATCGCCGGATCTCTGGGTTATCTGATCGGCGGATTTCTGGGAAGCATTTCGATCCCGATGCTCTTTGTCGTTCAAATCATAGGTCTGATTCTCAGTGGGATCGTCACATTCGCGAAAATGGAGGAAATTCATCCGGGGGACGGTACGCATTGGCAGATGAAGCAGTTGCTCGATGCATCCAATCCGTTTTCCGCATTTAAAAGTGCTTCCAAATCGGTGTCGATGTGGGTATGGGTATTTTTTGGGGTCGTGTTCTTCTCCGTTTACGGATCCACGGCTTTCGATCAGGCGTTCAATTACTATATCCGTGATCAGTTTGGCTTTCCGCCTTCGTACAACGGGATCCTCAAGGCCGGTGTCGGGATATTGGCGTTGATCGTCAACTCGACGATCTGTATGTATCTGATTCGTAAGACCAGCATGAAAAAACCGTTGGTCTGGACGATGGCACTGACCGCATTGACCGGATTTGCGGTGATATGGAGTCAACAGGCATTCTCGTTTATCGTCATCAGTATTTTCTTCTTTGCTTTTAACAGCATTTACTCCGTACTCATTCAGGCGTTGGCCGGAAAGGAGAGTCGAAGTGATTCGACCGGTGCCTTTATGGGCATGTTCAGTTCGATCCGGGCATTAGGGATGATCTTTGGTTCATTGCTTGCCGGATTGATCTATGCCCAAGGTGCAAAACTGGCTTTTGTGATGGCCGGTATCGTATTTTTGATTGCGATGGGACTGATGACGGTGCTGATCCGTTTTCGCCCGAAAAGTGAATAGATTGCAAATCTCATGATTTTCATTACAATGAAAGGTAGTTAAAGGAGGGATTTTATGTTTTTGGTCACTGGGTTTCTCGCGGGCTTGCTGGCAGGAAAAATCCTGCGTGGTCGCGGATACGGATTACTTGGCAATATCCTGATCGGATTGTTTGGTGCATATATCGGCGACAGTCTGTTTAAAATGTTGGAACTGAGTGCTTCCGGATGGATCGGCGAACTGCTTGTTTCTACGGTCGGTGCGGTCGTATTTTTGTGGGTATTGAGCTTATTTAAGAAATAGAAGAAAGAACGCCGGTGCGTTCTTTTACTTTGTCAGCCACTTGGGCTTATCGAGTTGTAACTGATCATAATCATCCATGACCATCGATACAAACTGTCGGAGCGTCTCGGTCTGACCGATGGAAAACTGTGTGCTCCAAGTCAAGGCGGATATCATAGTGTGACACATGTACAGTTTCATCAGGGAATGAAAGTCTTGAGGGATGCCTTGTTTGAAATAGCCGTCCAACTGACCCAAAACGAAAGGGATGCTGTATCGGCGGCTGAAGAAATAGGCCCGCGAAAACTCTTCGTAGGGATCACCGATGTCACAGCGGTTGAAATCGATGATGGCTGCATGCTGATATTCCATCAGCAGCATGTTGCCGACGTGGTAATCACCGTGCTGAAATACCAGCGGCCGATCACTCAACTCATTCAAGTGATCCTTAATAAAACTGATGACTTTGTCATCGTTGGGAAAATGCAGCTGCTTTTCAAGATACCGGTCGATGTAAGTAAGCATCTTTTGACTCATTCGTTCATAATGATTGATGGAATCTGCTTCGATGGGTAAGGAATGAATGGCCAACAGCGCTTCACCAGCGAAAAACCCCATATCATATTGCATCGATGCAGGCAGTTTGTGAATGTTAGGTTCTAGGTCCAGAGCTTCGATATAACTGTAAATCGCAATGACCAAGGTATCTTCAATAAAAAATGATATGGGTCGATTGACTGGCCAACCCTGCTCATACAGACGTGATATCTGATCGAACTCCCATTGTCTGCGTGATAAAAACCGGATGTCACTGATACGGATCAGATGCTTTTGATCATCCTTGACCCCAACCCACTTGGCATCCACGGACCAGCCCTTATTCAGAAATCGGACATCCTGATATTCATATTTACTGATGAGCAGCTCGCGTTGTTCCATAGCACCTCTTTTTCAGATATTATAACGGATTTCTGATAAAATGTAATCAGGTGATAAAAATGAACATATACAATAAGCTGATCCGGGACCGGATTGATGAGGTCATTGAGAATGACGGTAAAATTGCACATACACGCATTTTGGATGAGGCGGAGTATAAAACTGAGTTGAAGAAGAAACTGAAAGAAGAGGCAGAAGAACTGTTGGATGCATCTGAAGCAGATGTTCTGAATGAGTTGGCCGATGTGGTAGAAGTATTGGAGCATATCATGGATGCATATGGCATATCCGCTGAGATTCTTCGTGAATCGCAGAGAGATAAAGCGCTTAGCAAAGGGAAATTTGCTCGGCGTCTGTTTCTGATCAGTGTCGAAGATAAAGAGTAAAAAACGTATCTTTCAGAACGATTATGATAAAATAAGTGAAGAAGGGAGTGAAGAATATGAAAGTAAAAGTGGAGTATCTTTCTCATAGCGGTTATGTCGTTGAGACTGACAAAATCATCATGATTTTTGATTATGTCAACGGAATTCTTCCCTCGAAATACCTGAAATCACAGAAACAGTGTTGCTTTTTTATTACCCATCATCACAGCGATCATTTCTCTGAGTCGGTATTTGCCTACAAAAAAACCATCGTAATGTCAGATGACATCAAACTGGATGCCTTTTTCAATGTTTTCAAAGTACGGCCCGGCGATATGCTCGTTTGCGATCAGATATCGGTCAAAGTGTTTGGAAGTACGGATGAAGGCGTCAGCTTTTTGGTAAGTGACGGCGATGTGAATATTTTTCATGCCGGCGATTTGAATAACTGGCATTGGAAAGATGAGTCAACTCAAGATGAAGTGGATGCAGCAGAAAAAGCCTTCTTGAAAATCGTGGATCAGATTGCTGAATTTCCGATCGATGTGGCCATGTTTCCGGTCGATGACCGGATGGGGTCGGCGTTTGACCTTGGTGCTCGCCAATTTATCGATAAGTGCAAACCGTCTCATCTGTTCCCGATGCACTTTCAATCGTTTGAATCGTTGCTTCCCTTACAGATTTATATGCATAACTTCAAACATTTACGTTATTATCTGCCGGTCAGAGAGAATCATTTGTTTGAGGTCGAAGTCACTTCATAAGAAACATTTTGGCGGGGAATCCCGCTTTTTTCAGAATTTCTATGATAGAATAAATGCATGATGAACGAAAGTTCCCATAGAATGGTAGGAGGTCGTTATGAACAGAAGAAGAAACCCTGTGGCAGGTCTGTTGTTTTTCTTCATCGTATTGTTTTTTGTATTCGGTAATTCTGCGGGATTGGCGTTTTTTATCCCGTTTATATTTCCGATTTTCATATTTTATGTCGTAGCCCAAATTATCACGCAAGCCAAAAAGGCGCAACAGATACCCAACACTGAGAAAGAACTGCTTTCGCCAACTGAAGATAACCGTTTTGAGCGGGACTTCTCCAAACGGCGCAGTTCGATTCGGAAGTTGCCGGCGTCTCACAGTCAGCAGAACCGCAAATCGGAGTATTTTAATGTAAGTAACCTGCCGGGTGCTCATGTTGTCAAATGTCCAAAGTGCGGAGCTCCGATGGATGACAGGTATGACTACTGCTTTAAGTGCAAGTCGTGGTTGAAACAATGATCCGTTCACACAAAGGTAAAACTCCCAAAATCGGGAAGAATGTATATATCGATCCGATGGCCTTGGTCATTGGGGATGTCACGATCGGAGATGACTGTTCGGTATGGCCGGGAGCTGTAGTGCGCGGTGATGTCAATTCCATCACCATCGGAAACCGATCCAATATTCAGGACAATGTGGTCATCCATACTTCTCACATGGTACCGGTACATATCGGAGACAATGTGACGATTGGTCATTTAGCCCATGTGCACAGTGCGACCATCGGACACGGTGTCATGGTCGGATCGCGTTCGGTCGTATTGGATGAGACTGTCATTGAGGACACCGTTCTGATCGGAGCAGGGGCCCTGGTTTCCCCGCGCAGTAAAATACCTGCGCGTTCAATGGTGCTGGGTATGCCGGCAGTGATCAAACGGGAACTGAAGGACAGTGAAGTAGAGATGATACTGGCGAATGCCCAGGAATATGTGGATATGAAGAATGAGTATCTGGCAGGACAACTGGATGATTAAGGGGATCATTTTTGATTTGGATGGCACGCTGCTAGATACCTTAGAGGATATTGCGGACAGTGCTAATGAAGCTTTGCGTGATTGCGGATTTGATGTTCATCCTCTGGATGAATATCGTTTTTTTGTGGGCAACGGCGTCGAAAATCTGGTGAAAATGATTTTGCCCAAAGGGACGGACGCAAATATGATTACTCAGGTCATACGGGATTTTCAACAGGCGTACGATCGCAATTATGCAAATAAGTGTCAGCCCTATCCGGGGATCACGGACTTACTGAAAGAATTGAATCGAAGAGGGCTTCAGCTGGGAGTCTGTTCCAACAAGCCGGATACTTTTACTCAGGTAATGGTCAGACAGTACTTTGAGAATATTGATTTTGTGGCGGTGACCGGAGAACGAAAGGATCTGCCTCGCAAACCCGATGCGGCGATGCCTCGATACATTCTTGAGAAAATGGGATTGTCTGAAACAGAATGTCTGTTTGCAGGTGATTCCAATGTCGATGTCATGACTGCAAGGAATGCCGATATTCGAAGCATCGGTGTAAGTTGGGGATTTCGTCCGATTCAGGAACTCATCGATGCCGGTGCGACCTACACGGTCGATCATCCGAAAGAGATCCTTGATTTGATTGACCAGAAGACGAAAATTGTCGTGTGATTATTGCGTGAAATTACTGTAAACGCTTTCACATGAAGGAAGTTTTTGTTATAATGAGGGTGCATAAAGAAAGAAAGGTCGTACGCTCGTGACTCTTACCTGCATTCGACGCGAAAACCAAATCTTACCTCTAGAGGTTTCACACGGGGGTTACCGGTCAGCGGTCGTTTTGTGGTATTTGTAAGCAAAGCGGCCTTTTTTTTCTGAAAATATCAGAGCGAAAGCTGAAAAGGAGTACATGGAATGAAAAAATTTGATTACATGGAGAAGTATGGATACGAGCAATTGGTCTATATGTATGACCGCAACTCCGGGTTGAAGGGGGCTATCTGTATCCATAACACCACATTGGGTCCGGCCTTGGGCGGAACGCGCGTTTGGGAGTACGAAGATGAAGAAGATGCGATTCTCGATGTCTTGCGTCTGGCTCGCGGCATGACCAAGAAAGCGGCGTGTGCCGGATTGAATCTGGGCGGCGGAAAAGCTGTCATCATCGGTAACTCAAAGAAAATGAAATCGGATACGGTTCGCCGGGAAGCTTTCTGGCGGGCATTCGGACGCTATGTCGACTCATTGGGCGGTCGTTATATCACCGCTGAGGATGTCGGCACTTCTCCGGAAGATATGGAATATGTCAAAATGGAAACCAATCACGTCATGGGCTTGCCGAGTACTTCCGGCGATCCGTCACCGTTTACGGCTTGGGGTGTATATAAGGGAATCAAGGCCTGTTTAAAAGAAACCTATGGATCGGCCAAACTGGACGGACGTGTTATTGCGGTTCAGGGTGTCGGTCACGTAGGTGCTTATCTGTGTAAATATCTTGCCGATGAAGGAGCCAAACTGGTCATTGCGGATATTGATGAAGAACGCGTCAAAGAAGTGGCAGCTCAAACCAAGGCTGAGATCGTGTCTGTCGATGATATCTTTGATGTCAAATGTGATGTTTTTGCTCCGTGTGCTTTGGGTGCTGTGATCAATGATGATACACTGAAACGCTTGCGCTGTAAGATCATTGCCGGGGCTGCGAATAATGTGCTGAAGGACAGTGCACCGCACGGGCAAATGGTTCATGACTTGGGATTGGTGTATGCTCCGGACTATGTCATCAATGCCGGCGGTCTGATCAATGTCTATCAGGAAATCCTGGGATATGATAAAGATGCGGCGATGAGAGCGATCGATATGATTTTCGATCGTATCCGTGAAATCATTCGGGTTTCCAAAGAAACCAACACACCGACCTACCTGGTTGCTGATCGGATGGCTGAGCGCAGAATCGATATGATGCGCAACATCAACAGCATTCACATTCCGGGCAGATGTCAGAAAAAATAATCATTACAGGGGCTTACGGGGTCGGTAAGAGTGAGTTCGCATCACAGCTCGCTCTTACCCTCGCCCCCTGTTATCTGGCTGATTTGGATATCATCAATCCGTATTTCCGTCCGCGCGAGCAGGCAGTGTGGTTGAAAAGCCATGGCGTCGAAGTGGTGGGAAGTCTATTGAAAAATCACATCAACCAAGACTTTCCGGCGTTAAGCGGTGCGATCAGCGGGATCATCAGTCAGAACCACCGGATCATTCTGGATATGGCGGGCAGTGAAAACGGCTTGCGTCCGTTGGCTACGTTTTTTGAGGAACTGAAAGATGCGCAGGTGTGGCTGGTGGTCAATCTGTCACGGCCGGAGTCGGTGCTCGATAAAATTGAGGATATGATCCGCCTGTTTGAAGAGCGAAGCAAACTGAAGATCACCGGGATCGTTCATAACACCCATATGCTGGAGTATACGACGGCTGAGTTGGTGACGGAGAGTCAGAGAAAGTTGAAAATTCTGTGTGATCGGTTGCAAATCCCGATCGTTTATACGATGATAAGTGAAAGCATTGCATCGCAATGCAGAAATGAAATAGAAAATCCGGTGCTGATCTTCAAACATTTGATTTTGCGGGCAGACTGGATGAAAGGAGCGTCATTATGAAAGGTAGGGTTACCTTTAATACCAACCGATGCAAAGGTTGTGGATTGTGTGTGTCGGTATGTCCGGTCAAGCTGATAGAACTGGATAAATCCACGGTTAATGCGATCGGTTATAATCCGGCTTATCCGGCTTATCCGGATAAGTGCATCGCCTGTACCAACTGTGCGATCATGTGTCCGGATACAGTCATTACGGTAGAAAGGTTGGATGGCTGATGGCAAAAGTTCTGATGAAGGGCAACGAAGCCATTGCTCAGGCAGCGATTGCGGCCGGATGCGATGCCTTCTTCGGGTATCCGATCACCCCGCAAAACGAGATTTGCGAATATATGTCGAAGTATCTGGCGAAAAGCGGCGGTGCTTTCGTTCAGGCGGAGAGCGAACTGGCAGCCATCAATATGGTGTATGGTGCGGCTGGGGCAGGAGCGCGGACGATGACCTCATCATCCTCGCCGGGGATCGCTTTGAAACAGGAAGGGATTTCCTATTGTGCCGGTGCTGAGCTTCCATGCGTGATCGTGGCGATCAGTCGCGGCGGTCCCGGACTGGGCGGAATTTTGCCGGCGCAAGGGGATTACAATCAGGCGACCCGCGGCGGCGGTAACGGCGACTATAAGGTCGTGGTTTTGGCTCCAAACGGCGTTCAGGAAGCGACCGAGATGGTTCGCGATGCTTTCTTGATTTCGGAGAAATATCGCAATCCGGTCATGGTCATGGCCGATGGCGTTATCGGTCAGATGATGGAGCCGGTGGAAATCAATGAAGAGCCGTTGCCGAAATTTGAGAAACCTTGGGCAGCCAACGGAGAAAGTGTGACCCGTGGCAAGCGAAATGTCATCAATTCCTTATTTTTAAATCCGGTCGATTTGGAAAATCACAATATTGCCTTGCGTAAGAAATATGATGCGATTGAAGAACATGAAGTTCAGGTCGATCTGTATATGATGGATGATGCGGATATCGCTTTGGTTGCTTACGGGACACCTTCGCGAATCGTCAAGTCAGCCATTGAAGAACTGCGCAGTGAAGGTATCAAGGTCGGTCTTATCCGTCCCAAGACGTTATATCCGTTTCCTTTCAAACAGATCAATGAGGCTGCTGAAAAGGTTAAGTTTATGTTAACCGCCGAACTCTCGATGGGTCAGATGGTCCATGATGTGCGTCTGGCGGTCAACGGGAAAGTTCCGGTATATTTCTACGGCCGTGCAGGCGGTATGATTTTTGAGCCAAAGGAAATTTCCGATGCGGTCAAATCGCATCTGGGAGGTGAGTAATATGGCTGTCGTATTTCAAAAAACCAAGGGATTGACCGATACCCCGTTTACGTATTGTCCGGGTTGTACCCATGGAATCATTCATCGCTTGGTTGCGGAATGTCTGGAAGAACTTGATTTACTGGATCGTTCGGTGGCGATCGCTTCGGTGGGTTGTTCGGTCATGAGCTATGAATTTTTCAACTGTGATGCTATTCAGGCAGCGCACGGTCGTGCTCCGGCGGTGGCAACCGGGGTCAAGCGGGTCCATCCCGATAAAATCGTCTTTACTTATCAGGGTGACGGAGACTTGGCGTCGATCGGTACCGGTGAAATCGTTCAGGCGGCGCATCGCGGGGATAACATTACGGTCATTTTTGTCAATAATGCGATTTACGGGATGACGGGCGGTCAGATGGCTCCGACAACTCTGCCTGGTCAGATCACCACGACCTCTCCGTATGGCCGAGATGTGACACAACAGGGCGAACCGATCCGGATGGCGGAGCTGATGGCGACGATTCCAGGGGCTGCGTATATCGAGCGGGTCATGACGGCCGATCCGGTGAGTGTCCGTAAGGCAAAGCGTGCCATTAAAAAGGCGTTTGAGATTCAGAAAAATGGTGGCGGTTTCAGTATGGTTGAAGTACTGTCTTCGTGTAATATCGGCTGGGGATTATCACCGGTCGATTCGCTGAAATATATCAAGGAAAACATGGCGGCGTATTATCCGTTGGGTGTCTATAAAGACAAGGGGGCGTCGCAATGAAGAAGGTAAAAATGGTGTGTGCCGGTTTTGGCGGTCAGGGGGTCCTTTCGGTAGGTCAGCTGATTGCGATGATGGCGATGAATAAGAACTATCTGGTCAGCTGGATGCCGTCGTACGGTCCGGAGATGCGGGGCGGTACGGCCAACTGTCATGTGGTCATCGATGAGCATGATGTCGGATCACCGATTATATCGACCGGAATAACGCATTTACTGGCGATGAATCAGCCGGCTCTGACTAAGTTTTTGCCCAGGGTCGAGCAGGGCGGAGTCGTTGTGGCCAATGCTTCGATGGTTAAAAAGGATGAGTCACGTCCGGATATCCGTTGGGTCATGGTGGATTTCTATCAGCTGGCAACGGAGGCCGGTAATCAGCGCACACAAAACATGGCTGCATTGGGTTCTCTGGTCAGACAGCTGGACGGTTTCTCAGAAGCCGACGGATTTAACATCATCATGGAGAAGTTTGGTGATAAAAATCCGGAGATGGTGGAAGTGAATCAGAAGGCCTACGCTCTGGCCTATCATCAGTAATTAAAAGGCCGGATAACCGACCTTTCAATAAAGAAAACTGTCATCGCTGACAGTTTTTATTGTATATTAGTCTTTCTTTTTTGAAGCAAGCAACATTACAAAGCCGAGCAGACCGCCTAACAAGCCAAGTCCGGATGTTGCATCGGAAGTATCCGGCAGTTGTTCGTCGTCTTCACCGAGGACTTCATCTTCTTCTTCCTCTTCTTCATCAACGTTTTCATCGTCATCGCCTAAGACTTCGTCATCATCTTCCTCTTCTTCGTCGTCTAATTCTTCTTCCTCATCGTCGTTTTCTTCTTCGTCGTCTAGTTCTTCTTCCTCATCATCGTTTTCTTCTTCTTCGTCATCCAGTTCTTCATCATCGTCGTTTTCATCTTCGTCATCAAGTTCTTCATCTTCATCATCAAGCAACTCGATCAAAAACACGACATTACTTATTCCTTTATTGTCACTGGTTGTAAGTTCGCCTTCCATACCATCTCCATATACTTCTGCGGTTGTACCGTGTTTGACCCAGACAACTGCTTCCGCACCTTCGATCATCCAATGGA
>DDYT01000035.1 GCA_002348095.1 Erysipelotrichaceae bacterium UBA2227 | reverse complement strand
GATTTCGACCAGTAAGTCCAAAATCGACTTTGTTGTAACGACATCGAGCGCGCTGGTCGGTTCATCGCACAGAAGCAAGGAAGGTGAACTGGCCAAAGCCCGCGCAATTGCGACCCGCTGTTTCTGACCGCCGGACAACTGAGCCGGATAGGCCGTTGCTTTCCCATTGAGACCGACAAGTGAAATCAACTCTTCGACCCGATGTTTGATCTGAGCGGGATCCGACTTTACCAGCCGAAGCGGAAACGCGATGTTTTCAAAGACATTTTTCTGCTCCAACAGATGATATCCCTGAAACACAATACCCAACTGCCGTCGCATTCGGATCAGGTCCTTGCCTTTGAGTTTGAATAAATCAACATCATCCAGCCAGATCGTGCCTTTGTCAGGCTGCTCGATCAGGCTGAGGTGTCGGATCAGGGTGGACTTGCCGGCACCGCTGGAACCGATGATGCCTAAAAACTCACCGTCTTGGATATGTGCACTGACATTGTTAAGTGCGACCAGCCGGCTGTTCTCATTTTTAAACGATTTTGTAAGATTTTCGATACGGATCATCGTTACCTCCAATAAAAAAACTCCCATCCGACAAGGACGAGAGTGCTCGTGTTACCACCTTTTTTCGCATACCTATCACTAGATACGCCTTTTCAAGTACGCCGCAGACGGTTATACTCTAGCGCGTTAACGGGCGCATCCGTCATAGCCTAAGGGATTCCCTTCGGTATGCAACTCCAAGACCATTGTTCGGAAGTTTCCGACTACCCTTTTTCAGCGACCGGGCTCTCTGTGAAACTTTCACTTCCTACTTTTTCTTTTCTTCGTTTTTACGAGTGTAATAATATCACACTCAGAAAGTTTGTCAATACTAAACTTTACATTTAATAAATAGAACAGGGAAAATTTTTACATGAATCCCTTCCCATGAAAAAATTGCCATTACAAAAATAATTCTTCATGTTTGTTATTTTATTAACAAATCTATTGACAATTTCTTCACAATGTATACAATAAAACATGAAGGTTCATTCATATTGCAAGGAGGTTGCTATGCAACAAGGAAAATCGATCCATCAACTGACCATCGGTCAAAGCGCAGAGTTTACAAAAATGTTTACTTCATCGGAAGTCGAAAGCTTCGCGGATGTCAGCGGCGATCACAATCCCGTTCATCTTAACGAGGAGTACGCTGCTTCTACCCGTTTCAAACATCGTATCTGTCACGGACATCTGGTGGCTTCCCTGTTCTCGGCCATCCTGGGAACCGAACTGCCCGGGGAAGGCTCAATTTATTTGGGACAATCCATCAAATATTTAAAGCCTGTATATCTCAACGATACGATCACGGCCAAAGTGACCGTTGTTGAAAAAGACGAAGAGAAAAACCGTGTCAAACTGGAGACGACCGCAGTCAATCAAAACGGCGATCTGGTCATTACCGGCATGGCAGAAATCATGCCGCCGCGCAACTGAGGAATTATGAACGAAAAACATTTATTACTGAAAAAGCTTTATCAGCAGTTTACTGCAGAGATTGTTAAGCCGATCGCTGCATATGTCGATGAAGAAGAAATCTTTCCGGTGGAAACCGTCAAGGAGATGGTCAAGGCCAAAATGATGGGCATCCCCTACCCTGTAACTTATGGCGGCAGCGGAGCCGATACCTTAGCCTATATACTGGCAGTCGAAGAGCTCAGCAAGGCCTGTGCGACCACCGGAGTAATCCTTTCAGCACACACATCCCTTGCCGCAAACCCGATTTATACCTACGGAACTGAAGAACAGAAGCAAAAGTATCTCGTGCCGCTTAATACCGGTGAAAAACTGGGTGCATTCGCATTAACGGAACCCAATGCCGGAACCGATGCGGCCGGTCAGAAAACGACCGCGGTCCTAAAGGACGGTTATTACGAGATTACCGGATCAAAAATCTTTATCACCAATGCCGGCTATGCTGATATTTATATCATCTTTGCCATGACCGATGCGTCCAAAGGAACCAAAGGAATCACCGCCTTTATCCTGGAAAAAGACATGCCAGGATTTTCAGTCGGTAAAAAAGAGAAGAAACTGGGCATCCGCGGTTCCAGCACTTGCGAACTGATGTTCGACAGAGTCAAAGTCCCGGTTGAAAACCGTCTGGGTGCAGAAGGCAAAGGTTTCGGTATTGCCATGGGTACACTGGATGGCGGCCGCATCGGAATCGCCGCACAAGCTTTGGGGATTGCTCAAGGAGCGTTTGATGAAGTCGTGGCTTATACAAAGAGTCGCAAGCAGTTCAACCGCTCGATCAGTCAGTTTCAGAACACTCAGTTCAAGTTAGCCGATATGGCTACGCAAATCGAAGCTGCGCGTTGTCTGGTATATAAAGCAGCGATTGCCAAGGATACCCAGAAGAACTATTCCACTGAAGCAGCCATGGCCAAACTGTTTGCCTCGGAAACTGCAATGAGCGTGACCACGATGGCTGTACAGCTGTATGGCGGTTACGGTTACACCCGCGAGTATCCGGTCGAACGGATGATGCGCGATGCCAAAATCACCGAAATCTATGAAGGAACGTCCGAAGTACAACGCATGGTCATCAGCGCTTCGGTCTTGAGGTAACATCATGAAAATCGTCGTATTAATGAAACAAGTCCCGAATACCACCGAAATGCTGATCGATGCAAAAACCGGAACTCTGATCCGGACAGGTGTCGATTCGATCATGAATCCCGATGATACCAGTGCTTTGGAAGCCGCTTTGAAAATCAAAGATGCAAACGGAGCTCAGGTCATCGTCATCACCATGGGACCTCCCCAAGCCGCCGGTATGCTGCGTGAATGCTACGGCCGCGGCGTCGATCACGCCCTATTGATCAGTGACGCTGCTTTTGCAGGTGCCGATACCTGGGCAACGTCCAATACTTTGGCTGCTGCCATTAAAAACGTAAATCCGGATCTGATTTTTGCCGGACGTCAGGCCATTGACGGGGATACGGCGCAAGTCGGACCGCAGGTTGCAGAACGTCTGAATATACCGCAAGTTACCTATGTAAGCAAGATCGTTGAAGTAGCGAAAGATCACATCATCGTCAAAAAGCACTATGAGGATTTCGATGAAACCCTCAAAGTCAGTTTCCCCTGCTTACTGACGACCCTGGAACAGCTCGATCATTTGCGCTTTATGAACGTGACCGAAGCCTGGGGATCTTTCGACAAACCCATTGAAACCGTAAACAATCAGGTATTGCAGTTGAAGCCGAGCGATATCGGCCTAAAAGGATCTCCGACCCAAGTCCGTAAGACCTTTACCCGACCGGTTTCCAGTGAAGTCAAACTCATTCACGGCGGCAGCGAAGAAGCCATCCGAGCCATACTGAGCACGTTAGCTCCGTATATTCATTAAGGAGAACATCCATGACAAAAGATATATTCGTGTACATTGAGACACGTCAGAACATCGTTGCCGAAGTCAGTCTGCAACTGCTCAGTGAAGCCCGCAAACTCAAAGGTCAGTATGCCGAAAAAGGCATGAATCATGATGTCGTTGCCGTTTTGCCGGGTTATCAAATCGAAAATCTGACACCGATCCTCTTTAGATATGGAGCAGATAAAGTTATACTCTGCGAACATGAGAAACTCAAAGAAGCCACGACGCAGCATACGACCAAGGTTTTGGCCGATGTGATCCGTCACTGTCAGCCAGACAGCGTCCTGATCGGTGCAACGGTCATCGGCCGTGATATTGCACCGCGGGTTGCAGCCCGTGTCGATACCGGACTGACCGCAGATGCAACGATCATCGAAGTCGATATGACCTCCGACACATCGCTGTTACTTGTGACACGCCCTGCCTTTGGCGGAAACCTGTTCGGTACGATCGTCTGTCCGAATCACCGTCCGCAGATGGCAACGATCCGTCCCAATGTTTTTGAGAAAATTGAAAAAGAAGCAAATCAAGGTGAAATCATCCGTTTCGAAACCGAACTGGATGCAACCGATTGGGTCGAAATCTTAAAAAGAGAAGTTCAGCAGGCCAAAGCCAATGACATCGCCAAAGCGCGGATCATCGTCTCAGCCGGCCGTTCGATGGTCAAGCACATGGATCTGATCAGAAGTCTGGCAGATACCCTGCATGCGGAAGTCGGAGCCTCACGCGGACTGGTTGAAACCGGCGTACTGGGCAAGGATGTTCAGGTCGGTCAGACTGGGAAAACCGTGCGTCCGCTGGTATACATTGCCTGCGGTATCTCCGGTGCAGTACAGCATACGGCCGGTATGGATAAGGCTGAATGCATCATTGCGATCAACAGCGATCCCAATGCCGCCATCTTCCAGATCGCGCATGTAGGCATCGTCGGTGATGCGGTCACGATCTTACCGAAGCTGACAGAAGAACTAAATAAGATTCTTAACTGAAAACTGTAAAGCGCGGCAAGTCCGCGTTTTATTGTGCATTTTATCCAATGTTTTTTTCAAAGGTTCAGTTACGGTAAACGAACTTGAAATCCACAGGAATAATTTTACTTGTCTTCTGTTTTCTGCTCACGTAGAATAGGTCCATCACTTAGATTTCTAAGGTAAGGAGAAGTATGTATGAGAAAATCAAACCACCCCGGATGGATCGTTGCCGGAGCTGTATTGATTCAGTTGTGTATCGGAAGTATCTATACGTGGAGTTTATTCAATCAGCCTCTGTCAGCAGCCTTTGGCTGGAACCGCGATGATGTTTTTCTGGCTTATTCCATCGCTATCTTCGTATTTGCCTTTGCGACGGTATTTGCGGGGAGATTACAGGATCGAAAAGGACCCCGTCTGGTAGCGACGATCGGCATTTTGCTTTACAGCGGCGGCCTGATACTGACCTCACAAATCCGTGAACTATGGCAATTATATATAAGTTATGGCATCATTGCCGGTGCCGGCGTCGGATTTGTTTATGTATGTCCTCTTTCGACTCTTGTCAAATGGTATCCCAAGCGCAAAGGGCTGATTACCGGGATCGCGGTCGGTGCCTTTGGTTTAGGTTCGTTGGTATTCAAATCTGCCATTCAGTATTTCATATCCGTTCAAGGAGTCATGCAGACGTTTCTGATCCTTGGTGTGATTTGTGCCGTTGCCGGACTGATCGGAGCATCTTTGCTTCGCACACCCGCTGCCGGCCAAGCATCTTCGGTTGCCTTGAATCAGCCTGATAATCAGTTTACGCCCTCGCAAATGATTCGTACGCGTTCATTTGTGTTAATCTGGATCATGTTTCTGTTTGCCAGTACCAGCGGTCTTTTGGTCATCGGACTGGCCAAAGATATCGGCATGCAGCTGGCCGGATTGGATGATATGACCGCCGCCAATGCGGTAACGGTCATCGCTTTGTTTAATGCTGCCGGCCGAATCAGCTGGGGGTCTTTGTCCGACCGGTTTGGTCGCATCCGGATGATTTCCATCATGTTTGCCATGACTGCGCTGGCCATGACCGCATTAAGCATCGTTTCCCTTTCTTACCTTACCTTCTTCATTACATTGGCTACGGTCGCTTTCTGTTTCGGCGGTTTCCTTGCGGTATTCCCGACGGTGACCAATGAGTACTTCGGCGTGAAAAATCTCGGCGCCAATTACGGTATCGTATATCAGGCCTATGGAGTGGCGGCTTTGGTCGGCCCGATCATCGTGGCCACCGTCGGCGGTCTGAAAACGACGTTTCTGATTGCAGCGGTTTTGGCGGTTGTCGGTGTCTTGCTGACCCGGCTGACTCCGAAAGGCGAGCACAAACCTACCTCTGCAAAAATCGTATTGTCACAATAAAAATGGCGGCTAAGCCGCCTTTTCTATGCAACAGTCAGTCGTTGAACACTTTCGGAAGGAATGATTTCAGTTTTTCCATCTGATGATTGACCACCAGTTCCAACGGAAAATCACATTCCTTTATGATCTGATGACAGTAGGTAAAGTTTCCGACATCGAAGCTGACATGGGCATCTGAACCAAAAACCACATGTGTCTGATGTCGTTTGCATGCAGCCAGCAACTCCTTGATTACGGTTTTGCTGTTGGATCGGGCCGAAACACCGTTCATCGAAGAGTTATTGATTTCCAACAGGACATGGTGCTGTTTTGCAGCATAGGCTATAGCGTCAAAATCAAGCGGATACCGCTCATCATCGGGATGACCGATGATTTGGATGCCCTCGATGCCCATGACCTTGATCAGTGTTTCGGTATTGGTTTTTTTATCCGCAAACGGCACACACGGCGGATGCAGTGAAGCTATGGCATACTGCGTCAAAGAAAGTGTCCGATCATCCACATCGATCGATCCCTGATGATCCATGATGTTGACTTCGATTCCCCGGATCACCCGGACTCCGTCGATTTCCTTCGGTAAGATACGCATATTCAAAAAGTGAAACAAATGTGCACCGCCCGGCATTCCCGGACCATGATCACTGATTCCGACCATCGGTAAACCGATGGATTTGGCATATTGAACGATTTCCTGCAATGTACTGTACGCATGACCGCTGGAAATCGTATGGATATGTAAGTCTGCGATTGTTTTCATACGATACCTCCAATACCCCTAGTATACACCCTTTTCGATATTTTGGAAGTTGACCGAAAAAAGTAATCGCTTACAAAAGACGGTTCGTTGGTAAATCCGAAATTTTATCGTATAATGAATCGTGAGGTGTATGTATGAAGGATATAAAAGCCATTTTCTTTGATGTTGACGGGACACTGCTGGACTCAGTGACTCATACGATACCGGCTTCGACCGTCGAAACCCTGATCCGTCTGAAGGATAAGGGGTATAAACTCGGTATCGCGACCGGAAGGAACTTCAGTGACTGTAAGAAGGCCGGGGTCACGGAAATCATTGCTTGGGACGGATTTGTGACCAGCAACGGCCAGCAGCTGTATGACCGGCATCAGCAGCGCTTTTATCATTCCGTGATGGATCCCGACGTCGTACGGCAAATCGAGCAAATCGTCATCGAAGACGGATTAAATATGCAGTTTGAAGGTCAGCCGGATTTTATGCGCTTTGAATCAGATGAAAATGTTTTGGCAGCCCATGCCTTTTTCAAGATTCCCGTTCCCGCTCTTGTCAAGCCATATCAGGGGGAAGATGTTGATATGATTTTGGTCTATGCGCCTAAAGGCTATGATTACAAGAAATTTATGGAACTGAACGGAACATTGGTCATGCCTGGAGAATCAACGTATGCGGATATCATCAGCAGTGACCACTCCAAGTATACCGGCATCCGGCAAATGCTGGATCATTGGGGAATGCCTGATTCTTACATCGCTTTTGGCGATTCGCTCAATGATATGGAAATGTTCAGACATGCGGATATCAGCGTTGCCTTAGGTAACGGAAATGCCCTGTTAAAAGAAAAAGCCACCCTGGTTACGGCGGCGGTCAGTGATGACGGGATCTATCAGGCGTGTATAAAACTCAATCTGTTATAAGTTGGCTCCACGAGCCATTTTTTATGAAAGAAAACGGCATGGCCGTCAGTTAATTCCTTTCTTTTCCTTGAGTTTCTCACCTTTGAGCATTTGGGTAAGTTCTTCGATCAGGATATCGTCAAGTTCTCCGTTGTAGTCCGCAAACTCTTCCTGTGCAAAAATGTCGAAAAGCATATAAGAAACCCGACATCGGTTGACTTTCTCAACGACAGCGACCGTTCCCTCAATCGGTACGATCGTGAGTTCTCCTGCAGATAAATAATGCGATGAAAGAGTGACCGTTAAGTCTTGGATCTGATATTGACCCGGTGTATCTAAAATCCGGATTTCCGGATGATTTAACTGGTTGACAAACTGATGCATCGTCAGTCGCTGACTGTCCTGCATACCGCTGATGGCGATGGCACTGGGCGGATTTTGATTGATGAATCGGATGAGCCGCTGGCGCACCTGGGTACACCGGTAACTCGCCGTAAACACACTGGCTTTCACGTACAAAAGTTTCATAATCTCCTCCTGACATGTATTTTACCAATGTTTACAAAAATAAACAAAACATATGCAATGAAAAAGAGCTTGCGCTCTTTTATCTTGAACGGAAGAATCCCGGAATATTTCCGTCATCGTCCTGGCTGGGTTTTTCGTTTTTGATCACTTCGACCACCTTCGCAGCCGATTGGACCGGCTGGGTCAGCGGAGATACTTTCGGCAGGTCAAAACCGGTTGCAATGACCGTAACAATGATCGAATCACCGATCTGTTCATTGATCGCAACTCCGAAAATGATATCGATATCACCTCCGGCCGAATCACGAATGAATTCGACCGCATCACTGGCATCAAAAATCGTAATATTTTCACCGCCGGTCACATTGACGATCGCATTGCGTGCACCACGGATCTGTGCTTCAAGCAGCGGTGAGGTAATGGCCCTTGAAGCAGCTTCCTGAGCCTTGTTGTCACCGGCAGCCATCCCGATACCGATCAGTGCCGTCCCCTGACCTTCCATGACTGCACGGACATCCGCAAAGTCAAGATTGATCATCGCCGGAACCGCGATAAGATCGGTGATGGTCTGTACACCCTGGCGCAACACATTGTCCGCTTCTTTAAAGGCTTCGACAAACGGGATACGCCCGATCACTTCAAGCAGCTGATTGTTTGAGACGATGATCAGCGAATCCACATGTTCACGCAGTTCCTCAAGACCTTTGATGGCCTGATCCATGCGTTTGCGACCTTCAAAACTAAACGGTTTGGTCACGATCCCGACCACCAGAGCCCCGCATTCCTTTGCGATTTTCGCAAACAGCGGTGATGCACCGGTTCCGGTACCGCCACCCAGACCGGTCGTGATAAACACCATATCACTTCCCGTCATGGCTGCACGGATATCGCCTTCGCTTTCAACAGCCGCTTTACGCCCGATATCCGGATTAGCACCGGCACCAAGTCCCTTGGTCGTTTCCCGGCCCAAAACCAGCTTGTTTTTGACCATGGATACATTGAGCACCTGCAAATCGGTATTGCAGACGTAAAATTCCACTCCCTGCAAACCCTCATCGACCATGCGGTTGACGGCATTACAGCCGGCCCCGCCGATGCCGAATACTTTGATTTTGGCTACCTGATGATATTTATCTTCGTTCATTGTCGATCCTCCGGACATTATTTCTTCGTATCAAATATACCTTTTAACCGTTTCGGGAAGGTTTCCTCACCGGAACCATCTTTCCCCTTACGGGACGATATCATCGCATTAAACTCAAACAGATTGACGCTTCCGGCGCTTCTGCGACGCCACGCCTCCATGTCTTTATACATATAAAATGCCCCCAGCAATGCTGTATAACAGCCGTTACGTACACCTAAGGTTTCCGGTACATACAACGCAACTTTGGTCTGAAGCGCTTCTTTGAGCGCCTGATCCAATCCCTGAATGATCGCACCTTCGCCGGTGAATACGACCGAAGCGTGTTTCGCAGCTATGATCGGTTCACACGTCTGGTTGATTTCGATGATCCATCGTTTGATCAGCGGCCAACATACATCCATCAGTTGTGCAAGTGAACAGGTATGGGTCTGACCGTTTTTCGACCACATGTAAATCGGTGCCTGCGTCGGTACCGGACCGTCACAGCGACAGTTATAAATCATTAATCGGCTGGCTACGTCCAGGGGTATATCAAAGGCCTCTTTGACCTTGCTGATCCATTCGCCATATCCGGTTTCCAGAATTTCAGAACTGTATAACTTGCCCTGTGAGAACAGGCATAATTGTGTCGTTGCTTTTTCAAGGCGGATGGAAATCAATACATCTTCCGCAGACTGTTCTAACAGCGATGCTTCCTTGGCAACACCAAAAGCATCCAGCACGATATCGATGATACCCAATCCGGCTTTCTCGATACAGCCCGCCAATCCATAAGCCAACTCACGGTTGGCCATATATACTTCGGTTTCCATGACAAAGTGATCTGCCGGTTCGTGAATCGGTGCTTTCTTCATGTTGATTCCGTTGACGATATACTTACTGACCATCACGTTGATCACTTCCAAGGAAGGGTCGATATCCGTGTGCATGACCGAAGCATATGCCCGTTGAATATCATTTTGCGAGATTCCGGTCGCGTTTTGGCTCACTTCTCCGGTCACTCTGCGCATGACTCGCTTGAAATCTACGGAAGGAATTAACAAAAGGACTTGTTGGATCGATGCGCCGATATTTTTCGAAGCATTCTCAACAGCCCGCTTGAGACTATGTACGACTTCATTTTCATTGGTGATCTTAATGCCGTCAAAACCCGAACATTCGACTCTTTCCGTCTTTAGGATCTGAAGACGGGTGTTAAAGATTTCTGCGACGACCAATCGGATTTCATGATCAGCGACTTCAACAGCGGCCAAAAGTTGCTTTTCCATTGCGTACAAATCCTTTCACAACCATACGAGTACATCATAGCACAAATGTGTTTGATAAAAAAGATTTTTATAAGTCCATACCCTTCTTTTGACTGTAAAATCCGTGCTCAAACTGTTTGTTAACACTTGCAATTTGAATTGACCTATGATATAGTTTACAAGCACAAATAAGACAAGAAAGGGGGGTTACGGTATGTCAAGAGTATGCGCCGTATCCGGTAAGAAGGCATTATCTGGAAACAAACGTTCTCATTCACTTCGTGCTACACGTCGGAAATGGAATGTCAACCTGCAAAAAGTTAAAGTGATGGTCGATGGAAAGCCGCAAAAAATCCGTATTTCCACCCGCGCCTTAAAAGCATTAAAAGCCCAGCAAGCTGCCTAAAAAAACAAACGGTGTCAACCGTTTTTTTTATGCATCATTGCTTTGGATGACAAGCACACGACCTTCAACTGTAAAGTAAGCTTCTTCTTCCAAGATTTCATTGCTCACCAGATACAAGTCAGAGAGATCAATCTTTCTGTCTGTCAGCGGATACTTCACTCCTGTCAGACTGACCACAGATGGTTGGGCAGCAAATAATGACAAATAGCGGTAACCCGCTTTTTTAATATTCTTTTCGCCGGAGACCGCATAAATCAGATGCTGCTCATCCCAAAGTTTCATACGCAGATCGGATCTGACCAATCCGATATTAATCAGCTGATGATCGATTCGGCCGCCAAGACCGCCGCACAGCCATATTTCTTCTGCCGATGCAACGAGTTCAAGAGCTGCCTGCGTATCCGTGACATCCTTGACCGGATCCAGACGGATGATTTCTTTGCAATTTGATCTGATCGATTCAAGTTCAGTTTCGCTGACCGAATCAAAGTCACCGATCGCGATATCCATCGATATTCTGTTTTGAACACAAAACAAAGCACCACGGTCGATCCCGACGATAAAATCCGCCGGCCAATCCGGCAAAGATCGTGTCATCGATGCGATTAAAAGCGCTCTTAACATAAGCTCTCCACAGCCGCAACGATATTACCGGAAAAAATGTAACTTCCTGCCACCAGCACATCAGCACCGGCATCTTTGACAAGGGTTGCGGTATGACCGTTGATCCCGCCATCGACCTGAATGAGTGCATGAGCTCCCGTTTGATCGATTGCCTTGCGCAACACAGCGATCTTATCCAGTGATTGAGGCATAAAAGCCTGGCCGCCAAACCCCGGTTCGACCGACATGATCAATAACATATCTACCTCAGTGATATACGGAAGAAGAATATCCACGGGTGTTTTGGGTTTGATCGTCAGTCCGACCTTAACATGACGCGCTTTGATTTTATCAATCAGCGCCGATATGCGCACAGGATCATCGTTGAGTGCTTCGGTGTGAAATGTGATCATTTGTGCTCCGGCATCAATGAACACATCCGAAAAGTAATCCGGATCGTCCACCATCAGATGCACATCCATAAACAAATGCGATGCTTTCCTGAAGGCTTTCAGGATGTCTGGACCAAAAGTCAGGTTGGGCACGAAATGTCCGTCCATGACGTCGAAATGAAGCCATTGCGCTTTTGACCGGTGCAAGTCCGCAATTTGCTCGCTAAACCGACTGTAATCCAGAGACAAGACTGAAGGTGCGATGATGGTCATAACGGTTTCCTTTCTTCGTCGATCATTTTCAGGCATTCCACATAATTTTCATAGCGGATCAACGATATTTCATTCTTTTCAACGGCCGCTTTGACAGCACATCCCGGCTCGTTTTGATGCATGCAGTTGCGAAATTTACAATTGCCCATGACCGGTTTGAAGTCCGGGATGATCCAGCGAAATACATCCTTATCGATCATCGAGAAGTCCAGGGAAGAAAATCCCGGAGTATCCGCAACCCATCCCTGCGCTACATAGTGCAGTTCGCTGTGACGGGTCGTATGTTTCCCCCGTCCCAAAGCTTTGGAAATCTCTTGGGTGATCAGTTCGAAAGAACCGTCGATCCGGTTGATCAGTGAGGATTTGCCGGCACCGCTTTGCCCGGTAAGTACTGTGACTTTATTCTTAAGTGCTTCTTTGATCGGATCGACCGACATGCCCCGGCCGGTGAACAAGACACGATAACCCGCCTTCTGATATTCGGCAATCGTCTTATAAATCGGATCATCCATAGGCAACAGGTCGCATTTGGTAACTACGATCAGCGGCTCGATGTTGGCATAACTGATCAGAAATATGAGTCTGTCCAACAGCGTCGTCGAAAAGTCCGGCTGAATCAGAGACATGACGATCATCGCCTGATCGACATTGGCAATCAGCGGCCGTACAAGCTCATTAAAACGTGGTTCGATGCTTTGAATACCCCATTTGTCCGACAGATTCTCGATGATTACCCAATCACCGACTACCGGGGATTTTTTAAGCCGAAGTTTTCCCATGGCCACAGCATCAAGACGCTGACCGTCTTCGGTAAACACCGTATAGTGATTGGAAATGATTTTGATGACTCTTGCTTTTGGCATGCCTTCTCCTTAGTAATAGTACAGGATGATCGATGAATTCTCAAACTGGATATACAGGCTGCCGACCCCGGGTGAAACCGTGGTAACGACATTATAGACGATTTTCTCAAGTTCTTCTTCGCTCAGACCTTCGGTCGAAAGTCGGCTCAGTGTAACTTTAAGCCCCATGTTTTCAATCATGCGCGAAGCCTCGTCGATCCTCATACCGATGATCGAAGGTGGGATTACCCACTCGACATAGGAAGCTACGACCAGTTTGATCTCATACGACCGGCGCGGATCCAATCGGTCCCCGGCTAACAGCAGTTCCTGACGGATGATCGTCCCGGGCGTCACTGTTGCGGACGGTTCATTTTCGCTGCGGATCGTAATGCGCGTACCCGACAACAGAGCCCGCACTTCCTCTAGTGTTTTTCCGGTATAGTTACCCACGATAAAATAGATTCCTTCGGAGATAGTGATCGTGACCAGACTGCCCTTTTCAACGCGTGTGCCCTCAGCCGGTGAAAAGGAAATGATCTGCCCGGATGGGATGTCTTCGGTCAAAGAATAGAGAACGTTATTGGATAAGGACAGACCTTTTTCTTCCAATGCCAGTTTGGCCTGTGCATAATTAAGTCCGGTCAGATCCGGGACATTGGTATAACGGTCATCGATCGGTCCGGGTGAAAACATGGATATCACCGCAAAAGCCAAAGCGATAATGATGCCGCTGATGCCCAAAGCTGCCAGAATCGTCGCAATCGGTGATTTTGATTCTGTCACCGGTTCAGCCGCGGACACCTGGTCGATCACGATTGTCGAACTGTCCATTCCATCGTCAGCCAAGACGATCTTGGCTTCTTTGACACGATTTGGACTCAGACAACTCTGCAAGTCATCGCCCATCTCCTTGACTGACTTATAGCGGAGATTTTTATTCTTAGCAGTCGCTTTGATGATAATGTTTTCCAGTGACTGCGGTAAGGTCGGGTTAAATTCACGGATACTGGGGACTTCCTCCCGCATATGCTTAATGGCAATTTGCACAGGAGCATCCCCGGTAAAGGGCACTTCCCCGCGCAGCAGTTCATACAGCACGATTCCCAACGAATACACATCGCTCTGACTGCTGGCCGCTTCACCGCGAGCACATTCGGGTGCCAGATAATGGACCGAACCCATCACCGCATCCGTTTGGGTCAGCTGCATGGCATCCTGTGCCAGCGCGATCCCAAAGTCTGTAATTTTCACGGTACCGTCGTCTTTGACCAAGACATTTTGCGGTTTGATATCACGATGGATGATGTTGTTGCGATGCGCTTCCATCACAGCTGCAATCAGCTGTTTCATAATGACCAGTGCTTCTTCTTTATCCATGGCCCCGCGCTGGGATATCAATTGTTTGAGTGTTTTACCGCGCACCAGCTCCATCACGATAAAATGTTTGCCCTCTTCTTCACCGACATCATAAATCTCGACGATGTTGCGGTGATTGAGCGTACTTACCGCATTGGCTTCCCGTTTAAAACGCAGCAAAGACACCGCATCACTTGACAGTTCGCCACGCAGCACTTTGACAGCCACTTCACGGTTGAGCAAGGTATCCACGGCCAGATAAACATCGGCCATGCCGCCTTCACCCAAGCGTGATACGATCATGTAGCGGTTTTTGATCATCTCACTCATGACCTTCACCTCGCAATTCGCATAGGATGACGGTCGTATTGTCATAACCGCCGGATTGGTTGGCTAATAAAATCAGTTCTTTTACTTTGGATTCAACATCTTTGTTCCCAAGGATTTCCGTTACTACATCGCCCATATCGACATAGCCATGCAAACCGTCACTGCAAAGCAGCAGGTAATCATAACTTTCTTCGATGTCAAAAACATCGATATCGATCTGAAAGCCGATGCCGATGGCATTGGTCAGCATGTTGCGGTTAGGATGACGCTGGGCATCTTCAATGCTGATTTTACCCAGCTTAACCAACTCATTGACCAGGGTATGATCATCGCTGAGCAATACCAGACGATCGCTGACGGCGTAAATGCGACTGTCTCCGACATTGGCACATACTATACCAAAGGGTGTAATCAGGGCTGCGACCATCGTGGTGCCCATTCCCTGATAATCTTCGATATTGCGTGATAAAGCAACGATGTGCTGATTGACTTGCGCGATAGCACTTTTAAGCCATTGACGAACGTCATCAAGATTATTAAACGTCTGTTTCGTAATAAACTGCTCATCCATCATCCGGCAGGCAACCGACGATGCAACATCCCCTGCCCGCGCTCCGCCGATCCCATCGCACACCACGGCCAAAACCGCATCCGATGTGCGTTGAATCGTATAGCTGTCCTGGTTGTTTGCGCGAAGGTAGCCGCGATCGCTGGCTCCTGCAATATTCATATCATCGTTTCCTTTCGTGTTTGGCTCTCAGCTGCCCGCAAGCCGCATCGATGTCCGCCCCGTGTTCCTGTCGCAGCGTACATTTGACCCCAGCCCTATGCAGCTGATCATAAAAACGCAAAGCTTCTTTGACCCCGACTTTTTTGAATCCGTGCTCATCGACCGGATTGTACGGAATCAAATTGACATAAGCATTCTGTCCTCGTATCAGATCGGCGAGCTGACGGGCATGGGCATCAGAATCATTGACCCCTTGCAATAAGATATATTCATAGGTGACCCTTCGGTTGGATTTCGACATGTAATATCGCATGGCGTCCATCAGATCGGCCAACGGATAGGCCCGATTGATAGGCATCAGCGATGTCCGAAGTTCATCATTGGGAGCATGAAGCGAAATGGCCAGATTGACTTGGATCGGTTCATGCGCAAACTTGCGGATGCCTTCGATCAGTCCGCAGGTCGATACGGTCAGATGACGCGCACCGATGGCCAGACCGCGGTCGTGATTGATGGTATATAAGAAGTTGAGTACGTTATCGTAGTTATCAAACGGCTCACCGGTCCCCATGACCACGACATGACTGACCCTTTCCTGTTGCGGGTCGAGTTCTTGCTGGACATAGAGCACCTGAGCGACCATTTCGCCGCTGGTGAGGTTGCGGGTTTTCTTCAGTAAGCCGGATGCACAAAAAGTGCAACCCATGTTGCAGCCGATTTGCGAGGAAACACACAGGCTTTTGCCGTAACTGTAGTGCATCAGCACCGTTTCACACAACGCCCCGTCTTGCATCGCAAACAAGTATTTGACCGTGCCGTCACTGGCCACCTGACGCGTTTTGAGCGTGATGGGCGACATCTGCACGTTGTCTTTGAGCCAGTCTTTGAGTTTAACAGAAATATCGGTCATATCATCGATGGATGTGACGCGCTTGCGGTACAGCCATTCAAACAGCTGCTGGCCGCGATATTTCTTCTCACCGATGGAAAGCATCAGTTCACCCAGCTGGTCATAGGTGTAATCATAAATCGTCTTCATTGCATCACCATCAGATATTCTATCATATTTCGCTCACTCTGATAAGTTTTGCCATGTAAAAACCGTCCCCGTCACTCTGATGCGGCAGATACTGCTGCTGATCGATCAGTTCAAACTGCGGATGAGCGGACAGAAAGTTTTGTATTTGCAATTGATTTTCTTTTTTATTGATCGTGCAGGTCGCATAAATGAGTTTGCCCCCGACTTTCACACAGTCGCAGGTTTCATTGAGGATTTCAGCCTGAAGCTTCTGGATATCATCCAGATCGGCGGGTTGGATCGTCATCTTTATGTCCGGTTTGCGACGCAAGACACCCAGTCCGCTGCACGGCGCATCGATCAGAACGGTATCAAACGTTTCATGTTTGATTGACAAAGGAAGATGCGTGGCATCGGCAACTTTCGCCTTAACGATGGTTGCTCCGCTTTTATCGATCAGACTTTCCACCAGTCTGATCCGGTGTCCGTGAACATCCAGAGCCAGGATGCTTCCCTGATTTTGCATGATCGCAGCCATTTGCACGGTCTTGGTTCCCGGAGCGCTGCACACATCAAGCACTTTCTCCCCCGGTTTTACATCCGCAAACACGACGACCCGCTGACTGTTTTCATCCTGAATGATCACTTTGCCTGAGGTGAACATTTCATCTCTGACGATTTTTGGATCGGCAATCAGCGATCCTAATACAGCATCGGATATCTCAAAGAAACCCGAGGACAACACCTGATCAAGGGTTGCTTTCAACGGATTGACACGTACGTGCAACGGCGGGGTCATATTGTTTTTGTGACATATAGCTTCCGTAATATCATCGCCCAGCTGTTTGCGCCACATGTGCACCAGCCACACCGGATGACTGGTTTCGATAGCCAGCTTCTCCGCCTTGTTTTCCATGATGACATGGCGGGTGTGACGGGTCAGTACCTGACGCAAAACCGCATTGACCAGACCGGCATACTGCCCTTTCAGGATTTTCTTGGCAATGCTGACCGCCTCGTTGATGATGGCATAAGGCGGCACTTTGTCCATCATGTAGCGCTGATAGACCGACATATTGATAAGGACCACGATTTCTTCGGGCGGACGTTTTTTAATCAGATCAGCCCACTGATACTCAAGATAGCGATAATGCTGTAAAGTCCCGTATACGATGCGGGTGATCAGGGGCATATCGACAGCTTCGGCCGTACAGTTTTTTAACAGCAGATTGGCATACTGTTTTTGAATGACGACCTGTTTAAGGATATGGTAAGCTTCTTCGCGTGCGATCATGTTCTGCCCTCCCTTATGGTAAGCCCATCGGCGATACGTTGATGCTGATTTGTGTTTTCCCACTCTTGCGTTTGATTGGCAAGATCTGCGCTCGGACAAAGGCTTTCATATGCTCCAAATCTTTGCCTTTACACACGATCCGATAGCGGAATTTACCTTTGATTTTGCCCAAATCCGCCGGTCCTAAAGTTTTGAATGTCTCATCCATCCGGCAGATTCCGGAAAGTTCGACTGCCAGGCTGCGGGCTTTCTCCCATTGATCATCGGATACCGTCAAAGCGATCAGATAGGTGTACGGCGGATACTGGCCTTGGTGACGATAGCGCATTTCATGATTAAAGAAGGAAACATAATCCTGATTTCGGGCATATTGAACGGCGTAGTGCCGGATATCATAGGCTTGTATGATGACTTCGCCCCCCAAGCTGGAGCGTCCGCTGCGTCCTGCGGCCTGAACCATCATCGCAAAAGTATTCTCTACGCTACGGTAATCCGGCCGCCCCATGGCCGCATCTCCTTGTAAAATACCGACCAGCGTCACATTGGGAATGTCGAGTCCCTT
>DDYT01000066.1 GCA_002348095.1 Erysipelotrichaceae bacterium UBA2227 | reverse complement strand
AACTTAGATATTTTCTTTTTTAACACTGTTCTCTCCTGTTCTACTGACTCAGCCGATCGACGACTTCATTCAGTGTGCATTGATAATTGACATAGCGGTCATTGATTACTGATCCATCTTCAAATAATGTCAGATGTGGCAGTAAAATGTGGATGATGTTGGAGAAGTTCCGCTTTTTCATTTTCCTCACCTCAGTTCTTTATCTCTTAATGAAAGCCAAAGCTTCTTCGACCGTCATTTCGATAAATGTCTCCTTACAGGTATAATATATCACATGCTATGTTGTTTTGCAATATAGTAAGTATAAAAAAATACTGCATTTTGCAGTATCAGAATTCGAACTCCTTTTTAAGTCTCAGCGAGAATCCGGCAGTAAGCAAAACAGTGAGTAAGTCTGCTGCCGGCTGAGCAGCCAAAATTCCGTTGTAAGTGAAAAACATCGGTAATATCCAAATCATCGGCAAAAAGAATATGCCCTGTCGGGCAACCGATAATATAAAAGCTTCCTTTGCTTTTCCCAAAGACTGAAATAAAACCATGTGGATCTGATAAAAACCCATAAACGGAAGTGCAAGACATATAGCATAAATCATTCGCATCCCATAATAGATTACCTCAAGATTATCGGTAAAAACCATCATCAGCGGACGCGCAGACAGCACAAGCAAAGCACTCATCGATGCCAGAAAAATCGTGCTCCAGCGAATCGAAAGATCGATCGACTCTTTCAGACGGACAAAATTCTTTGCGCCGTAATTGTATCCCGCAAAAGGCTGAAAGCCCTGCGCATATCCAATCAGAACATAGTTGATGATCATCATCGTCCGCATGACCAAACCGATGGCCGCGACTAAGTTGGTACCGTATCTTGCAGCCGCACTGTTGATGAACATCAGTGAAAAACTGACGAGTGCCTGTCGGAAAAACAAGGCAATCCCCAGAGCGAAGATTTCATAAGCAATTTTGAAATCAAAGAGCCAGCGGTTGACCTTCCAGCGGATAACAGAGTCTTTTCCGGTAATGCGGATGATCAGTACGATCGTTGAAACATACTGAGATACGATGGTTGCGATCGCTGCTCCTTCCAATCCCAGATTCAAACCCCAATCAAACATGAAAATCGGATCAAGTGCGATGTTTAAAATCGCCCCCAACATAATTGCAAACATCGGAAATCTGACATCCCCTTCTGAACGAAGGATATTATTCATCGTCATATTCAGAATGATCCCGCTCATCCCGACGATCATCCACATCGCATACCGCACCGAAAAATCTAAGGCATCCGGCGTAGCTCCAAACCAAGGCAAAATCGTAACGAGATTACCGATCAGCAAAAACATGCCTAACGCTGAAAATGTGATGGCCATCAACATTCCCGTGAAAACCGAACGTTCGACACTTTGGTAATCTTTTCGGCCCAGCTGCCGGGATATAAGTGAACCGGCACCGATACCGATGCCCTGACCGATAGCACTCATGATCATGACCAGCGGAAAAGAAACGGTCACCGCCGCAATCATGGCTGTGTTTCTCAGCATACTGACAAACAGCGTATCGACAAAGTTATAAATCGCTGTCGTCAGCATGGCAATGATCGAAGGAACCGCCAACAAAACCAGTGCTTTCTTAACTTTCTCTTCTGATAACAAAAACTTACGATGACTGTTGATTTCCATAAAAGAACACTCCATTGTTCAATCATAAAAAGAAGGAGAATAATTGTCAACATAATCCGCAAACTATGATAAACTTAAAAAATGAAAGAGGGTTTTTATGACAAAAAAGAATTCCATTAAAAACATCATTCACCTTTCGGTCGGTGAAGAAATCGGTAATTCAGTCACCCATGGGGTCATGTGCCTGCTTTTATTGGGATTTCTGCCGTGGACAGCCGTTGATACATACATACGCGGCGGTTGGATATTATCGATCGGTACATCCATCTTTATCATCAGTCTTTTTCTGATGTTTCTTGCTTCAGCGCTTTATCACGCCATGGCTTACGAGACCAAACATAAGTATGTGCTTCGAATCCTCGATCACATCTTCATTTACTTCGCGATTGCCGGCAGTTATACGCCGATTGCCCTCTATATCATCCGCGGTTGGCAAGGTATGCTCATCCTTATCATTCAATGGAGCATGGTGCTGATCGGCATCCTGTATAAGTCCATTTCGCAGAAATCGATACCAAAGCTTTCGGTCACGATTTATCTGGTCATGGGTTGGATTGCCTTGTTGTTCTTACCCGTCATTATCCGCAGCTCATCGCTGCCATTTCTGGGGTTCATCGCTTTGGGGGGCGTGTTGTACAGTATCGGAGCGTGGTTTTACACGCAGAAGACGCGCCCTTATTTCCACTTTATCTGGCACCTGTTTATCAACTTCGCAGCCATCAGTCATTTTATAGCCATCATATTTTTGATCTGACAAATCATCATCACAAACATAAAAGAACATGAAACCTAACGGGTCTCATGTTTTTTTCGAAATTCAAGATCTGTGCGAATGATATCTTTTAATGTTCTTTTTGGAACCCATCCCAACAACTCTCTTGCTTTTGTACTGGAAGCAATGAGTTTTGCCGGATCACCCGGCCGACGCGGACCGATCGAATATCTGACCGGCAGATGTCTGGATACCTCATCGATGACTTCTTTCACTGAGAAACCGGCTGAAGAACCCAGATTGATCGTAGCAGACTTCTGTTGAGAGACGATATATTTCATTCCCAACACATGCGCCCAAGCTAAATCTGCGACATGGATGTAATCACGGATGCAAGTGCCATCTTCTGTCGGATAATCATCTCCGAAAATGGTCATTGATTCGCGCAGTTTTAATGCCGTCTGAACTGTTATCGGAATGATATGCGTCAGATTATCTCTTTTTAATCCGATTTTCAGTGATTCATGGGCACCCGCCACATTGAAATAGCGGAAGATGCAGTAGTTCATCTCATACGCCTGAGTTACCCAACGAATCATCCGCTCGGAAGCCAGTTTTGTTTCGCCATACGGATTGATGGGGATACACTCATCTTCTTCGGTGCATATATCTTTTTTAACGTCTCCGTAAACTGCCGCAGTCGATGAGAATATCACATTTTTAACTCCGTGTCTGACCATCGTTTTCAGCATGATGCGCACACCTTCCACATTGTTGTGGTAATACTCCAACGGCTGACTTACACTTTCGAAAACGACGATTTTTGCAGCGAAATGCATGACAGCATCAAACGGATGAGTATCTGTTTCCTTTTTGAAAATCTCATCAAGACCTGATTCATCCGTAATATCCCCCCAGTAGAAGCGGGCGTTTTCATCGACAGCCTCACGTATCCCCGTCGAAAGATTATCGATGACCACAACCTCGTGCCCGTCTTGTACAAGCTCCAGTACCGCATGCGAGCCGATATACCCTGCCCCGCCGATAACACAAACTTTCATATTATTTTCCCCCGTTCAATCGATTGAACCATAAAATAAATCCTGCAAAACCAATCAGAAGAAGCCAAGCCCAGGGATTGGCTGAAAATCCCGGAAACAGCGGGACAAGCGATCCGACCAGCAAACCGATGATCGCTGCATAGGTCTGGGTATAATACTTGTTCATCAGTATCTTGACTGTCTTTGCACCAAAAACCAAACCCGACAACATCCCCGCAACTACGATAAGTAAATGCGGAAAAACGAACTGACCGATCGAGTAACCGAAAATCCCTTGGTACATACCGATGGCCAGCAAGACCATCGAACCGCTGATCCCAGGCAGAATCATGGTAAATGTCGATACAGTCGCTGCAGCAAATAAAAGTATCGCTACACCTAAGGACATTTTAGTTACATCGATCTGACTGACCCCATCGGGTTGCGAAAATGTCAGTACCATCATTAATGTAAACGTAATCAGAAATGCAACGGCTTCACCAATTCTGACCTTTCGGATATTTGCTTTTTTTATGATCAGCGGGAAACTGCCGAGAATGATCCCCAAAAAACTGTAAAAGGTCAGAATTTCGTGATTGGTCAGCAAATAATTCATAAGATTGCTAAATCCGAGAATACCGGCCACGATACCGAATGCCAGTAAAATAATAAATCGAAAATCTTCCTTGATTGCCTTAAAATCCAATGAGACGACGGCGATCAGCTTGTCATAGATGCCAAAAACAACGGCCATCGTCCCCCCCGATACACCGGGGATAACATTACTGATCCCTATGATCAAACCGTAAAATACTGTTTTGAACTGTTCCATATTACCCCAGCAGACGCAAGATGTCTTGCCATGTCACAAACATAACCAAAGCCAAAACCAAAATGATACTGATCGTCATCAGTGCCTGTTCCAGCGAACGGTTGATCGGTTTGCCGATCACCATTTCCGCAACCGTTATAACGACCCGGCCGCCGTCCATCAGCGGAATCGGCAGTAAATTAAATATACCGACGTTGACAGAAAGTATTGCTGTTAAAACGATCAAAGACAATAGGCCCTGCTGCGCCTGCTGACCGGTCACATCATAGATACCGATCGGCCCGCTGATCGCATTAAGCCCAATCCCGCGAATCAGACGGGATAAGGTATTTATGATTTCGGTGATAGTCGTAAATACATATTCAGTTCCCGCCCAAATGGCACCAAAGAAACTGAGTTCTTCAATGACCGGCTGAGGAAGCATCAGACCGATCATGTATCGGCCTTGTTCTTGATTAAAAACCGGAGTGACTTTAAAGTTCAAGTTTTGACCGTCTCTGCGAACGGTAAAATTCATCTCATCGTTATACAACTGCGTATAGGTAATCACTTCATAGAAATCCTTCGGTATGATGAATGTACCATCCGAAAACGATACGCGCATGATTTCATCTCCGGCTTGAAAACCTGCTTTTTCAGCGACTGATCCGCTTACAGTACCGGCAATGACCGGTTCAGGAGGGAGGGTTCTTGCTCCTTGGAACACAAATACACCGACAAAAATGACCCATGCCAAAAGTATGTTCATAAATACACCTGCCAACATTATTACGATACGCTTTAGCGGCGCAGTTCCTTTGATCGTGCGGTTGGCCGGAATATCTTCAACATCGACGCCTTCTTCTCCGGCCATTGCAACAAAACCACCGACCGGCAGTGCCCGAAGCGAATATGTTGTCTCTCCTTTTTGCCAGCTCTTGATTTTCGGGCCCATCCCGATCGCGAACTCACGGCAATACACATTGAAAAATTTCGCACTGATCAAATGACCGAGTTCATGAACAAAAACGATGATGCCCAAAATAAGGATAAAATAGATTAAAGTCATACACGACCTCCTGAAATTCTGTTTCTGATCCATGCTCTGCCTTTTAAATCACCGGCAATCGCTTCACTCAGCGAGTTATTCGGTCCATAGGTCATGGATTCAAAGGCTTCAACAACAAGCATATCAATATCAATAAAACGGATTTCCCCTGCCAGAAATGCACGAACGGCTTCTTCATTTGCCCCGTTGAGTGCAGCTGCCGAATCATTATTACTTCGACCGGCCTGATAGGCACAGCGTAATAACGGAAAACGATTGAAATCGATTGGTTCAAACGTCAGCGAATGGCACTTACCTAAATCCAGGGAAGGCAAATCAAGGGGCAGCCTGTCGGGATAGCTTAATGCATACTGTATAGGAATACGCATGTCCGGTGTACCCAGCTGAGCCATGACCGCACGATCTTCATATTCTACCATCGAATGAATGATGCTCTGCCGATGCATGATCACATCGATTTTTTCCATGGGAACACCAAACAGCCAATGTGCTTCGATGACTTCCAATCCTTTGTTCATCATGGTCGCGCTGTCAATGGTTATTTTAGCACCCATCGACCAATTGGGATGCTGCAATGCATCGGATAATGTCACATTCACCAACTGATCACGGGTCCTATCACGAAAACTGCCACCGGAAGCCGTTAATATCAGTCGGCGTACCTGATGATCATGTGTGGCCAGACACTGCGCGATTGCCGAATGCTCACTATCAATCGGTATCAGTGATACCTTATTTCGCTCAACCGCCTCCATGATGATTTTCCCGGCGGCAACCAAGGTTTCCTTGTTGGCCAAGGCGATATTCTTCTTTGCTTCTATCGCTGCCAAAGTCGGTCCGCATCCGACAAAACCAACCAAGGCATTGACCACCGTATCCGCATCATTCAGCGTTACCAGTTTTATAAGCCCTTCATCACCCCATAAAAAGTGATGCCAAGGATACAGCTTTGCGGCTGCTTCTGCATCCTTCTGATTTTCAAGACAAACGAAACATCCGAAAGTTTCATTTAAAAATCCGGAAATAAGATCCAGACGGTTGCGCAAGGAAAGTCCGATACACCGAAACATTTGCGGATGACGTTTTATGACATCCAGCGTCTGTTGTCCAATCGATCCTGATGCACCTAAGATAACGATATTTTTCATAAGAGCCATATCAGTATGGCATGAAATGCCATAAAATTAAATAACAGACTGTCAATCCGATCCAATACACCGCCGTGTGACGGAAAAATCGTCCCGAAATCCTTTACATTGAAATATCGTTTGATGGCGCTGAACGCTAAATCACCGATTTGGCCGATTGGCGGCATTATGATCGAAGCCAGGATGATCAGGGACCAGTCAAACTTACGTGTCAGATAGAAATAGGCAAAGATCAGTGAAAAAACCGTTCCGAAAATCCATCCGGCAATCGATCCTTCAATCGTTTTCTTTGGCGATATCCGCGGATTCAGTTTATGTCTGCCAAACAGGACGCCGATAAAATAAGCACCCGTATCACAGGCGTAGGTAGCTACCGCAATATATACGATGACCGACGAACCGTAGGCTTGAATGGCACGGACCGCCTGTATGGCAATTCCGACCATCAGAACCATAGTAAACACATAGGTGAGATCAAATATATCAAACCAGTCAAATAGGATGGTCAAGAAGAAAACAATGAGCAACAGAATAATGACATTAGCCGCAAAAAAGCTTCGCGGAGAATATGCCAGTGCATTGATAAAAACAACCATAAGACCCTTCATCCACAACGGCCAGTGTTTTCCTTTGACAGAAGCAAATTCTAATGCTCCGATGAAAAGAAACACAAAAATGACAACTTCAAAAAACCATCCGCCAAAATACAAGGCAGGAAATAACGTTGCTGTCAGGATTGCTCCGGTAATGATTTTCTGTTTCATTTACAGCCCTCCGAATCGTCGGTTGCGATGTTGATAAGTTCTGATTGCCTCAATTAAATCTGCTTCACTGAAATCCGGCCACGAAACGTCCGTAAACACCAACTCTGCGTATGCCAGCTGCCAAAGCAGGAAATTTGATATGCGATGTTCACCGCTGGTGCGGATCATAAGATCGACTGGCGGCAATTCCGCAGTCATCAGATAGTTTTCAAAGTTCTGCTCATTGATTTCTATGAGTTTTCCGCTATCAAGATCTTCCTTGATCCGGATGACAGCTTTGACGATTTCATCCCGCCCGCCGTAGTTCATAGCAAAATTTAAGATGAGACCCTTGTTATTTTTCGTTTTCTCGATTGCATTCAGTAAAACACGCTGTGTATTTGACGGAAATCGTGACAAATCGCCGATAGCCATGATTTTGATTCCCTCTCGCATAAGCTCATCAATGAAACGGTTAAAAAACACTTCCGGGAGTTTCATAAGATACTCGACCTCCTCCATGGGGCGTTTCCAGTTTTCGGTCGAAAAAGCGTACAAGGTAAGAACTTTGATATTAAGTTTATTGGCAGCCAATGCAATGTTTCGGACATTTTCACTTCCTGACAAATGTCCGAAAGTCCGCAGCTGATTCTGCTTTTTCGCCCAACGCCCATTGCCATCCATGATGATGGCTACATGTCTGCAGGTTGTTTCCATAATTGTCCCTTCGAAAAGAGGCTCACCGAAGTGAGCCATTAAACGGTCATGATTTCCTTTGTTTTAGCTTCAGCAATCACATCAATTTTTTTGATGTACTCATCCGTCATTTTCTGAATTTTTTCCAAAGCGCTCTTTTCCAGATCTTCGGTCAAAGTTTCATCTTTCTTTATGTGGTCATTGACATCACGTCTGACATTACGGATCGCAACTTTCGCCTCCTCGGCAAAACGGCTGACGACCTTAGTCAGATCTTTACGGGTTTCCTGGGTCAGTGCCGGAACATTGCAGCGAATAACGACTCCGTCATTTTGCGGTGTCAAACCCAGATTCGCATTGAAAATCGCTTTTTCGATCAGCTTAAGGGTGGAGGGGTCAAACGGTTTGATGACTAATTGCTTACCTTCGACCACGGAAATCTGGCCGACCTGATTTAACGGTGTCGGTGCTCCGTAGTAGTCGATTTCCACGCTGTTAAGCATGGTCGGATTGGCACGGCCGGTTCGAACAGTAGTCAAATGTTGTTCAAATGCTGCGATTGCACCATCCATTTTTGATTTTGATGTGTCCAAATGTACTTTCATTTTTTACTCTCCTTTGTTATCCGCGTGCCGATGATTTCTTCAGCGACCGCTCTTTTTATATTACCGCTCTCATTCATGTTGAAAACGATCAAATCGATGTCGTTATCCATACACATCGAAGTCGCGGTGGTATCCATAACACCCAAGCCTTGCTGAATCATTTCCATATAGGTCAGCAAATCATACTTCTCGGCATCCGGAAACAGTTTCGGATCCGCCGTATACACCCCGTCGACACCGTTTTTAGCCATTAAGATGACATCGGCTTTGATTTCCGAAGCCCGCAGAGCCGCGGTTGTATCCGTTGAAAAATACGGGCTGCCGGTTCCGGCACCGAAAATGACGACACGGCCCTTTTCCAAATGTCGGATGGCGCGGCGTACGATCAGCGGTTCGGCAATTTTGCTCATTTCTATGGCTGTCTGAACACGGGTCGGAACGCTGATTTTCTCTAAAGCTCCTTGAATCGCCATGGCATTGATGACCGTGGCCAGCATGCCCATATAGTCAGCCTGAACCCGGTCGATTCCCATTTTCTCGGCCACTTTCCCACGGATAAAGTTTCCGCCGCCCACGACGATGGCCACTTCCACTCCCATGGCATGGATTTCTTTGATTTCACGGGCTAAAGAAGCCAGAATCGCGGGATCTAGTTGGTTCTCTTTGGTGGAGAGTGCTTCTCCGCTTAATTTTAACAAAATTCGTTTGTACATGTTAACCCCCTCTTTCAAAAAAAGGCACAAATGTGCCCTTTTATTTACCAAAAGACTGATTCATTACCTCTTCAACAAAGTTATCTGCCTTCTTTTCAATACCTTCACCGACTGCGTAACGGACAAAAGTCACGGTTTCGCTACCGGCGCTCTTGAGATATTGACCGACTTTGATATCTTGGTTTTTGAAGAAAATCTGGTCGACCAGACACATATCCTGTAAAGACTTACTTAAACGCCCTTCCAAGATCCCGGCAAGCACTTTTTCCGGTTTGGTGTTGATCGATTCATCATTCTTAATGATTTCCCACTGGATCGAACGCTCTTTTTCGACTACTTCCGCAGGCATATGATTACGCGAGATGTACGTCGGTGACATGGAAGCCACCTGCATTGCTACATCCTTAGCTACCTCAGGGTGATCTCCTTTGACGACCGCAACGGCACTGATCCGTCCGCCATTGTGCATGTATGCACCAAAAGTTTCATCTGCATTTTTATTGATGACTTCAAAACGTCTTAGGGTTATTTTTTCACCGATGGTCGCCGTTGCTTCAACGATCAAATCGTTGAGCGCAGCCGTGCCTACCGGCAAGCTCAATGCATCTTCCAATGATGCCGGAGCAGCCGCCAAGATCGTATGAGCCACGGTATCCAGCAACGTCAGGAACTGTTCGTTTTTTGCAACGAAGTCCGTTTCCGAGTTAACTTCGACAACCACTGCACGGTCACCTTCGACCACAAGTTTCGTCAAACCGTCGGCAGCAATGCGATCTGCCTTCTTTGCAGCTTTCGCAATTCCTTTTTCGCGCAACCAGTCAATCGCTTCTGTGATATTGCCTTCCGTCGCTTCAAGCGCTTTCTTGCAATCCATCATCCCGGCGCCGGTTTTTTCGCGGAGTTCTTTAACTAAAGATGCACTAATCATGGTTTTCCTCCTTGAGCGGTGCAGCCACTTTTTCTTCCGTCTTTACTTCAGCAGGTTTCGCTGCTTCGCGCGGTTGGTAAGGACGGTTTTCGCGCGGCTGATACGGACGGTCGCTGCGTTCGCGATTGTATCCGCCACCTTCGCGATTGTATCCGCCACCCTGACGGCGACGGTCATCACGCTGACGGCGTTCTTCCATACGCTGACGGCGACGTCTTTCGTTTTCTTCGTTTTGCTGATCGACATTGATGATGACATCGCTCATCGTGATATCGTCTTGATCCTGACCTTGATAAGCAAAGGACAATACGCCACCCTTCGCCTCGATCAGTGCATCCGCCATCAGACCGACAATCAGTTTGACCGAACGGATCGCATCATCGTTGGCCGGGATACCGAAGTCGACCATATCCGGATCGGCGTTGGTATCGATAAATCCAAATACCGGAATGTTCAGTTTGCGTGCTTCCGCAACGGCATTGTGTTCTTCGGTCGGATCAACGACGAAGACTGCATCCGGCAGTTTCTTCATTTCCTTGATTCCGCCCAAGAAGTTTTCCAGGCGGGTAGCTTCTTTGCGTAATCCGGCGATTTCTTTTTTCGGGTATACATTGATGGAACCGTTTGCTTCCATTTCTTCGATCTCGATCAAACGACGGATCGACTTCTGAATGGTACGGAAATTCGTTAAAGTACCTCCCAACCAACGTTGGTTGATAAAGAACGAACCCGAGCGCAGAGCTTCATCCAAAACAATGGTCTGAGCCTGTTTTTTGGTTCCGACGAATAAGATCTTTCCGCCTTTTTCGCCAATAGCCTTCATAGCAGCGTAAGCCGCATCGATTTTATCGATGGTCTTCGCCAAATCGATAATATAAACTCCGTTTTTCGCCGTATAGATATACGGTTTCATTTTGGGATTCCAGCGGCGCGTCTGATGGCCGAAATGGGATCCGCTTTCTAATAACTTCCTCATGGTAACAACCGACATAATATTTCCTCACTTTCCGTTGTTCCTCCACCACTTCCGACACAGACAACTCAGATGAGCACGGGTCTGTGAATCCATGATGTGTGTTGTGCATCCTTTGATGCCATTGGTTAGTATAACACAAAACTCCCTGTCTTTCAATCAGATAAGCATCGAAATATTCGAGAGCAAAAAACTCTGATGCCTTCATAATTTTACCACATTCGCTAAGGCTTTGTCCTTAAATCCTGTTTAATCATTAGTCAGATCGCCACCGCTGCCAAGCGGGATCGGATCGCCCAAAAACGTCGGTAACGGCTGTATCCATGAACTTACGACATCTTTGACTCTAGCCAAAACTTCCCGAATGTCCCTTCGCAACTGACCGCTGTAAGTGATTTCTTTTGCAGGAACGCCGACAGCCTTCAGTCCTAAGGCATTGGCAATATAAAGTGCCCGATACAAATGATAGCGTTGGGTCACGATGATGATCTTCTGTGCCTTAAAAATATGTTTTGCGCGATAAAGACTTTCATAAGTCGAAAAACCGGCGTGGTCCATGTAAATCAAATCCGAATCAATGCCTTCATTGATCCCAAAGGACTTCATGACATTGACCTCATCATAATCTTTTCTGCCATGATCGCCGCTCATAATCACATACGGGGCAACATCCCTGCGGAAAAGCTCAACGGATTTCTCCAAACGGTCCCTCAACATCGGTGAGGGCTGATTATGTGCCCAGACACCGGCACCGAGAACCAAAATGCAGTCTGCCTCTTCAACTTCCGAAAGTTTCAGAATCTGCTTACTTGTGGAAAATATGACGATGCCATTGATCATAACAAGAAGCAACAGACCCAGAATTCCGATGATCATGATATTTTTTATCCAGCGTTTCCACAAGTTACTCATTGGTTCTCTCCCGCATTTTCAAAGGCCTTTTTATAAGCTTCCTTCAGCCGATCGACACTGATATGTGTATATATCTGTGTCGTCGACAGATTCTGATGTCCTAACAATTCCTGAACGGAACGCAAATCCGCTCCGTTGTCGAGCAGATGGGTCGCAAAGGAATGGCGAAGCATGTGCGGATGCAACGGTTGCCTGCATCCGGCCGATCGAGCTCTTCGCAATAAAATGTCCTGAATCCCGCGCTCTGTGATCGGATCGCCGCGAAAATTCACAAACACACGGTCATGCTTTTTCTGTTTCAGCAGTGACGATCGAAAGTCCTCCAAGTAGCTGTTCAGACGTTTTCCGATCGCCGGATAAAACGGGACCAACCGCTCTTTGCGTCCTTTTCCGGTAATACGCAGCAACCGGTGATGAAAATCGATCTGATCGGTTGTCAGCTGTGCCGCTTCACTTACACGCAATCCGCACGCATACATCAGTTCAATCAAAACACGGTCACGGATACCGACCGTCGATCCCTTTTCGATGGAAGCAAGCAGTCCCTGAATCTCATTGATCATCAGAAACGAAGGCAGATGGATCGCTTTTTTGGGTGTTTTCAGGGAAGCAAACGGATTGACCGATACTTTGTCATGGGTCAGCAGATACTTATAAAATGTGCGCAATGCCGCAAATTTCCGGGCAAGCGAACGATTGGAAATGGCCTTCTTACCGGTTTTCAGTGAGGTCGTAAATCCTCGGACAACATACACATCCACCTGCTGAAAGTCCGCGATCCCCTCTTTAAGGCAATAATCGATGAACTGACCGATATCGTGGCGGTATGCCTTCTGCGTAGCTGCTGAGCCGCTGCCTGAAAGACTCAGCTGTTTTAAAAAATCATCGAGTGATTGATTCATGGTCTGATCTCCATTGGGATAAATATTTCAGTGAACGTTCAGCGATCTGCTCCTTTTTATCGGATTTCGAAAATGACGGGTCTGTTTGGATGATTCCGAAATTCGCATTCATCGGTTGAAAGTTCTTGGGTGAGGCGTGAGTGATATATCGAGCCATGGCACCGATCATCGTCGAAGCCGGAAATTCGAAACAAGGTTCATCGGAACAAAGTTTGGCCATGTTGATTCCGGCCACCAGACCGCTGGCAGCCGACTCAACATATCCTTCGACCCCGGTTATCTGCCCTGCAAAAAACAAGTTATCCCGCATTTTCGACTGATATGTCGGTTTTAAGACTAATGGAGAATTAAGGTAGGAGTTGCGATGCATGACGCCGTAACGTACGATCTGAGCATTTTGAAGTCCCGGAATCATTTGTATGATACGCTTCTGTTCACTCCAGGTCAAATGCGTCTGAAAACCGACGATGTTATAAAGGGTATCTGCGGCATCATCCCGACGCAGCTGAACGACGGCATAGGGCTTCGGTTTGCCCTCAATGGCCAGTCCGACCGGTTTCATCGGTCCAAAGGTCAGCGTCTTGGGACCTCGTTTGGCCATTTCTTCAAAAGGCATACACCCTTCAAAATAGATTTCTTTCTCAAAATCTTTCAACGGAACGACATTGGCAAAAATCAGCTCATGATAAAAATTTTCAAACTGCTGCCTGTCCATGGGACAGTTGATATAATCCGCATCTCCTTTATCGTATCGCGACTTGTAATATGCAATAGAAAAGTCAATGCTATCCTTTTCAATGATCGGAGCTGCCGCATCGTAGAAATAAAATGTCGACTCCCCGGTGAACTCCATGATTTTCTTCGCCAGCGGTTGTGATGTCAGAGGCCCAGTAGCAATGATGACATTCCCATCGCAAATATCCGTCACTTCCTCACAGACAAACTCGATCAGAGGATGTTTTTTCAGAGTCTGGGTAATATATGCAGAAAAACCATGACGGTCAACAGCCAATGCACTTCCCGCAGGAAGACGCGTCGCATCGGCCGCCTGTATTATCAGACTGTCCAGATATCGCATTTCTTCTTTCAAAAGTCCGACCGCATTGGTCAGCTGATTGCTGCGAAGCGAGTTCGAACAAACCAGTTCCGCAAACTGATCACTTTGATGTGCTTCAGTCGATACTTTCGGCCGCATTTCAATCAGTCGCACACGAAAGCCGCGACGGACCAGCTGCCATGCAGCTTCACATCCGGCCAAACCTGCACCAATGATGGTGACCCTGCTATCCTTCATCATTCTCTTTTGCCTTTTTATCATTCTTGATGTATCGGCATTTCGGAAAGGCCGAACAGCCGGTAAACATTTTCCCGTATCGGCTCTTGCGTTGGACCAGCGGCGAACCGCACTGCGGACACATTTCCCCGGTAAACACTTTGGGTTCTTTTTTGATATATTTGCAGTCCGGATAAGCGGAACAGCCGATGAAAACTTTCCCCATCCGGTTTTTACGCTCAATCAGCGGTTTCCCGCATTCCGGGCAATCCTCACCCGTCAACTTGGGTTGAGCCGCTACGATGTAATCACATTCGGGATAACCCATACAACCGACAAACTCTTCACCGCTCCTGCTTTTTCGGATGACCAAGGGCTGACCGCACTTAGGACAGTTATCGCCGGTAAGAACCGGAGCTATTTTTTCCATGGTTTTCCGGGCTTTCTCATACACCGCACTGAACCGTTCATAAAACTCGCTCAGCGCTGCAATATTGTCCAGTGTACCTTCGGCAATTTCATCAAGTTCTTTCTCCATAAAAGCCGTATATTTGACATTGATGATGTCATTGAAATGCTCTGCCAGTTTTTCATCCGTCAGTTTTCCCTGTTCGGTCGGAAAGAAGTATTTCGTTTTTCCGGTTTGTGAACCTTTTTCAAGTTTGACATATTCCCTTGCCTGAATCGTTTCGATGATGGCAGAATAGGTGGAGGGACGGCCGATACCGTTGCTCTCCATCTCTTTGATCAGCGAAGCTTCCGTGTAGCGTGATGGTCCTTGGGTCTGGTGTTCTTTGCTGCTGACGGAAATCGGCGTATACCATTGGCCTGCAGTCAAAACCGGAAGTTCCTTTTCCTTGGACTGCTCATAGGTACCGTAAACTTTCAGATAACCGTCAAATACCGTCACGGAACCTGAAGCGGTAAACTGTAAATCTTCTTTTGTAAACACCGCCGTGACGACTTCGTGTTTGGATGGTGACATCAGTGAAGCCATAGTGCGGTCATAAATAAATGCATAGACTTTCCACTCATCCGCAGTCAGATACTTTCTCATTTTATCCGGTGTATAGTCACAGCGGGTCGGACGGATGGCTTCATGTGCATCCTGAGTCGTCTCTTCATTGTTTTTTACTTTATAGAATCCCACGTATTCTTTTCCATACGTCTGTTCAATCAGCTGATGGGCATGACTGACGAACTGCTGGCTCAACCGGGTCGAATCGGTCCGCATATACGTAATCAAACCTTCCAACTGACCGTTGACTTCGATACCTTCGTATAGCTTTTGCGCGATCCGCATGGTTTTTTTCGAAGGAAAACTAAACTTTGTTGACATTTCCTGTTGAAGCGTCGAGGTAATAAAGGGGAATCGCGGCTGCTTTTTAGTCTTTTTTTCCTGCAGCTGATCCAGATAAAACGGACCCGTGCATTTTTTCAGCAGTTCTTCGGCATAGTCCAATGATAAAACCTCAGCCGTTTCTCCGTTGATTTTTGACAGTGAAGCCTCAAACTCCTTCTTCTTCTCGTTAAATAAAGCATTGATCGACCAGTACTTGGTAGAAACAAATGCTTCGATTTCTTTCTCTCTGTCGACAATCAGTTTTAAGGCAACGGATTGTACCCTTCCGGCACTTTTGCTGCGGATTTTGGATTGTAAAAGCTTTGAAAGCTTAAAACCAATGATACGGTCAAGCATCCGGCGGGTTTCCTGAGATTTGACCAAATCGATATCGATATGGCGGGGATGATCAAAAGCCATCTTGACCGCGTCTTTGGTAATTTCATTAAATACGACACGTTGTACAGTAAGAGGATCAAGACCCAGTTCCATGGCAAGATGCCAGGAAATAGCTTCACCTTCCCGGTCAGGGTCAGTGGCCAGGAAAACTTCTGCGGACTTTTTTGCTTTGTTTTGTAAATCCCTGACCGTTTTGACTTTATCTTTATCCACGACGTACGTCGGTGTAAAACCGTTTTTAACATCGATTCCCAGACCGTCTTTCCCCTTGATCGCTAAATCCCGTATATGACCTTTGGATGAAACGACTTCAAAGTCACTTCCCAAGTATTTTTCAATCGTCTTTGATTTGGAAGGCGACTCCACAATCACTAGTTTTTTCATAGTAAACCCCTCATTCTTTTTATATCATGGCGAAATCTGATGCATTTGTCAATATCGTGGCTCCCTGGCTGATCAGTAAGTTGCAACCTTCTCCGCAAGCCATACCGATCGGATACGGAACGCAAAGGACTTCCCTTGATAAATTCAGCGCTTCATTGACAGTAAGCATCGTACCGCTTTTCAATGTTGCAGATGTAACGATGCATTTACTTCCCAAAGCTGCGATCAGCCGGTTACGAAACGGAAAATGATGCTTTCGCGGTGGTGTGAACCCTGGATATTCACTGAGTATCAGACCTGCGGAACTTATGCGGTGATAGAGTTGCTCGTTGTCCATGGGATAAATCCGATCGATCCCGCAGCCGATGACTCCAATGGTCATCCGCCCAAGATCCAGTGCTTTCTGATGTGCGACTGCATCGATCCCTTTGGCCAATCCGCTGACAATGACAACATCCGGTTTGCATCCGGATACGATTTGCTTTGTCATTTCAACTCCGTAAGCATTCGGGATTCTGGATCCGATCAGACTGACGGATGGATGTCCGAGCAGTTTCGGATTTCCTTTATAGAATAACACAAACGGCGGATAACGCAATTGTTTCAGCGATAACGGATACTCCTTATCCAAAATCGTAATCGCATTGACCTCCGTATGGATTTTCTCAAGTATCGTATCACTTTTCAAAGCACCGGCGATTTTTTCATAATCACCCTGATAAAGAATGGCTGCCTGAATGATTTTATTTCGCATGATTCACCTCAATCATAAGTATGAAATCCATTCCATGATCCCTAAAAAAAACAAAGGTCACCCTTTGTCCGCAAACAATGTTTCTTGATGAAAAGCAACCGGTGCAAACGATTTCCGGTGACTTGAAGTGATCCCGAATTTAGCAATGGCTTGCAAATGAGCTACAGTGCCATATCCCTTATGCCTGGCAAATCCGTAATCAGGATACAATCGGTCAAGATGCATCATCATCGTATCACGGATCACTTTGGCAACGATGCTCGCCGCCGCGATGCTGATGCTTTTACTGTCTCCTTTGATGATCGACACACTCGTCTTCGGAATCGACAGTGGCATCGCATCCGTTAAAACGGCGTAAGCCGAACTTCGCATCGAAATCGATGTCATTGCCATTTTAGCGGCCTGATAAACGTTCATCCGATCGATCATCGTTTCACCGACAATAATGATGTTGACTTCCAGTGCATCACGCATGATCTCTAAATATAGCTGCCGGCGTTTCTTATCACTCAATTTCTTTGAATCATTGATCAGCGCATGATCATATCCGATGGGTAAAACTACACCGGCGACGACCATAGGTCCTGCCAGCGGTCCCCGACCTGCCTCATCGATACCCAGCACCGTCTGACGATCTGCCCAGTAGGGCATTTCAAAGGTATTCATCCGGCCGCTCCCAACTGATCGATTTTAACTGATCCTGCCGTAAATCTGTCATAAAAGCCGCCATCGTCCGTTTTTTATCAATTTCATTGTCAGTCATGATAAAACCGAATTTCCTTGCGGTTCTTTCGATAAAATCCTCAACACTGTCCGAAACCGTCTCCGGTCCGTACCGTTGAATCAGAACCGCAGGATAATGATTTTGCAGATATTGCCAGCCAAAGGCCACGACTTGCTCGATTGGTAGAATCTGTTCCTTGATGGCCGCAGTCAGGGCAAGCTTCATTCCTACCCGGACATCATCGAATTTCGGCCATAAGATGCCGGGGGTGTCCATGACATCCAGCCGCGGGTCGATATGAAGCCAAACGATCGACTGCGTTACACCCGGCCGATTGGCTACTTTCACCACATTGCGTTTGGCCAGCTGATTGATCAGCGTGGACTTGCCGACATTGGGTATCCCGACGATCATCGCGCGGATCGCCCGGGGTCGGATGCCCCGGCGTAAGTCCCGCTGAATCTTTTCATCCATAACTTTCAGGCAGTTATCAATCAGGATACGTTTGACATTGTCTTTTTGTGAATCAATGAAAATGACGGATTGACCGCCCTTTTCAAAATATTCGATCCATTGTTTTGTGACAGTTTCATCAGCCATATCCCGCTTGGTAAACACGATCAGCCGCGGTTTTTCAGCGATGATCTCCTGCAACATCGGATTGGCGGATGACATCGGAATACGCCCGTCGCGAAGTTCTATGACCATATCAACGGTTTTGATATGTTCGGCGATCGTCCGCTTCGCTTTGGTCATATGCCCCGGAAACCATTGAATGGTCATAATCGTCCTCCTACTGAATGATGAAATGGATTTGATCGAAGGGGAAAATAATGTATGCGTCTTTCGAAATGATGTTTGACAGCTTAAAGGGTCCGAAACGGCGGGAGTCTGATGAAAACGGCCGGTTATCGCCCATCAGAAAGTATTCATCGTCCGCAAGCGTAAATTCCGGAAAATCGCTGGTAAAGTTTCCTTTTATCTTGGACTTGACCTCATCCACATAGTCTTGATCAAAGAAGCCTTCATCGATCGGAAAACCGTTTATATACAGCTGATCTCTTCGATAACTGATCGTTTCCCCCGGTAATCCGATGACCCGTTTAACCAGATACTCCTCTTGCTGAGGAACATAAACGATTACGACGTCAAAGCGGTTGATCCCGCCTATTTTTAAAGACAGTATATTCGAAAAGCCGATTTGCTTGTCTTTTAGCGTCGGATACATGCTCGAACCGTCCACCCGGATCGGCTTGACGATAAAGGTTGTTAAAAGAAAGACGATGATAACACTGATGACGACCGATTTGATGAAATCAAAAATCTCAGCAAGGATCGACGGTTCATCGTCTCTGCGTTGGTTACGATTACGATAACTTTCCAATATTTCGTTTTCTCTGCGATTTTCCTCTGACATGGCTGTCTCCTTAAAGGGAAACGCCGGGTTACCCCCGGCGTTTGTTTAACGAATCTCTTTGATACGAGAAGCTTTACCCGAACGACCGCGCAGGTAGAACAATTTGCTTCTTCTGACCTTACCGCGACGAACGACGGTGATTCCGGCGATGATGGGCGAGTGAACCGGGAAGGTTCTTTCCACACCGATGGAATTCGATACTTTACGTACGGTGAATGTTTCCGCAATGCCGCTGCCGCTACGGGCAATGACAACGCCTTCAAACGCCTGGATACGGGTCTTGTCACCTTCTTTGATGATGACATCGACGCGAACCGTATAACCGCTGCGGAAATCCGGAAGATCGTTACGCAATTGTGACTGAGTCACTTCATTGACAATGCTTAATTTCATGTTTCTCACACTCCTTGTTCCTAACCGGCTCATTCATCAAAGGATCAGCGGAACCGGGGTGCCATAGGCTTATATAATTTATCACAACTGACTGAATAAATCAATCATTTTCAACTTTTTCTGACTCGATTTCTAAAAGCATCTGTCTCTCCTCTTTACTGAAAAGACGCTTTTTTAACAGATCGGGGCGAATAAGGTATGTCTTTCGGAGGGACTGCTTCAAACGCCACTTACGAATGGCTTCATGATTGCCCGACAGCAATACTTCCGGCACCTTTTCACCGTCAACTTCCGCCGGTCGGGTATATTGCGGATACTCCAGTAAGTCCTGTTCAAAAGATTCCTGCTGATGCGAAGCTTCAGCAATGACCCCATCAACTAACCTTACGATCGCATCGGTAACGACCATGGCCGCAACTTCACCTCCGGTCAGAACGAAATCACCGATGGAAAGACACATATCGACATGTTTCATGATTCGCTCATCTATGCCTTCGTAATGACCGCATAACAAAATCACATGACTGAAAGTAACGAACTCTTTGGCCAGCGTCTGTTTGAAAACCTGCCCCACCGGTGTTAAATAAATAACTTTACTGTTGTCCGTTTTGACACTGTTGATCGCATCGATGACAGGTTGTGCCATCATGACCAAACCTTGGCCGCCGCCAAACGGATAATCATCGACTCGACGGTGTTTATCCTTTGTAAAACTGCGGATATCCACGGTATCAATCGACACCAACCCTTTGAGTACGGCTTTTTTAATGATCGATGTCGAAATAAAACCTTCGAACATCTCAGGGAAAATGGTTGCAATCGTGATTCTCATAACATCCCCTCGATCAAACGCACAGTGATTATTTTCTCATCCAGATTTTCATCGGTAATAAAGGCATCGACATAGGGTATCAGTATATCCTTGCCTTCCCTTTTGACCCGAATGATGGCATGAGCCGGTGAGTCGATGACTTCACTTACGGTTCCCAGCAACATCTGCTTCTGATCAACGACCGAACAGCCGATCAGATCAAAAAAATAGACGTCATCTTCCTGCTGTTCGATATTCTCTTCATCGATCGAAACCTCGAAATTACGATACATTTCAATATCCTCGATTTTCGGTTTTCCTTCAAACGAAACCAAAGCAAATCCCTGATGCATCCGAAAAGAGGCTACGACGACTCCAATATCCTCTTTACCCGATGAAAGTGACAGCGGCATACCGACCGTAAAACGATCTTCAGGAAAATCGGTAAATAACTTTATTTTGACTTCCCCTTTGAGTCCAAACGGACGCACGATCTGACCAATCTTGATCTTTCTCATAGAACCTCCAAAAAAAGGATGCCAGGCATCCTAATACGACTCAAACTTGATCGCGATTTTCTTATCTTCGATACGCGAAGGAATCGACATCATATGACGGATCGCGGTAGCCATCGAACCCTGCCGACCGATCAGCCGTGCAATATCTTCTGACTTAGCATACACCATCAGCACGATTTCCGACTCGTCAAGACTCGAAAGTGTCTTAACGGATAAACTAGCGATATCTTCGACCATCGGACTGACAAGATCATATAAGACTTGTTCCAATGTGTTCATGATTATTTACCGTTCTTCTCTTCGTGAAAACGCTTCAACACGCCGGCACCGGACAAAAGTGCACGGACCGTATCGGACGGTTGAGCACCGTTATTGAGCCATTTCAATGCCAACTCGGCATCTATTTTGACATCTGCCGGAACACTGGTCGGATTATAGTAACCGATCGCTTCAATAAAACGTCCGTCACGCGGTGAACGTGCATCCGCAGCAACGATTCGGTAAAACGGACTCTTTTTTGCACCCATTCTTTTTAAACGTAATTTTACAGCCATAATTGTTCCTCCTTTAATTCCTTTACCATCATACCACAAAAAGTTTGCGTGTCAAGTGATTTTACTTAACAGCAGTGATTACCGCCGTTTCTTTTTCTTGTTTGGATTGGGGCGGGTATTGGATCCGGGTTTTGAGGCCATCTGACTCAACGGGTTACTTCCCCCGCTCATCCGCATCATCATTTTCATCTGTTCTTTGGTTTTTTCAAACTGCGTCAGAAGCCTGTTGACCTCTGCCACACTGGTACCCGAACCTTTCGCAATGCGGACTTTTCTGGAAGATCTGAGAATGTCCGGCTGTTGGCGCTCTTGAACGGTCATACTTTGAATAATGGCTTTCGAACGTTTCATCTGACGGGTCGCATCATCGTCATTGATTTGCGAAGCAAGCTGCCCGGCACCGGGCATCATTTTCAACAAGCCGGAAAGCGACCCCAGTTTGGTCACCTGATTGATCTGATCCATCATATCTTCCAAAGTAAAGGTCCCCTGTACCAATCGCTGAGCACCTTTCATGCTTGCTTCCAGATCCATCTTTTCTTCCGCTTTTTCAACCAGCGACAGTACATCACCCATCCCTAAGATGCGCGATGCCATCCGCTCGGGATAAAACAATTCAAACTCATCGGTTTTTTCTCCCGTACCGACAAACTTGACCGGTACCGAAGTCACCTGCCTTACAGACAAGACACCGCCGCCACGGGCATCCCCGTCAAACTTTGTAACGACCAGTCCTGTGATCTTCAATGCATTATGAAATGACTGTGCTACGGTAACAATATCCTGACCGGTCATCGCATCGACTGTCAGCAAAACTTCCTGCGGGCGAAGCGCAGCATAAGCCAGTTTCAGCTCATCCATCAGCTGATCATCGATATGCAATCGACCGGCTGTATCTACGATCACTGTATCATACTGCTGATTGATCGCATATGCCAAAGCATCCTTGACGGTTTGTACGACACCGGCAGAAACCCCCAACGTGAAAACATCGGTCCCGATCGAACTGCCCAAAACTTTTAACTGCTCGATGGCCGCCGGACGGGCCAGATCCGCAGCTACCAGCAGCACTTTTTTATTTTCTTTCTTACTCAGCCATAAAGCCAGCTTCGCTGCTGTCGTCGTTTTTCCGGTTCCCTGAAGACCGACCATCATGATTACCGACGGTTTGTGGACCAGGTTTAGTCCGGCCTCTTTTTCACCAAGCAGACCGACAAGCTCATCATAAACGACTTTTACGACCATTTGTGACGGATTGACCCTTGTATAAACATCCATCCCGATTGACTTTTCTTTTACATCCGCTAAAAACTTCTGTATGACCGACAGGTTGACATCCGCTTCCAAAAGTGCCAGTCGCACTTCCCGAAGCATTTCGTCCATGTTCTTTTCCGTCAGTTTTGCCTGACCGGAAATCTTTTTAACCGCCTGTGCTAAGCGGTTGCTTAATTGATCAAACGCCATAATTACCTCACGACTTTCTTAAGTTCGACTCTCCATTGCGGCCCTGTGCCGATGTTATAGGCACGGGCAAAATTCCCCTGGTTAATGGCCAGTGCCATATGATACATCGAGTTGGTATACAACAGTACTTCTCCGACATTGACCTGGGCGAACGTCGGTCCGTAACAAACGTGATTCTGATAGACACGGATATGTCCGTTGGTGATTGACACTTCGACCATATCGCCAAACTCAATCTCCAGTTTCGTAAACATTTCTCTGGGAATGTTGGTCCAGCAGCTGCCAAACCGGACATCGAGGATATCGACACTTCCGACGATACGCCCTTCAAAAAGCTGAGCAACAGCCAAATCGACTTCAACGATACGCTCAACGGATAATAACTGCCCGACATCTTCAAAAGAAATTAAGTCGGCCGCCAGTTTCGCTCCGGTAAACGCATAAACATCGCGCCCGTGAAAGGTATAGGAATGTTCGGTATTTTTACGGCGGTGAACCGCTTCTTCAATTTCCCGGACTTCCTCAATCCCGATCAGACGTTTGACATGAGTGAGCGTTCCGTTGTCCGGAGTTACGACATAGTGTCCGCTGTTTGCTCTGGCCACGACGCTTTTACGGTTAGATCCGACGCCGGGATCAACGACCGAAACAAAAACGGTGCCTTTTGGCCAGTATTGTAACGTCTGAATCAGGCGATACGAGGCCGCAAATATATCATATGGCGGAATTTCGTGGGTCAGGTCATAGACTTTCAGGCTGGGGGAAACCTCCAGGGCAACGCCATACATGGCTGCTACGGCACCATCCACCAATCCGAAATCACTTTGCAGTACGAGGTGTTTATTCATAGTTAGTCTCCTAAAACAGAGCATCCTCTGCTTGCTTCTTTTCATATTTTACAAAAACCGTCTGTGACTTTTCAACACATTCTATCACATACGGAGCAAAATCGAAGGACTTCTCATAATGCAGTGCCCTGTGTAACGCAGGACGGGTAACCGGATTGACCGGTGTAAATACCGTACAGCAATCTTCATACGGTCGAATCGATATCTCAAAGGTCCCGATCTTTTCTGCCAGGGATATGATTTCGTTTTTATCATAAGTGATCAGCGGGCGCAAAATCGGCAATGTTGCCACCGAGGAAATTACCTGAATGCTTTCAAGTGTCTGAGAAGCGACCTGACCGATACATTCTCCGGTAATCAACGCTTTGCATTTGCGTTTGACAGCCAGCTCTTCGGCTACGCGTATCATCATCCTTCGCATGATGGTGATGCGGTAGTCTTCCGGTATGAAATGATTGATCTGCAACTGCAAGTCGGTGAAGTTGACGATGTGCATGCGGATCTCTCGCTGACCAGCCGTCAGTTTTCGAGCCAAATCCATTACTTTATCCAAGGCTGCCTGCGATGTATAGGGAGGTGACTGGAAATGGATACACTCCAGCTCCATCCCGCGCTTGTTGCATAAGTGCGCCGCTACCGGAGAGTCGATACCCCCGGATAACAGCAGCATGCCCTTCCCCTGTGTCCCGACCGGAAATCCTCCGGCTCCGGCTACAGTGTTCACTGTAATATATACTTCATCAGGACGTACTTCAACCAATACCTTGATTTCGGGTTCATGAACATCCACTCGATGCTCCGTATTATTCAATATGGCTGTACCCAGCGCACGGTTGATCTGATCGGTGACCCACGGAAATGACTTGTCTGCCCTTCTCGTTATCACCTTGAAAGTAGACGGTATTTCATTTTTCATCAGTGCGATGGCCACTTCACACATCGCATCCAAATTTTGCTCCGCTTTGACTGCCAGGGATATGGTGCTTATCCCGAAAATCTGCTGAAGCCGCGCAATCACCGTGCGTTCATCCGCACCGTTAAGAACAACATAAATGCGGTCAAAAGAACCGACAACTGTGACGGAATCAAAACTTTTCATGGCTTCCGATATATTCTTTCTCAGCTGTCGCACAAAGTCTTTTTTATTTTTTCCTTTGGTCGACAGTTCCGCGAAACGGACGACACAAATATCAGCTCTAATATCCATGTTTGATGATCTCCTTAAAACATTCGACAAAACGGGTGGCTTGTTCAAGTGTTGACTGATTGCCAAAACTTAACCGGATCACACCGTTGGCCGCATGCTCTTTTAATCCGATGGCTTTATGAACGTGCGAATATGCAGAGCGCGAAGTGCAGGTGCTGTGCGCAGATACGTAGATTTTCCGCTGACTCAGTGCATTCATCATGATTTCTGAAGGGATCGACGGATAAGTAAACGCCAGTATGTACACTGAACCATCTTCAGGAGTTAGAATATCCACTCCCGCACAGGTTGCCAGTTCACTGCGAAGATAGTCATTGATCGATTTTATACGTTCTGTAACTGATACCATCTCATCAAGTGCCAGTCGCATCGCTTTGGCAAACGTAATATTGACCAGTACATTGCTGGTGCCCCCACGCAGATGTTGCTCTTGCTGACCGCCGCTGATTAATGCCAGCATTTCGATTTGCGGATTGCGAATGAGCAATCCCGAACCTTTGAGTCCGCCGATTTTATGAGCGGAGAAACTGGCGAAATCGATTCGTGCCAAATCGATCGGATACTTTCCGAGCATCTGAACAAAATCAACATGCAGTGCAGCAGCACTGCCCGACTTGACGATTTTCTTAATGGACTCTATATCCTGAATCGTTCCGATCTCATTATTGATCGCCATGATCGAAACAAGGATCGTATCTTTTCGCAGTAAGCTTTGTAACCGTTCCAATGAAATACGGCCATACTCATCCACATCCAGATAATCAACTTCAAAACCGAAATGCTGCTCCAATTGTATAAAAGCATTAAGGACACTGCTATGCTCGATCTTGCTGGTAATGCAGTGTCTGCCTTTGTGCCGGTTGGCGAACGCAACCCCTTTGATAGCCATGTTATTGGCTTCGGATGCCGAAGCGGTAAACAATACCGTTTCAGGGGATACACGGAGCATGGCTGCAATCTTTTCCCGGCTGACCCGCATCAGATCAGATACTTTCGTACCCAAATGATGCAATGAATCCGGGTTAGCATAAAACTGAGGCAACAATGTTTGCGTTGCCTCAATTACCTCATGACGGACGGGTGCTGTGGAAGCGTAATCAAAATAAATATCAGGCATGCTTTGCACTTCGGGCATTCTCCTTAATCAAATCCTCAAATTTCTGAGGATGAAGTTTTTCGATGGCTGACAAGGCAATGGTCAGCGCCTGTGTATACTCCCCGTTTCTAAACGACAGTTCAGCCCGGGTAAGTTCAGAATCCAGCGCCGGAAAACTGGAGCGGTATTTATTGCCGAATACGATGGCATGTTCGACCATATCGACCATACCTACGATGTTATTGACATTGTTATACAGTTTATAGATATAATCAATGGCTTCACTGACAGTCAGATTCAGTGCTTTGATGTCTAACGGATTGACAGAGAGCAGTTCTTCCATTGATTCGATATACTGATGACAACGTGCGACATCTCCCTGGTAATTTTCAGAAATCTGCGGCAAGCGGTGACGGTGAATCTTTACTTCAATTTCATTCATGATCAGATGAAGTTTGAGCAACTGTTTCTTCGCCCGCTCTTCATCCGAGGAAGCCCGCTGTACCTGTTCCTTGATAACCTGGATATCCTTGGTTTGATTTGCCATATCCTGCTGACATTCTTTAAACGATATCAGCAAAGTCGAAGCAGGTATCGATTTTTCACGGCTCATCCGTTCGAGTTTTCTGAAAGTCTCCATGCTGGCCATCATTTCCTTCTCAATTTTCGGAAGGGATGTACTCAGCTGATTGAAACCGAACCGAAGTGCTACCAGTTCGACACTTTGACGGACCTCGGTAAAAAGGCTGGCATTATCGGTGGAAGTGACAGCAAGTGCATTGCAAATCACGGAAATCTCATCAAACGCCTTGTCTTCGCGTTCCATGGCGGAAATCAGTTGCTGCAACCGCTTCTGATTATCATCACAATGTTCTTTCGCCCGATCGGTCAGACCCTGACGAAGTGCAGTCAAATCTTCCTTTAACGTAGCTGATATCATATCCAGATTCTTGCTGACTTCCAAATGATTCAGAAACACGCCTTTTTGCTTGATACGGCTGTAATTGAAGGCAACGTCATCCAGCAGCCGCGGCAGTAAGCCTTTTGCCAGACTGATCAAATCCGGTAACGTTTCTATCTGGTTTTTTATGACCGCCAAAGCTTCATTGATTTCGGCGGACTTCCCTTCGGCTTTCTCAAATTCCGAAGCAAACATCCATTCTTCAAAGGCCGTAAACATTTTCTCAATTTCCGAGACTTCGTGTTCGATGGTTTCCATGCTGAAGTTCAACACCGGGGCTTTCGCGGAAATCTGACTCTTCACTTCCCTGAACTCGTCTTTCAGACGGGTAATCTCGTAGCGCTGCTGATTTTCCCTTTCCAAGATCATATTCAAACGGCCGTCGAGTTCCTCAACGCGTTTTTGTTCCTGATCGATCAATCCGCTCAAATCCAATAGACTGTCCTTGGCCGTTTTCAGTTTTCCGATCAAAAGTTCATCTTCGGTGTCTGCCAACAGGGCTGCAATCGATTTAAAGTTATCGAATATTTTATGAAAATCTTCCTTGCATGCTTGAGTCAGCTCACTGATTTCATGGTTGACACGAGCCAAAGCGATGGCTTTGTTCAGTTTAAACTGCAACGGGACGCTCTTAATCGAATTGTAACGGATTTCAAGTTCTTTCAGTTTCCGCAAGTATCCGCTTAACCGCAAACGGCGGAAGATCAACACGGCAATGAGCAAAAACAAAGCACCGGAAAGGCCGATCAATACTTCTCTTTGCGATAGAAAGTTCAAAATGTCATCAAGATTCATAAATGCGTCACCCCATTGTTCATATTGTAACATAAAATATGTTTCGTTGAGGTAAAAATTGACATAACTCATCGTTTTTGGTATAGTATTAAAGCGTCAAATGATGGCAGCTCGCAAAGTCTTGAATCTGGCGTTTGTCACATCGGTAAGATGGAGTAAAGTAACTTGCTGCAAAAGCGAAATACCCAAGACAAACACCCCTCAACGATGATTTGCGCCTGTTGTTGTTTTATGTCAGCCATAAAACAATAAGGAGGTATTTACATGGCAAGAGTCAACGGACCGGTTTGGAAAAAGGCCCGTCGCTTAGGTTTCTCAATTCTTGAAACCGGCGAGGAACTGAAGAAACGTCAAAGCGTGCCTGGTCAGCACGGCGGTAAACGTCCCGCGAAGTTATCCAACTATGGATTACAGTTACGTGAAAAACAACGCATTCGCTTTATGTACGGAGTGACAGAACGTCAGTTCTACAACACGTACTTAAAAGCAACCAAAATGGCTGGGGTTACCGGTCACAACTTCTTAAGCTTATTGGAAGCCCGCTTGGACAATGTAGTCTATCGCATGGGCTTTGGCCGCACGCGCAATGCAGCCCGCCAGTTGGTCAATCACGGCCATATCCTGGTCAACGGCCAAAAGGTCGACATTGCATCATACTCGGTGAAACCGGGCAGCGTGATCGAAGTCAAAGAAACCTCAAAAGGTCTTGACTTATTGCGTGATTCATTGGAAGCAACCCTTAACACCGTCGATTTCGTCTCGGTCGACAAAGAAGCAAAAAAAGGCACATTCGTCCGTTACCCGGAACGCAATGAGCTCAACGCCGAGTTGAACGAAGCACTCGTCGTCGAATTCTACAACCGTTAATCGAACAAAACCCGGTCAGCCGACCGGGTTTTTTCTATCCGTTTTTTAGTTTTTCAACTTCACTTTCACTGAGAAACCGCCACTGGCCGCACTTCAGATTTTCATCCAACTGCAAAGGACCCATTGATATACGCTTCAGATAAGTGACCTCATTTCCGCATGCAGCAAACATCCGTTTCACTTGATGATACCTGCCTTCCTGAATCGTCAAGCGGACCGTTGTTTCATCGGTGCATTCTACCTTCGCCGGCAGCGTCAAAGTTTCATCACCGATGTCCACCCCGGATTCAAGCTTGATGATCGTATCTTGTTCGATCGGATTGCGGGATTTTACAAGATAAACTTTATCCACTTTTCGCTTGGGTGATAACAGTCGGTGAGCCAGATCCCCATCGTTGGTTATCAGTAAAAGTCCTTCTGTATCGATATCCAAACGTCCGACCGGAAAACACCCTTGCGGCAAACTTGCGTCGATACATTCCAAAACAGTTTTGTGCATCTCATCGCTGGTCGCACTGACGACACCGTTCGGTTTATTTAACAGGATGTATACATCAAGGATGACCGTAAGTTTCTCGTCGTCTACACGGACTTCATCGATATACGGATCAATATGGATATCATCATCCGCAGTCAATGCCCCGTTGACAGAAACTCTTTTTTGCCGGATGATCTTTTTCACTTCTTTTCGCGAACCGATATTCGCCAAACTCAGGTATTTATCCAGTCTCATCGCCTGAACCTTAAAATGATCTTTTCAGCAAAATCCTCCCCAAAGATTGCTTGCGGGACCTGCAACCAATATGTGGTCGCAAAGTAAGCAGCCATCGTCAGTAATGTCCCGATGCCCAAAATGATCAGCATGATGATTCGGGGATAATGAGTCGGATCACCGATCAGCAGGCCAAAGAGCACACTGACAGCGTAGAATGAAATCATACCGACTATCATCAGTAAGAGCAGTCGTAATGTTTTTGTGTAACGGATGCCCAGGGTTTTGCGTATCTGAACCAATGATACAATGATGACAAACGCTGAGGATAATGCCGCAGATAAGATCGAGCCGTAAAAGTTAAATACGAGGATCAGCGGCATGATCGTGGCCATATTGATGAAAAACCCGATGATCCAACTGGTAAGGATCTTGCGTTTCATCCGTAAAGACATCATCATCGTCGTAACGACCGGATAAACTGTTCCGGTCAGTGCCAGTAAAGTCGATGTGCGTAAAACGATCGCACCGACCTCTACATTTTGAGCTCCGTACATCACGTAGTACACAGGTTCAGCCAGAAAATACAGTACGAAACTCAAAGGGATCGCCAAATACAAGACCGTATTCAGAGCGTCGGTGATATACTTGCGAACTTCCTTCATGTCTTTGCGTTCATACGAGGAAGTGATATAAGGTATGATGGCGATCGAAAATCCGGGCGCCAATACCTGGGGGATCGATGTCAGTTTGTTGGTCGTAAACATGATCATGGAATACAATAATTTTATCTGATTTTCATTGTCGGAAATCATGTACATGGAGCGGTTGAACAAGAAAAGATTTGAAATACTGAAGCCTGAACTGAAAAAAGACATCAGAAAAAACGGAATCGAAAAGTTAAAGAGTTCCATCATCAGTTCTTTTCGGTTTACGGGTTCATTATGTTGTTCATTTGCCTTCGCCTTGAGATCTTTATACACACGACGGTCAAGAAACACAAACTGAAAGATTGAAATCATCGCCGACACTGAGGTGGAGAGCACCGCAAAATACACGGCCCACATCGAATCCTGCCGGAAGATCACTACGGCTAAGAAACCCATCCCCAGCAAAAAAAGGATGCGTGCCAACTGCTCAAGGACTTGTGAAAAGGCGTATTCTTTTAAGTATTTCAGGCCCTGATAAAATCCGCGGTAACTGCTGAGCAGCGGAACGACAAACAAGGCGAGCGATATGATCATTAAAACATTGCGCGTGCGTTGCAATGTTTCGGCCGTCACATTCTCTGTAATGATGAGTGTCGTGATCGGCTCAGAAAAAATCAAAACGATCATCATTGAAACAAAACCGAAGACTGCCATAAACGACATCGATAACTTGCGGATCAGTATGACCGTTTTTACATCCTCTTTGACCATATATTTTGCTACCAGCGCAGCAACCGCAAACGGGAGCCCGGCCAGTGAAACTTTCAGAAGCAAATCATAAATGGAATATGCATACGCATAATATGCCGTGTTGGCTTCACTTGCCAGAGCGGTAAAAGGAGAAACATATAAAATACCCAAAGCTTTGGACAAAAAGATACCGGCAGTACTGGTGAGACCGCCGGCAATCAACGATTGTTTCCGGCGATTGGTCATGGGTTGCTGCCCTCTTCTTCGCCATTGTTATCATCGTCATTGATAGGTTCTTCGATATCTGTTCCATCATCATAGGTCTTATTTATATCAAAAAACTCCCGGGTCACCTGCAGTTTCGCATAGTCACGCCATAAAACCATGATTTTCAGATTGATCGACGGCATATTCGAAACACCGCTGACGATCAGACCTTTGACGTAACCTTTGTCAACGTTGACCTGATAAGGAATCAGATTATATTCAAGACTTTCAAAAATGCCGATGGTAGGCATCATCTTCGAAGCAGCTTCGGGAGTAATGTTATTTTCGACTACCATGATTTCGATGGCGTACATCGCGATTTTGGGCGAATCGATGATGACGTCATAGCGATATTCGGTTTCACCGATTTTGTTCATGACCACTTCAAGGTCATAGTACTGAGAAGCAATCACAAAACGGTCATTATCAAAAATCGACGTATAATACGCTGAGTACCGCTGGAATTTTGCTTTATCGATTTCGTCGTTGTCAAACCACTGACAACCCGTCAATATCAACGCCAGAATCAAAAATAACGTCAATTTCCGCATACAAACACCTCTGATGTATTATATCACACAGCCCATTTGGTGTATAATGGTTTTTGAGGTGATCCTATGACATCAAGACAGAAAGCAGGCTTACTGTTTGTGATTTTTGGAGTGTACCTGCTTATATTGAACGTGTATCCAAACATCGGTCAGTATTTGCGAGATATACTCAGCTGGCCAGTCATTCTGATCGTTATTGGCGCATATTTAGTTTTTTCAAGAAAATAACCGTCTTCACGGTTATTTTACATATGACGAATGACAGCGTATGTCTTCTTTCCCTTGCGCAAGACCGTCACGGACTGGTGCAAGGCATTTTCTTTTTCTACGGTATACTCCAAGTCCGTTACCTTGGTCCCATTGACCAAAACCGATCCTCCGCTAATCAGATCACGTGCTTCCCTTTTGCTTTTTGCACAACCGGCTAAAACCAGACAATCGATCAGTAATGCACTTTCGGAAAGCCTTGCTGACGGTGCATCTGCCAAAGCCACATTCAGTTCGGACAGACTTAACGCATCGAACTGACCTGAAAACAATACTTCCGTGATTTTTTTCGCACTCGAAAGTCCTTCTTCACCGAATACCAGAATCGTGAGTTCTTCGGCCAGCGCCTTTTGTGCCAAGCGCAGATGCGGCTGTTTTTCCGTTACTTCGCTAAAAGACATGATTTCTGAAGGAGTTTTAAACGACAGCCGCTTCATAAAATCGATGATATCGTTGTCAGATACGTTGATCCAGTATTGATAAAATGTATAGGAATCTGTCTTCGAAGGATCCAGCCAAATGTTCTTGCCTTCGCTTTTGCCAAATTTACTGCCGTCGGAATTGGTGATCAGCGGTGATGTCACACCGAAAACTTTCGCCTCACTGCCCTCGACTTTACGGATAAGTTCACTGCCGCTGGTCAGATTCCCCCATTGATCACTGCCGCCGATCTGCATGTCACAATGATGATTCTGATACAAATGCAGCCAGTCAGCTGCCTGCAGGATCGTATAGGTAAACTCGGTAAAGGATATCCCTGTTGTCAACCGTGAAGAAACGATATCTTTGGCAATCATGTAATTGACATTGAAATGTTTGCCGTACTCTCTTAAAAATGTCAGAATATCGATTTTGCTCAACCAGTCATAATTATTGACGATGGTAACCGGCAAATCCGAACTGCATAATATCGCCCGAATCTGCGCCGAGATCCCGACGATGTTGGCATTGATCTCTTCGAGTGACTGTAAAGACCGTTCGGTAGTCGGTCGCGGATCCCCGATCATTCCGGTAGCTCCGCCAATCAATGCGATGGGATGATGTCCCTGCATCTGATACCGTTTCAGAAGCAGCAATTGCTGTAAATGACCGATGTGCAAGGAATCCGCCGTCGGATCAAAACCGCAGTACACCGTCATCGGCGATTTAATGCGCTCTTTCAAACCTTCTAAATCTGTAACATCCTTAATCAGCCCCCGCCAAGTCAGTTCTTGTAAAAAATCCATGATTTTTCTCCCTTCAAATAAAAAACGCCCTTGAGTCCAAGGGCGCATATGCGCGGTACCACCTTAGTTCACTTTCGTGCACTTGAACCGTTAACGCCGGCAACGTCTTTACTTTTCATAAAGATGCTCAGGGGTGTATTTCCTTGTGCCAAACAACAGTTTTCACCAGCCACTGTCTCTCTGAAGGATGTTGCAAGTACTTATTCCCGTCATTGCGATACTGAAATTATAGTAAATTTGCAGGCAAGCGTCAATTACTTTGTGGACTGACGCGGTGTAAACAAATAGCTCAGTTCGATTTCGCGATCTTCGAATACTTCCTGATGTAAAAGTTTTGTCATCATACGCATCGCGACAGCACCCAGATCATACGAAGGAATTGAAAAACTCGACAGACGCGGACGGACCATTGCGTTATACTTCGTATCGATCACACAGACGATTTCCATTTCCTTAGGCACCGCGATGCCGTTTTCGTTGGCGGCGTTGATGGCTGCCAATGCCTGTGAATCGCGGTAAGCAATGATCAGGTCATGTTTTTTATCTTTGAAATAATTGGTCAGAAACTCATATGAACTTCGATACATGGCCGGAATTTCGATATACTGTTGAAATTTTAACTGATTTTCTTCAAACGCACGTGTTACACCTTTGATCAACTGGTTGATCGCATAGGAATTTTTGCGATCCTCAACGATGGCGATGTCTTTCTGCCCTCGGCTGATGTATTGTAAAGCAAGCTCATAAGCAGCTTTTTCAATATCGACATACACACAGGCGACATTGTTCTCCGACATCCGGTTACCGATCAATACGATCGGAAACTGATATTTCGTCAGTTCTCTCAACTCGTTGTAGAGCAGTTTGTCATTGAAAATCACGACTCCGTCCACCCGTGATTTGATGATATTCTCAATGATTTCATTAATTTCGAGAATACCCTCGGTCGTCGTATGCAACATGATGTTATATTTATAGATTTTTGCGACATCGAGCAGACCGTTAATGATCTGACCGGTGTAATTGAAACTTGCTTCGGGCACGACCAATGCAATGGTCGTCGTTTTCTGTAATGCCAACCCTTGAGCGATGGCATTGGGTTTGTACCCAAGTTTTTCGATGGCTGATTCGACCCGGGCTCGGGTATCTTCGCGAACGATTTCCAAACCGTTGATAACACGGGAAACCGTAGCAAGGGAAACTTTTGCCTCATGGGCAACGTCATATATGGTAACACGTTTCATATCAGTACCTACTTATCTTCTTCTTTCGACTTCGGTTTAAGCCATTCTTTCAGCTTATCGACCGCTTTTTCTGCCAAATCGACCGTCTTTTCTTTGGCATCTTCGATTTTCTCCTGAACATCCGGACGATTGATGAACTCATCGACTTTTTCTTTGGCTTGACTTACGGTCTCTACCGTGACTTTGACTGCTTTGTCCTTGATTTCAGTCACTTTCTCAACAAACTCCTCATTTTCAGAGACTTTATCGACAACTTTATCCCTGATTTCAATCGTCTTGTTTTTAACGCTTGCAAAGCGCTGTTTCCAAGCCTCGTCTTCTTTGATTTCAATCAGTTTCTCTTTCGCATCATTTAAAAGTTCGAAAGTCTTTTCTTTTGCATTATGCAGCTTTGACTTGAGTTCCTCGTCCTCTTTTAAATCGTGAATCAGCTTTTTGGTGGCTTCTACGATGTTTTCGACAGCCCGGACGACATCTTCCTTAATTTTTGTGACTTTGTCTTTCTCATGATCTTTCAGTTCTTCAAAAACCTGATCGACATCTTCTTTAAAACCTTCTACGTTTTTGTTAATTTCATCCAACGCCTGATCAACTTGATTTTGTACCTCACTCATCTTCATAATCTCCTTTCTTTTCATCTTTATGTTTGACTTTACTGATTGCTGAAACCGCGGCATCTTTGATCCATTCATAGTTTTCAGATACAACCCGGATTGCCCCTTTTACGGCTGATTCCGTTGCGGTATGCACCAAATCAATGGAATGAGACAGTCGGTTTAATGTTGACAGCGGCGCTTTGACCTCGTCTAAACTGCTGTTTACTTTATCCATTGCCGTATTTACCTTTGAAACCGTCACTCCGACATCAGCCAAAAGCAAATAAATCCTACGCAAAATCATAATAAGAAAAATCAGTACCACTACGCCTAAAAAAGGCAATAACTGTACTGATACCTCTTGTAATGCGCGTAACAATGCATCCATGATGATCACCTCAAAATTATTGTACACAATTTTGAAAATATTTTCAAGATTATTGATAGCGCTTTACTGAATCACTTAAATTGTATATGTCCTTTGAACTCATAAACAGATACACAGCCGGCTTATATGCTGCCAGACGCTGGGCATCCATGTCATTTTCATTGACGATGAAGCTTCCCTCAATCATATTTTGAAGATAGGTGATGTCGATATCAATCCCCTCTTCCTGATCATCGATACTTGTAAAGGGACATAACGCAACCACATCCGCCTTGGATAAAGCTAGCGCAAACTCCCTGGCAAACCGAAATACTCTGGATACCCGATGCGGTTTGAATACCGCGATCAGTGTCATATTCGGATAACGTTTGCGAGCCGCATCGACCGTCACGGAAACCTCCGTCGGATGATGGGCGTAATCATCAA
>DDYT01000027.1 GCA_002348095.1 Erysipelotrichaceae bacterium UBA2227 | reverse complement strand
GCGATTTGACTTATGCAAAACTTGAGACTTCTGTAGAGGATTTTCAGGATAAGGTAACTTTTTATCATCGGGCGTTGCACGAGAAAACCGCTAAGGGCAATGACTTCCTGGGTTGGGTGGAATGGCCGAAGAATTATGACAAGGATGAATTTGCCCGCGTGCAGGCAGCTGCCGAAAGGATCCGTAAGGATGCGGAAGTGTTTTTGGTTTGCGGTATCGGCGGTTCGTATTTAGGAGCCCGCGCAGCGATCGAATTTATTCAGGGATTGTATGGAAAAAAAGATGTGGAAGTATTGTATGTCGGAAACACATTCTCATCGACTGCCATTGTTCAGTTGCTTGATTATATCAAGGGGAAAAGCGTGTATTGCAACGTCATTTCCAAGTCCGGTACGACCACGGAAACTGCGCTCGCTTTTCGTATGATTCGTCAGTATCTGGAGTCGGTTTATGGAATCGAAGAAGCTTCCAAGCGCATCATAGCGACCACTGACAAAAAGCGGGGCACATTGAAGGCTCTGGCAGAAAAAAACGGGTATGAAACCTTTACAATCCCCGATGATATCGGCGGACGATACTCGGTACTGACTTCGGTCGGGTTACTGCCGATTGCTGTGGCAGGCATCGATATCGAGGCTGTGATGGCCGGAGCGAAATCAGCTATGATCGCACTGAATGATGAAAGCCTTAAGAGCAATCCGGCTTATCAGTATGCGGTTGCCCGCCGTATTTTGGAAAATCAGGGAAAGTTTGCAGAGATGCTGGTTTCCTATGAGTCGCATCTTTTCATGTTGGCTGAGTGGTGGAAACAGCTCTTTGGTGAATCGGAAGGGAAGGAAGGCAAAGGTTTATTGCCGACTTCCGTCAATTTCTCGACCGATTTGCACTCGATGGGGCAGTTTGTCCAGGAAGGTTCCAATAAATTGTTTGAGACCGTGTTGGTCGTGGAACAGCCGATGCTTGACGGACACTTTCCGATGGCCGAGGATGATACTGATCAGATGAATTATTTGGCCGGCAAGAGTCTGGATTGGGTCAATAAGATGGCGTTTCGCGGTACCTTGGCTGCCCATGTGGATGAAGGGAATGTCAGCAACATCTTGTTGCATATCGAAGATACCTCAGCATTCACGTTTGGTTATCTCGTCTATTTCTTCTTCAAGGCTTGTGGGATGACCGTATATCTGTTGGACGTCAATCCTTTTGATCAGCCGGGGGTCGAAGTATATAAGAGAAACATGTTTAAACTGTTGGGTAAAAAGTAGAGCTTACCGTCCGAAAGGACGGTTTTTTTGTGAAAAAGATTACTTAAAATAGTATAATGAACTTGGAGGTATTGAAATATGAAATATACGATTGAAGGAACACCGTTACCTGTAGTGATTTGTGAACTCAACAGTCAGGAGACGATGATCAGTGAAGGCGGATCGATGTGTTGGATGAGTGATAATATGAAAATGGAGACGACTTCCGGCGGCGGGGTATCGAAAATGTTCGGTCGGATGCTCTCGGGAGAGAGCATGTTTTCAAACCGTTATACTGCGATTGGCAATGCGGGTATGATTGCATTTGCTTCTTCGTTTCCCGGTTCGATCAAAGCGTTTGAGATTCGACCCAATGCTTCGATCATCGTTCAGAAATCCGGTTTTCTTGCCGCAACCGATCAGGTGGAATTAAGTATTTTCTTTCAGAAGAAGATTGGGGCAGGTTTCTTTGGCGGTGAAGGGTTCATTATGCAGAAACTTTCCGGTACAGGGACGGCCTTTGTAGAAATCGACGGTCATGCGGTCGAATATGTTTTAGCTCATGGTCAGAAGATGATCATCGATACGGGATATCTTGCGATGATGGATGAAACATGTTCACTGGATATCGTAACGGTTCCTGGATTAAAAAATATGCTTTTTGGCGGTGAAGGTTTGTTTAATACCGTGGTTAGCGGTCCGGGAAGGATCATTCTGCAGACCCATCCGGTATCACATGTAGCGATGACGATTGGAAAATTCTTACCACGGCCGACAAATAAGTAAAAGGAACCTCGCGGTTCCTTTCTTATGGATTTATTTCAAGGCGAAACTTGAAGTAATTGGTTTTATAGATTTCCTCACTGACCGCAAACTGATTGCGTACACGCTGATTGATCAGTGCGATTTCCTCAGTCGTATATGTGTTTTCTTCATCGTACGGCGTAAATTTCGACCGCGGGGCTGAATATTCACCAACAACGGTCCGCCAGCTGCCACTGGGGAAAATCACGATTTTATCCGCATCACTGAACAAATCGACACCCATATACAGACGCGGGTCAAATTCTAAGTCAAACAGATTGGCCACGGTAGGAGCTAAGTCCATCGTTGATCCAGGCATGCTGTGGACGGTCGGTGTCAGTTTCGGGTTGTAAATGATCATCGGGGACAAATCTCTGTTTAGTCCTTTACGACGGTCGACTTGCTGGGTAGCGTCGAAAAGATAACCGGTATTCATTTTCAGCGGATGGTGATCCGCAAAAAATATCAGTACAGTGTCATCCAGTTCACCGGCATCATCCAGAATATTAATCATTTTTTCAACAGCCCGATCAAAGTCCATGGCTTTTGATATATAACGCTGGATTTCGATTGGATGATTGGGATAGACGGCGCGGACTTCTGCGAGATAACGATTGCCTAATGTACTGTCGATATCATAGGGCAAATGCATGGCAGCCGTTATGATAAATGACATAAACGGTTTCTCTTGCTGAAGAATCAGTTTCATCGATTCTTCAAAGAGATTGATATCACTGGGCCAACCCAGAAGTTTTTTGATATCCAACTCATCATTGTTATAGAATTTTTCTGATCCGTACTGAATGTGAAGTTCGCTGCGCGGATAGAATTTATCAGAGTAACTGTGATAGGAGTTGGTCGAGTAACCGGCCTTTTTAAACAGGTTCATCAATGCCGGGGAGAATTCATTTTTATAGTATGAATTAGGTGTACATACGGTCGTACTGGGTATCAGCGAGACCATGGACATAAACTCACTTTCACCGGTCGCACAAGAAGCGATCGGAGCATAATAGTTATCAAAGTACCAGCCTTCCTGCGTCAGTCGGTACAGGGTAGGGGTCAGCTTTTCGTCGATTGCAACCAAATCCATTGCTTCGACCATGACGTAAATCAGGTTTTTCCCTTTGAAGGTTCCGGTAAAATCGTTTCTGGGTGTTACGGTTGTCGAAAGCAGAAACTCATCGATTTTTTTGATCCGACTGTTGGATTCCAGATTCATCAACTCTTCCCAACGTGCCGTTTTGATTTTGCGGGTTTTATCTTCTACCGGTTTGGTATCCGGATCGGGATCAATAATGATGATTTCATCTTCGACTTCTTTAAATACCAAGGTCATATCCCGCCACATAAAAGTGCCTAAGCCGATTTCGGTCATTGCCAACTCTGACATGACCGGACTTTGATAAAGGGAGTATGCCTTGTGTAAGGCAGTTTCATTATTAAACAGATAAAGCGATCCGACCGAAATCAAATGCGTCGTGATGGTCAGCAGGATCGTTGCAACCCATATCGGCCAATGCGGTTTTCGCTTGGGGATCACAAACAGTTTCGTCAGGATCATCAGTGTCAGCAGGGTTGCCGGGATAAGCATCAGGAAATAGGATGGTTTGATGTATTTCAAAAAATCTCCGGCATAATCCGTGACTCCGCCGATTGTATTTCGGATAATCGACCAAGAAAAGTAGTTGCCCAGATAATTTTTGAATCCAAGCTGAGCTAACGCATATATGGAGAAAAACCATGCCACAAACAACAAAGTCAGATTAGACAGTTTCTCCGGTAAGTACGATAAAAGCACGCTCATGATCAGGGCGGAAGCCGATGTGAATAAGAACATTCTCAAAAATCCAAAGCTGGCAATCGGCTGTCTGCTCATAATGCGGAACAGAAGTTCGATCAAAAAGAACGTGATGAAGCTCGCTATAAAAATAATAACGATTCGCCAATTACGTTTTAAAATCCTTTTCATTTTATCACCTTCGTTACCCATTCATTGTAGACCTGTTGGGCATAAATATCTATGAAAACGTATCTATTTTGCGAAAATTCTCGAATAAGTTACCAAACTCGGTGAAATTGCCAGGTAATACCCGCCGCTTTGTACAGCTTGTACTCCTTGGGGGATTTGGCTTTCCTCAAATACCCAGAGTGCACCGATGACTTGATCAGGGTATTGTTTCTGCATCGCTTCAATGACTTTGACTCCTTCTTGATAGCTTAATAAAAATACGGTCGTGGACAAAATGTCAGCTAAGCCTGAGTCCTCACAAATGACGGTGACCGCTCTAAAATGTCGTCCGGGCATCAGTGTGGTCGGGTCGATCAAATGATGATAGGTAATTCCGTTTGGACCGATAAAATAGCGCTGATAATCGCCGGAAGTTACAAAGGATGTTGATTTGGGAAGGCGGATGGTGTCAAGACTGGCAACACCACCCATATCCGGAGACTCTATTCCGACAGCCCAAGGATCGTTTTCCGGTTTTGTACCGATGGAACGCACATTGCCTCCGGCATTGATGATGCCCATTGTAAGGCCGGATTGCTCAAGTTTTTTGGCAACCAGCTCAGTTGCATATCCTTTGGCTACACCGCCGACATCCAGAGAGGCACAGGCATCGGTTAAGTAAACGGTGTTTTTCTCTTGATCGATTTCGACATAATCCCAACCGGTGCAGGTCATTTTTTCTTGTAAAAGTGCCATGGGCGGGATTTCGCCGGGTTTTCCTTGAGAATTAAGTATTTCTGCTTCATCGCGGTATGCACTCCATACTTTTAAAACGGCACCTAACGTAACGTTAAACTGCCGGTTACTTTTTTCATACCACTCTTTACTTAATAATAACATATCGATTATGACCGGATCGACAGTCACCGGCGTGATCCCGGCATACTGGTTGATCGTATATATATTATTGATTCCGTTGTAGGCATTGTATTTGTCAAATAACTGATGGTATTTGTAGAACTCGGATTTCATAAGCTCAAAATACTCCGTAAACTGTTGCGGAGTTTTTGTATAAGCAATCATTGATATCAGTGTATCAAAACCGGCTTCGACGGTTTGGTTGCTGTATCGGTTAAACTCTTCTTTTGTTGCCGGTACACAGCCGGCAATCATTGCTGTCATAAAAATGACGATCAGAATCTTTTTCACTTTATCACCGTGGTAATTATATCACAATTCATCCAATGGTCAATGTGAGTTGCTATGTTGTCAGTCATTTGTGAAAAAAACTCACTTGTCACGATTTTCAACTTTTCAACGAAAAGTTTTGTGTTATAATGTAACAGGATTGAATAAACTGCACTGTCAAGCGATATGCTTGCTTTATCTGTTTATGCAATGGCTAAAAGAGAGGGTAAGGTGAATTGAATGTCAATATGGATTGGTCCGATGAAGAAACATGTCGTAGGACACAAAGAGTTGACAAATTACAATGAAATCGTAAAGCTTACAGTACCCAAACTGGTATACATCCCGATTTTCAATTTTAATTCAACAAATTTCGAATTGTTGGTTAAAGAAGGCGATCGGGTCTTGGTCAATACCAAACTTGCTGTACGTAATGATAACATGACGGTTCCATTGTTTTCTCCGGTTTCCGGTACGGTCAAGGGCATACAAAAGGTTATGCACGGGCTGTTGAAACCGTTGGATCATTTCGTTATCGAAAATGATGGGTTATTTGAGAAGACGGAGGCATTTGCGCCGCTAAACTGGCAGGAGGCGTCGCGTCAGCAGTTGATTGATTTTATGATGAATGCAGGGATCGTCGGTTGTGGCGGAGCCGGATTCCCGACCTATATTAAGTATAAGTTTGCGAAAGATGTCGACACCGTGCTGATCAATGGAGTCGAGTGCGAACCATATATCACCGCGGATTACCGAATGATCGAAGAAAACATCGAAGATCTGATGACCGGCACTCAAGCAATGCTCAAGGCAGCCGATGGCAAGCGGGCGATGATTGCGGTCAAAGAAACGAAGAAAGAGTTGCTTGCAAAACTTAAAGAAGCGGCAGCCAACATTCCTTCAATCGAAATCAAAGCCGTTCCCGATATGTATCCGATGGGGTGGGAACGTACGCTGGTGTATCAGATCTTTAAGAAGAGATACAATAAGCTTCCGGGTGAAGTCGGGGTCGTCGTAAACAATGCGACCACGGCGATTGCTTTTGCTCAGGCACTGAAAGGGCAGCCGATCATTGAAAAAATGGTTACGGTCAGCGGTGACGGCATCACTAAACCGGCTAATGTTTTGGTTCCGGTCGGAATGAAAGCATCAGATATCGCAGCTCAGCTGGGCGGATATACCTCGGAAGATGTTTTGTGCATCGCCGGTGGTCCGATGATGGGTAAAACGGTGACCAATGATCAGTTTGTGACGACGCCGTATACCAACGCAATCACGATTTTAAAGACCCGCCCGGTGGATGCGATCGAGTGTCTGCGCTGCGGCCGCTGTAATGATACTTGCCCGGCAGGTTTATTGCCGGTACGCATCAACAATGCGGAAAAAGCAAAAAATATGGATTTGATTGAAAAACTGAATGTCAATGATTGCATCGAGTGCGGTTTGTGCACCTATGTCTGTCCGTCCAAACTGGATGTGACCGAAGGTGTCCGTCGTGCCAAACGCATCTTGGCATTGAAGAAATAGGGGGGTAACGACAATGAAATTTACATTCAGACCGTCACCCAATGCACGCGATGTCCTCAGCACCAAGCGGATTATGCTTGAACTGACCCTCGCTTTGATGGTTGTATTCGCCTTTGCTTTGACATTCTATTATGTTGAATACGGCATGAAATACGTGATCCATGCCTTGAGCCTGATGGCTACTTCCGTTTTGGTCGCAGCCATCGTGGAAGTTTTATGGTGTGTATTTACAAAGAAAGACATTAAGAAACATATATCTTCGTCCTTCCCGATCGTGACCGCCACTATTTTGGTGTTGATGGTGCCGATTTCGACAACGTTATATGCGATGGCTTTCGGTTCGTTCTTTGCGATTTTCTTTGCCAAGTTGCTATTTGGCGGATTTGGTCATAACATCTTCAATCCTGCAGCTGCGGGCCGGGCAGCGATGCTCACCTCTTTTGCGGCAGCAGTCACCGTGGATATGACTACCGGTCCGACGCCGATTGCTTCGATTGCGAATTTAGGATGGATCATTACCGATCAAACGGTGCTAAGCGAACTTTTAGCGAAGTTTGGCGGTCTGACAGGCTTGCTTCTGGGTTGGTATCCGGGCGGAATCGGTGAAACCAGTGCACTGCTGATCATCGCAATCGGCGCTTATCTGGCTTTCCGTAAAGTGCTTGACTGGCGCGTTCCGGTATTTTATGTCGGTACTGTGTTTGTACTGGCTGCAGTAATCGCCTTGGTTCGAGGATTGGGCATTTGGTATCCGCTCTATCACGTACTTGCCGGCGGTTTAATGTTTGGGGCAGTGTTTATGGCGACCGATCCGGTCACCAATCCGACTTCAGCTGCCGGACGTATCATCTTTGCGATCGGGTGCGGCATTATCACGATTTTGATCCGCGTTCAGGCCAATCTGCCGGGCGGTGTATTATATTCGATTTTAATCATGAACATGTTTACTCCGACCATCGAACGTCTGACTGATGGCTGGCAAATCCAAAAAGCGAAAAAATATGCGATTTCTATTGGTACGCTGAGTCTTACCGGAATTCTGCTGTTTGTCTTTGTTGCGAACATCATGGTGCCGGTCGTTCCGAAAGAACCCGATCCGGAAGTACCGGTAATCAACTTGGGTGATCCCATCGGGATTTTCTCTGCAGCCACCGCCACCGCCACACCGGAACTGACCAATACGGTCACTGAGGGCAATGTGGTTACCTATACGGTGTCTTCAAAGGGATATGCAATCCTTGAGGGCGGTTATGAAGGGGCGAAGCCCAATGTATTTGAGGTTAAAATAGATACAGCCCAAGGGAAGATCGTTTCTGTCAAAGTCATTACGTTTGCGGATACCAAAGGAATCGGAGACAAAATCGATTCTGAGACTTTCCTGAAGCAGTTTGAAGGTTTGCTTATCGATGACGAGTCAATTTCGGTCGATACAGTCGCCGGTGCGACGGTCACGTCGGTTTCGGCGGCCCGTGCCGTACGTTTCGCCATCGAAACATTGAAGAAGGGAGGGTAATCGCATGGTCAAAAAAGCATTACACTTCGCTTTGTTCTTAGCGATTATCAGTACACTTGCCGGGGGTGCCTTGGCATTTGTCAATGGGATTACGGCACCAATCATTGCGGAAAATGCGATTGCCGCTGAAAAAGCGAATTTGCAAATCATCTTTCCGACCGCTACCAGTTTTGCGCCTTTGGAAGTCAAGGATGATGAATCCGGACTTATTAAGGCAGCCTATACTGCACAAGGGGTCGGGATCGCTTATAAAGTTGAAGTATTGGGCTATGCGGCTCCTATCAAGTTTTTGATCGGCTTTGCCGATGACGGGAAAATCGTGGGTCTTTCGATTCTTGAGTTAAAAGATACTCAAGGAATCGGTACGCGTGTAAATTCTCCGGAATTTATTGAC
>DDYT01000043.1 GCA_002348095.1 Erysipelotrichaceae bacterium UBA2227 | reverse complement strand
AGTCCATCGGTGGGAAGGATGATTTTTGCATAGTCGATAAACTTCTTGTTTTTCATATGATTATAGATTTCGTCCGTGCTCATACCCGAAGCATACAGCGCGGCCGCAATCGATCCGGCACTGGTACCCGATACGACCTGAATGTCGACGCCCATTTCTTCCAAGGCTTTCAGAACGCCCAAATGTGCAATCCCGCGGGAGCCGCCGCCGCTAAGTGCGATCCCGACAATTTTTTTTCGAAAAAACAGTAGGCTCATGGTTATTCACTGAAAGCCAGGGCTTTTAACATCAAGTCAGCGGTCGAAGGATTGCTTGCGGTTGGGATATCGTAGAGGACGGCGATTCGCAGTAATGCTTTTACATCGGGATCATGCGGTTGTGAGGTCAGCGGATCCCAAAAGAATATGAGCATGTCGATTTCTTTTTGGGCGATGGCAGCACCGATCTGCTGGTCTCCGCCCAGCGGACCGGACATATAACCTTTGACTGACAAGCCGGTCGCATCCGCGATACGTTTTGAGGTCGTACCGGTTCCGCACAAATCATGTCTCAACAGTTCGGATTTGTGCGACTGTACCCAGCGGACCAAGTCGTCTTTGCGATTATCATGGGCAATGAGTGCGATGTTCATTTTTTTCTTCATAATTTACCCCCAATTTCCATCCTAATTGTAACACAAAAGCCGATGTCTTTTCGACACCGGCTTTATATTTCAACGGACGTAATGTCCGGTTAGGGTTGCATGGCCCCAAACAGTACTAACCAGGCAAGAATCGATTTTGCAGCCAGACTCAGTACGATATAGGTGCGTTCACCATAGAGATAGTCTTTCCATTTACCGACACCTTTGTACTGAAGGATCATGTTGATCGGGAAGGTATTGAATGCGATGAAGTATGTACCGACGATGGCCCAGACAAACCATGGGACCAAATCGAAGTTGCCGGTACCGAACATGTATATAAAGATGGCGATCCACGGTGCGATTCCGGCGATGCTGCCCCAGATAAATGGTCCCCAGTTGACCTTTTTCTTCTCCGTTCCTCCGTTAAGAAGTTCCATATCCAATCCGAATAAGTTCATGGATGCATTGACGATGAAGATCAGAATCAAGGATACGATATCATAAATACCAAACAGGGTTGCGATCAGTACGATCATGATCGAAGAGCTCAGTGCATATTCGAACCAGCGGAACTGATTGATTCCTTTTTTCAAGTCGGATTCATATTTTTCTGCGTTAAGTGCAATCAGGCCGTGTGCGGCTGCGGAAATCAGTAAGAAAGAGGCGACCAGGATTCCGAAGGGAAGGGCGAAAAGTTCGCGGCTCACTACTTCAAGAGATCTTGTTTCGAAGTTAAAGGTCTGATAAAACTGGATGATGGTGGGTTGAAACTCACTGATTTTTTGAATGACGGTCGTGGCGAGAAACAACATAATCAGTCCTTGGATCAAGTGGAATCCGCCCATAATAAGATTAAAGCGTTTCAATTTTGCGTATTGTTCTTTCATTTGAGAATATCTCCTTTTGTGATCACATTATACATCAAATATAAATTAATAACAATTAAATAGCATAAAATATATAATATGAGTGAAGTCATATTGCCTGATTTTATTATAGTTTGTGATATGATTTTTCAATAAGAGGTGCATGATGAGTAAAACAATGAGTCAACTTGAAAATATAGGTTTTCGGCCTACGTCCAGTTATCTGAACTTACCGGATATTTTATTTACACGTATGGAACCCCGAAAGACTTTCGCATCTTCATTGATCGTTTTCAATGAGGATCTCGCAAGAGATCTGGGATTGGATTTTTCCGGTGTTTCAGATAGGGAAGTGGCCGGGATATTTTCGGGTAACATAAAAATCCCGAATTCGTCTGCCTTTGCTCAGGCATATGCAGGACATCAGTTCGGTCGCTTTACAATTTTGGGGGATGGGCGGGCATTGCTTCTGACAGAACATATGTCCCCGAATCAATTGATTGTCGATATTCAGCTGAAAGGTTCCGGTTTGACCCCGTATTCGCGAGGCGGAGACGGTCTTGCGGCCATCGGACCGATGTTAAGGGAGTATCTTATCAGCGAAGCAATGGCGGCATTAAACATTCCGACGACCCGCAGTCTGGCGGTCGTCAGGACACATCAGAAGGTCCGTCGGGAAACGGATTTGGACGGTGCTGTATTGACCAGGGTCGCCTCAAGTCATATCCGAGTCGGAACGTTTCAGTTTGCGATTGCACAGGGAGGAAAGTCCGTACTGAAAGCATTGGCGGATTATACGATTCAACGGCATTTCCCCGATATCGATCAGAACCAACCTTATCTCAATCTTTTGAATCGGGTAATCAGCCAGCAGGCAAAACTCATATCAAAGTGGCAGTTGGTCGGTTTTGTTCATGGGGTCATGAATACGGACAACATGGCAATCAGCGGTGAAACGATCGATTATGGGCCGTGTGCGTTTATGGATGCGTATGATCCGGCAACCGTCTTTAGTTCCATTGATTTCGCCGGACGGTATGCCTATGGTAATCAGCCGGCAATTGCCGCCTGGAATCTGGCCCGTTTTGCGGAAACGCTTCTGCCGCTTTTGGATGATGATCTGAATGCAGCTCAGTCAATGGCACAACGTTCCGTGGAAACTTTTCTGCCGCAGTTTAAAGAAGAATGGCTTAGAGGGATGAGGCAGAAAATGGGTTTATTTGCAGAGGAGAAGGAAGATCAGTTTCTGATCGAAGAACTGCTTTCAATCATACACAAAGAAAAAGCAGACTATACAAAAACATTTGTACGACTGACAATGGATGATCCAGGACTGATAAGTGATCCGCGATATTCATCGTGGTACAATCGGGTTGTACTGCGCAGAAGCAGGCAACCTCAGTCCAAAGAGCAGTCGGTAGCTTTAATGAAGAGTGTCAATCCATGCATTATCCCCCGAAACCATTTAGTTGAAGAAGCACTGAAATTTGCGGTCGATTATCAGGACTTGTCGGTTTTCGAGCGACTTCTGGATTTATTACAGAATCCTTTTGCGTACAGTGAAGCACAGCTTCAACGGGATGGACCTGATCGCAGTTCATCCAGGCCGTATCGGACGACTTGCGGAACCTGATTTAAACATGTGAAGTCAACAGGTGAATTTTCGACATTTTCAAAAAATAAATATGACGGGTTTTTGTTCATGTTATAATAAATCAAAAAGGAGTACTTATGGGAAAAATCGTGGTTGTTGGAAGTATCAACATGGATTATACAGCTTTAGTCAAAGATCTGCCTTTGCCGGGAGAGACGTTATTGGCAAAGGGTTTTAAGATGTCCGGTGGTGGTAAGGGAGCCAATCAGGCGATGGCTGCGGCCGCCTTTTCGAGTCATGTAAAAATGATCGGTATGTTGGGAGATGATCCTGCGGGGCATGCGTTATACGAGAAAATGCAGAGTAAGGGCATCGATGTCAGTTGCATTGAATTTTGTGACACTCCGACCGGCAATGCACTGATCAATGTGGCGGATCAGGGGAAAAACACGATCGTGGTATTTCCGGGAGCAAATCATCAGCTCACGGAGGATGTCGTTGAAAAATATAAGGACGACATCGTCGGGGCCGATTTGGTCATGATGCAATTGGAAATCCCGATGGCAACGGTTAAGAAAGTCGCACAAATTGCTTATGATGCGGGAGTACCTATATTGCTAAATCCGGCTCCGGCCCAAAAACTCGATCACGAGTTGCTTAGTAAGGTAACCTATATTACGCCCAATGAGACGGAGTTGCTCCGATTGACCAATTCGTTTGAAACCCAACGGGGGGCCAATGCTTTACGAGCGCTGGGGGTAAAGAATATCATCATCACCTTGGGGTCGAAAGGTTGTTATGTCAAGACCGATACCGAGGAGTTTCGGGTCGAAAGTTTTAAAGTGGATGCCATTGATACAACGGCGGCCGGAGATTCTTTCAGCGGGGCACTGGCGGCTCAGTTGGCGTTGGGCGTTGAACTGAAGCAGGCTCTTAAGGTCGCAAATGCGACGGGAGCGTTGACTACAACCAAGGTCGGAGCACAGGAAGCTTTGCCGAGTAAGGAAGAAGTGGAAGCCTTACTGATTGCCAATCCTCAGTATAATAAAGACTGATCATGCAACCTCCGAAACCGGAGGTTGTTTTATTTATTTCAATTTTAAGTATGGTAACTAACATTTGACAATGTTAAAATGAACAAAGAGTGCCGAAGCTTTTCATTGATCACTGTGGGTACGTATGGGAGCTTTATATCACTTATGGGAGGAAATTATGATTGATTTTTTGTTAGAGTATGGATGGATCGTTTTTGTTGTGGTCATACCGATCGTTACCATTCCGGTTTGGTATGTCAAATCACCGCCGGATAAAGCGATCATTATTTCGGGGTTAGGCAAAAGGAAGGTCATCGTCGGCAAAGCCGGAATCAAAATCCCGTTTTTACAACGGACGGACCGATTGGGTCTGGAAATGATTTCCGTCGATGTCAAGACTGATTCTTTTGTACCGACCAATGATTACATCAACGTCAAAATCGATGGTGCAGTCAAGGTCAAGATCAGCTCTGATCCGGAAATGATCGAGTTTGCGGCTCAAAACTTCTTGAATCGCAGTTCGGATTACATTACCAATCAAATCAAAGATGTATTGGAAGGCAATACGCGTGAAATCATCGGTAGTATGCCTTTTGAAGCGATCGTTCAAGATCGAAAGACGTTCGTTGAGAAAGTTCAGGAGAATGCCGTTCCTGACTTAAGGAAGATGGGGTTGGAAATTATTTCGTTTAATGTCCAGTCGGTCATCGATGAAAACAACATAATCGTGGATTTGGGTATCGATAACGTCTCGCAGATCCGCAAAAAAGCGCAAATCGCAAAAGCACAGGCGGATCGTGACGTGGCAATCGCAACCGCGGATGCCAAGAAAATGGCGAATGATGCGAATGTAAAGGCTGAAACGGAAATCGCGCTCAAACAAAAGGAACTTGCGGTCCGGGTCGCAGAATTTAAGATCGAACAGGATACCAAGCAGGCGGAGGCGGATGCGGCGTATGAGATTCAAAAAGAGCAGCGTCGTGCCGTAATTGAAGAGAAAACGGCAGAAGCGAACCTTGTTAAAACTGAGAAAGCCGTCATTGTCCGTCAAATGGTTTTACAAGCAGAGATTGAGAAGCAGGCAGAAGCTGAGAAGTTCCGTTTGATGTTGGAGGCTGATGCAAATCTGTATCGCCGTCAACAGGAAGCGCAGGCACGCCTGATTGAAAAGCAGAAGGAAGCGGAAGGTATATTGGAGCTTGGCCGAGCAGAAGCTGAGGCGATCCGTGTCAAAGCGCTTGCTGAGGCTGAAGGGATCGATGCCAAGGCCGAAGCCATGAAGAAGTATGGCGAAGCAGCAATTTTGGAAATGTATTTCAACAAACTGCCGGAAATCGCATTGAACGTGGCCAGCCCGCTGAGTAACATCGATAAGATCACGATGTACGGCGATTCACAAAATGCCAAACTTGTGGGGGATATCGTTAAGGCGACAACGCAGATTTCTGACGGTCTGACTGAGGGCATGGGTATCAATATCCAATCGTTCATCCAGAATCTGATTCAGAAGAAAAAGGCCGAGCCGATAGACCCGGTCACCGAAACAGCAGAGTAATCTAGGGCAGGGGCGTTATAACTTCCCTGCCTTTTCCTTTGTGGTAAAATGAAATCAGTTAATAGAACATCGAGGTGAATCATGAACGGTTCTTGGATCATTCACGTATTGGCATTGATTAATGTCGCTGTATTTTACTTCTTCATAAAGAAAAATCCCGAGTTCGGAAAGTGGGGCAAGGGGTTCTGGTTCGTACTGATGGCCTTCACGCTGTTTCTGTATGTCAGAACAGTGTTTGCCCGTTGGATATCCGTGCCGGGGAGTTGGGATGATTTGGTGTTTGGTATCTTGTTTGCTTTTGCGGCGTATGCGATGCTCAGTGCCATGGGGTCCACTTGGTTATACTTACTGTACAAACGAAGAAAAAACAAATAACAAAAGAAAAGGTCTCATTCAGTGGTGAGACCTTTTCGATTCAGTTGTTAAGGATATTATAAACTATTTTCCGAAATTCGGATCAGGCACACCGACTACGGCATGGAAGATTACATGAATATTGCCCGTTAATGTAGGTTCAATGTAGTATTGACCCGGAGCTACGGTTTCGACGAATCTACGACCGACTTTAACTACCGGATACTTGTCTTTTCCTGCATAAACATGGGTTTCTTTGACAAACATCGGATCGAGTTCGAAGTTGACCAGAATGGTTGTACCGATATAGGTAACTACTACATCACCTACGTAGGTTCCGTTGTTGCATTGTCCGGCACCGGCATAGACCGGCATTCTGTATGTTCCCGGGAAGGCAATTAGGTTTGTCCAACCCCATCTGCTGAATCCGTCTTCTAAGAAGCAGGTGGAATTTGCGCCTTTTGCAAATGCTGTTTCATATAACAAGCATTGTACATAGACGGTTACATCAGCTGTATCGAAGTCAAGAACGACATCATCATCACCATAGACGGTTGCAGTGTTTTCATACAGATGCATACCGCATTTGTCTTGTCCATAGGATTCCCATGTAAATTCTTTGTCATAGGTAAAGGTTTCTTCTTCATCTTTTTCGAAATCCTCAGCATAGAGTGTTCCGAGAGTTACGGTTCCAAACAAATCGCTGGCATCTTTAACGACTACGGTTGCATTGTGTTCATGATCCGGAGCGCCCCAAACGATTGCTTTCGTATCGGAATATTCGTCTCTTTCGGTGGTAACTGTAACGACATTATCACCCATGAATTCACCGTTTTCATCATAGGTACATTGCAAGGTCGCTTCTTTGACTAATGTATAAGGGAATTCAACATCACAATCAACGTCAATGGTCGTTCCACCCAATACATCGATAACACTCAGAATAACGGCATCTAGATCGCCGGTGTTTTCAATGGTGATGGTTCCTTTGACATTATGATCGGCATCGACAAATCCCAAATATTTAACTTTTACGGTCCATGTGGCTTTTCCATCGCCGCTGCCATCGACAAACAGACGGAAAACGTCTTGATCGACTCCTTTGGTGATAGACCAGTCATGGGTGCGGTTAAAGCTGGTTTCAACGGTCTTGCTTACTGTCAGCTCTTCTTTTTCACCCGGGCAGTAATCAGATATTACGAACTGTCCGTCATGCGTACCGTCATACCAAACGGTTGCCTCTAGTGTTTCAAGATCGAAATACGGTGTAAAGAAATGATATGTTGGTCCCGATACTTTCGATGGCAGATACTCGCCGGTGCCTGATCCGCCCAATACGAGCAAAGGATCTACTACACCGTCTGCTTTGTTGAAAATCCAGTGAATCCATCCTTCGGAAGTTCTGCCTTCTTCACCAACGTATTCGCATTTCATTGAATCCATACCTCTTCCGTCCCATACGGTTGAGTTTGGACGCACGACAGATGCCATCGTAGATATTACAAACATCGTAAAAAAGACTGTCAGGATAATTCCGAAGTCAAACCATTTCTTCATGCGATAATTAGTCATATTCTATCCTCCTTTTTCTTTATGTTCCCCACTACAATCAAGATTTCGGCGGTTTTTTCTTATTCCTCCTTTCTGTATAAACCAACAAAAAACCGGCCAAATATTCGTGGCCGGTTACGCTACTAGCTACGATAAACGAAAAGCGTCCAATTACTCGTTTATCATCATCGCTTCCATGTGTTCCTGTAAATAAATATTACCATGACAATATTTGACAGTCAAACAATTGAATATCAAAATGGCAGGATTTTACGTAATTTTTTTAAAATATTATGTGAAAGAATGGCAAGTGCAAACAAAAGGTGTTATCAATACGGATAACAGACAGAATCAGATGATACAATCGAATACATTGGATAACGGATGTCTTCGGAAGCTTTAGTTTTTATTGAGAATAGCGGGTTGATTTGATACAATAAACACATAGTCGAATAGGAGAAACATATGGAGCATCTAGTCAGTGTCATCGTACCCATTTATAATGTTGAGCGGTTTTTAGAGCGTTGTTTCGAAAGTATTTTTCATCAGACCTACAAAAATTTTGAGATCATTGCGATCAATGACGGAAGTACCGATGGCAGTGCAGTGATTTTGGATGAGTGGGCCCAAAAGGATGCTCGAATCAAAGCCGTTCATCAAAACAATATCGGAGTAGCCGCAACCCGAAATGCGGGATTAAAGCTGGCCAGCGGAGAATATGTACTGTTTGTGGACAGTGACGATACGATTGCCCCTTACGGCATTGAGCGGCTTGTCAGTAAAGCAGTGTACAACAATTTGGACATTGCCTACGGTGCCGGATTTCGCATAAGCATCACCGGAAAAATTTCGATCCCCACCAATAAACCGTTGCATTTGATCGACAAAGTGCTGACCGGACCTCAATATATGGAAGATACGATCCGTTGCAAGTCCTATAACAACGGTGTCTGGAATAAAATGTACAAGCGCAGTTTTCTGATTGAAAACGAACTGTGGTTTAAGGAAGGTATCGTATATGAAGATATCTTATGGTCACCTCAAGTTTTCCTGAAGGCGCAGCGGGTTCAGTTTATCGACGTTGATTTTGCCAATATCTTTGTCCGTCACGGATCGATCACCCAGGATCCGTATAATCTCGCAGTCCGACACCATGACAGCCTGTACATCTTTGATCAGTTAAAAGAAGTATTTTTGCAGGCCAATGTTACGGAGGAGCAAAGAGTCGTTTATCTGGATTATCTTGCGAACCGCCGGATTAATCTGTTAAAAAACTACCGGGCGTTTTATTCGAAAGAACAGGTCAGTGCTAACATGGCTGAAATTAAAAAGTATGCCAAACTGTGGAGCACGAAAATGAACGCTGTATCGCTTTATTTCAAATCTTAATTTGTTTTGGATGTAGTTAACGACCTCAAGCCATATTTGAGGTTGTTTTACTAATAGTGATGCTGATCCATGTGTTAATAATATGAGTAAAGAGAAAGGGGTATGCTATGAAAATATCCGAACAGAAAATTCATCTTATGTTATTGATTATTGGAGTTCTCGTTTTTATATGGTCTTTCATCGATCACCGGCTGACTTTTGGGTGGGTGCTGCTCAGTGCGCCTGTGGTAATCGTTACCGTATTTTTCGTACTGACGTATAAACGGTTTACGTATACGACTTTGGTATATTTCATCGGATTTCTTTGGGCGTGCTTACTGTTATGGGGTGCCAAATACACATATACATATGTGCCGTTCTTCGAGTACTTAACCGATGTTTTCGGGTGGTCAAGAAATCATTTTGACCGGTTTACCCACTTCGCCCAAGGATTTGTCCCTTATATGATTTTTCGCGAGTATCTCTTTCGCAAAGGGGTGTTGAATCAAAAGAAAATAACCAATCTCGTATTGTTTTTAATGGTCCTTGGCTTTTCGGCCACGTGGGAACTCATTGAGTTTTCGGCCTCGATCTTATCCGGCCGCTCGCAATCCTTTATCCTGGATATGCAAGGGGACATTTGGGATACACAGATGGATATGCTCTTTGCCTTGATTGGTGCGATAACATCGAGTTTGGTTTTAGGCAATTTTCATTTGAAACAAATAGTAAGCAAGACTTCTTCGGATAGCAGAATTTAAGTAAATAAAATCATGATGAGATCATGATTTTTTTAATTTGATGATTTGTGTTGACACACAGAGGATTCAGTTATATAATAAGCAATAGATTATAAAATAAGCAAAAGTAAAGGTGAATTATGACGCAGAGAGAAAAAGAAATATTGACGATACTGAAATCAGAACCCACCATCTCACAGCAGGATTTGGCTGACCGGCTAAACATCACCCGATCTTCCGTAGCGGTGCATATTACCAACATGCTCAAAAAAGGCTATATCTTGGGCAAGGGATATATCGTTCAGGAAGATCCTTATATTGTGGTCATCGGCGGTGCAAACATTGACATTCAAGGGATCCCCAAAGATCAGTTGCGGCTCAGAGACTCCAACATCGGTGAAGTAAAAATATCTTTGGGCGGTGTCGGCCGGAATATTGCGGAGAACTGTGCTAGACTTCAAATTCCGACACGATTGATCACGGTGATTGGCGATGATCTGTATGGACAGAAAATCCTGAAACATGCCCAGTCGATCGGACTTCACATGCAGGACAGCCTGATTCTGCCCAATGCATCAACCTCGACCTATCTGAGCATACTTGATCAGTCACGGGATTTAGCTCTCGCCATCAACCACATGGACTGCATCGAAAAGCTGACCGTTGAGGAAATCAAAGCGCGTCGTTCGTTGATCGAACATGCGCAACTGTGTGTGATCGATGCGAATCTGTCGGTCGATGTACTTGAATACTTACTGACGGCCTTCCCGAAAACCGTGTTCTTCTGTGATCCGGTTTCGCAAGCGAAAGCCAGCAGACTCAAGCCGTTTCTGAAATCGATTCATACCTTAAAACCAAATCATCTCGAAGCGGCAGTTCTCTCAGAGAAGCAGGGAAGTGTTGAGTTGAAAACGGAAGACTTGGCTGAACATCTGCCATGCCAACGGGTATTTATCAGTCAGGGATCGCAAGGCGTAGTTGTCAAAGACGGAAAGAAACATTACCGGTTTCATGCGCCGCCGATCGATCCGGTCAATACGACCGGTGCCGGCGATGCCTTTATGGCCGGTTTGGTCTATGCCTATATGAAAGGATTGGATATCCAGAAGACGACGCATATCGCCATGGCCGCATCTATCGTTGCTATATCGCACGAAGATACCATCAATCCGAATCTAAATGAACAGACACTGCTCGAAGCAGCAAAGGAGATAACCCATGTTTGAAAAATACTTAGATATCAGTGAAGAAGTAAAATCCGCGATTGAAAGCAACCGTCCGGTGGTTGCATTGGAATCGACCATCATATCGCATGGCATGCCGTATCCGAAAAATGTGGAAACCGCATTATCCGTCGAGAGAATCATCCGCGATCACGGAGCAATCCCGGCAACGATCGCAATCCTTAACGGCCGGTTGAAAGTCGGGTTGAGTGCAGATGAGATCGAAATGCTGGGAAAAGCGTCAGATGTCGTCAAGGCATCACGAAGAGACATCCCTTTCATTATTGCCAAAGGACTTAACGGCGCAACGACGGTCGCCTCAACCATGATCTTGGCAGATTTGGCCGGTATCCGCGTGTTTGCGACCGGTGGGATCGGCGGTGTACACCGGGGAGCGGAGACGTCCTTTGACATTTCGGCCGACCTGATCGAGCTGGCCCAGACCAATGTGGCGGTCATCTGTGCAGGTGCGAAGTCGATCTTGGATATCGGCCTGACCCTGGAATACTTGGAAACCCATGGCGTTCCGGTCATCGGTTATCAGACTGATGAGCTGCCGGCCTTCTATAACAGTAAGAGCGGCTTTCATGTGGACTATCGGGTCGATCATCCGACGGAGCTGGCTCAGGCTATCCGGGCGAAATGGGATCTTAATTTAAAGGGCGGTCTGATCGTGGCCAATCCGATTCCCAAAGAATATGAGATGGATGCCCATCTGATTGATGAAGCGATTAAAGAAGCCGTCAGACAGCAGATGGCTGCCGGTGTCAAAGGAAAAGAAAGCACTCCGTTTCTTTTGGCGAAAGTCAAAGAGCTGACCGGCGGTGACAGTCTGGAATCCAATATCCAGCTGGTCTATAACAATGCGAAGGTCGGTGCACAACTGGCTGTCGCTTTAAGCCAAACAAAATAAAGACAACGGACATCGCAGAGGTGTCCGTTGTTTTTGATTGTGATACAATAAAATAAAAAAGTGAGGTTTGTATGAAAGTATTTATCGAAAAAGATTACGAAGGTGTAAGCAAAAAGACGGCGCAAATCGTTGCGCAACTAGTGAAAGAGAAGCCGAAGCTGGTATTCTGTCTGCCTGCCGGCGGGTCGCCGATCGGGATGTATAAAGAGCTGGTAAGGATGTTTGATCAGGGTGAACTGTCATTTAAAGATATGATCACCTTTGACATGGATGAATATGTCGGGGTTGCACCGGACGATGAAAACAGCTATGCCTATTTTATGCAAAAGCATTTTTTGAAGTATGTGGATGTACAACCGGAGAATGTTCATATTCCGGATGGATTGGCTAAGAATCTTGATCAGATGTGTCAGGCCTACAGCGAGAAAATCGCTTCTTTGGGCGGGTTGGACTTGGCGATCACCGGCATCGGCAATAACGGACATATCGCATTTAATGAACCGGGCAGCACGTTGATTGCCCGCACCCATGTGGTCGAACTCGATGAATCGACCATTATCAGTAATGCTCGTTTCTTTGAGAATGATTTGAATCGGGTGCCCAAAAAGGCCATTTCCATCGGGATGGAAGAAATCATGAAAAGCCGTCTGTTTCTGGTGGTTGCCAGCGGAAAGAACAAAGCGGCGTTGATTAAAAAGACATTTGAAAATGATCGGATCGATCCGATGTGGCCGGTATCCTTCTTACACCTTCATCCCCATTGCATCTTCATCATCGATCAGGATGCAGCATCACTGACCGATCCGGCAGTGATCCAAAAGTATTTGGGTTGAAACGTTTCTTCGGTTTAAATTTCGAGGTGATCGGTCAGATCTTCGGCCAATCGAAGTAAGGATTCATGATCGATCAGCCCTTCGATAAAACGCTTTGGAATGTTGGACAATCCGACTTGCGCTCCGATCAGTGCTCCGGTCAGCATCGCACGTACCTGATTTTGTCCGCCGCCGTTGATCGCATGCAAGACGCCGGATTCAAAATCCTGATCAAAACGCGCAGCCAGATAATAGGCTGCCGGTAACATATGATAAATCGCGCAGGGCATCCCGTATACCAGCGATGCTTTCCATGCCGGTTCAATGGTGATGCCGGGATCTTTGGCTGCCATGGCCATATAGGAAGGGGACAGCAGCGCATCGGGGGATGCGAACAGTCCGGCATTCGAGGGGGCGGGTTCGCCCTTTTTCGGTGTCTGTAAATTCCCGGTAGTGACGGCGTGGAATGGGATTTCTTTCTGATACACTTTTTTCATCAGTTTTCCGCTGAGCCGGTCATCCAACCGGTGTCCGCGGATGAGCATGGCCAAAACCAGATTGAACGCAACGGATAATGATCCGACGGTTTCATCTTTTTGAGTCAGTGACACATCTGAGGCGACGGTATGACTCAGTTTCGTCAGATCATAAGCATAGTAAATCCCCATGGGTATGTTTCGTTCCAGTGACTCGGTCGTATCGCTGTTACTGGCCAGATGTTGCCAATCAATATTTTCAATGACCCGCTTTTGATAAACGTGGCGCATGACCTGACTGGTATATCCGCCTTTGCCGCCCATCGGCGTGCCGTCAAGTTGCGGCAGTATCTCTGTGTCGATCATTTGCGTAAAGGTCGTCTGATCATATCCTGAATGTGATACCAGGTATTCGGCGGTTTTTTGGATGATCCACCCTTGCTGAGAAAGTTCACCGGCTACCAGGTTTGCATGATAGCGGTTATGCTGTGGGGAAGTATAATCGTCGATCCATTCACCATACGTGCTTTTTAACTCACTTATATCATAATACCAATGGGGTCCGACACCCAAGGCTTCACCGATCAGCGCTCCGATAAATGCACCTTTTGCTCTGTCTTTTATGCTTGTCATATGTTAGTCTCCTTTGACAGCAATTTACGACATAATGCTTTTCATATCAAGTGTTTTGAACCGGGCGAACATAGAAATCATGATGGAAATAAGGTATTTTTGTTTCCAATGCCGATAAAACTCGGTTTTCCAGTCTCAATCCGAGTTTTGAGTATTCGAGGTGCGTAGTGTTTATGGGTTCTATATCTGATATGTCACAGGAGTATATGAAATTCATATTGTCGAAGCAGGGAAACTGAGTCACCGATTGACAAGGGTCATGGATTCTAAGCGATATGATGTCACGCCGGTCGATCGTAATCCAAAGAAAATTGAGTCCATTTATGATCATCTGGATGTCGCATGTATCGAAGGGATGCGTGTGGACAAACCTCATCTCTTTGGATAATGTCGATTTGATTATGGCTTTGTCATAAGTAGCAACAACCCTCGACAATACTGATTTGGGATAGGTGCTGATACCATTATTTCCCCGATCGTATCTTACAGCTGGAGCTTGGAATGATTAACTAAGATTCATTAGTCTGAAACAGGCTTTCTATTAGTTCAATCATTCAGCCGCTCATGGTTTATCAGTGGAATCACCCATATCGTAGTGATAGAATAGTAGGTGAACAGGTATCATCAAAGTTAGGAGATGACATTTACGAGAAATTCAAAAAAAACCAATCCATTCAAACAAACAATTGAGTTGTTTCGACATGATTTTCTCCTTTTGACCATTGTTATCAGCTTTATAGTGACTATGGGTTTTCTCGTCCTAATGCCCTTGTATACCGTTGGAATGTGGATGGCTCTGTCATCGGCCAGAATCAGTTATCTTTCATTATCCAATATGATTCCGTTTCTGCTCAATCCATGGACCTACCTGTTTTTCATTATTCTGTTTCTTGCGATGAGTATACTGATGTCATTCAGTGACGGTTTTCTTAAGGAATTCTTTTATCTGAAAATCAGTAATCAGCCCATCCATGGGCTTAAAATTATACTATCAAGTGTCAGTAAAACGATTCAGTCATTTACCCTAAGAAATATCAGAAATACGATGTTCATTTGGCTGCGGATGATTTCATACAACCTTCCGTTTTTGATCATCACGCTAAGGTATAACCGGTTTCTTCAATATCTTTCTGCCGAAAGTTCACCTGCGCTGTTATGGGGATTGATGCTCATTCTTTATGTAATCAGTGTTTACTTCATAAATTATAAAGAAATACCAAGGATCAAAAACCATGTAATTTTCAACATTTTCCAAACCTTGGTCATTTTCGTCATCTATATGATCGTAATTGTTACAGTCATGTTTTCAGTCTACATCCTGGTCGATCGGATGGTGGCTGTGGCTGCTTTCATCGCCGTTTTTGAGAGGGTCAATCGTAGCTTCACTCTGCTGATATTGATCGTCAGTACGACATTGCATTATGCACGATACGTGATCCTCTCATACTCTTCAAGATCTGCTGACCATTTTGATTTACAGCCACACACCTCAGAGAACGTAAGTTTTGTCCGAAAAAAACAATCGAACATGCTGATTATGATTGTGTTGATGATGCTGCTTACCGCCGATATCTTTATAAGTATTGGAATCATCCGAAATGGATCGATGATTCAAGCCGCATCCTTCGATCAGATAACGATCACATCCCATCGGGGATATTCCTACAGTTATCCGGAGAACACCCTGATTGCAATCGAGCGGGCAATCGAGGTGTACTCGGATTATGTTGAAGTTGATGTGCGTGTCACACAGGATAACCAATTTGTTTTGCTTCATGATGATAATCTGATGCGTACCACCGGAGTCAACCGGTCGATTGCAAGAACCTCCCTGGAAGATGTGCTTGCATTGGATGCCGGTCGCTGGAAAAGTATCCGGTTTGAAGGCACGCGAATCCCGACTCTGAAAGAAACCCTGGAATTTGTCAAAGGCAAAGCCGGACTGAATCTCGATCTGAAACTGTCAGAATCTCAGTCGTACTTAATGAGTGATCTTGTGGCTTTGATCGATGAGTTCGGGATGCAGTATCAGGTGCTGATTACATCTACGTGTCTGTCATGTCTGATGGCGATCAAAGATATAAATCCCAATATCCGAACCGGATATATCACATACGGACTGACCGAAACACTTTTGGCCAATGAATCGGTGGATGTGATCAGTATGAGGTCTTCTTTTGTAACGCTGGATATTGTCCGACGGGTTCATCAGGCAAACAAAAAAATACTGGTCTGGACGGTAAACAGCCGTTTGGAAATCGAGCGGATGAGCAGTCTGGGGGTAAACAATATCATCACCGATCGACCGTTTTATGCGAAGGAAGTATTGTTTAAATTTACCGGGGATCCTTTGTTGGTCACGCTGTTAAGAATCATCATGAACGTATAAACAAAGCTGATTGGATATTTATGTGAGTTGATACAACATAACAAGTGCAATCATTGTGACAGAATATTCAAGTATCATCCGCATATCGCACTAGAGAATGTATTGGGTTTTCAACAGTGTTGGAAGTAATACAATCAAAATGCATTTGTGTTGTACGGAGTTTAATGATTCATCCGGTCAAAATGCTATCCGCAGATTCTCTGATCCTCTCGTTAAGAGCAAACGTATGCCAATGATTCCGGATACTGAAAATATCTCAGTGAAAAACAGTGATTCGGTCTCGAACACCATGAATAATCAGAATCATGACTGAAAAGCAAGGTAACTTTTCTGACGATCAGTTCAGGCAATTCTTGCTTTTTTGTTATGCAAGTATTTATGAATTTATTCATCGGATGTCCCAGTTTTGATGTCTGATTCACAGAATGAATCTTAGAAATACTTCTGGTCGGTTTGTTGTTACAATACCGGTCAAAGTGAATATTAACAGTTTCTAAAACCTATAAAACATTTTATCATATCCCAAAACAACGTGTTTACATCAAACTGTTCTGTAAATCCATTTGTTCATATCGGTTGACCTTTCACAAGCGAAAGCATAGGATAAAGATGAGGAGTGAATCGGAATGCGCTACTTAATCAACAAATCAACAGATCCGTATTTTAACTTAGCCCTTGATGATTTTGCTTTGAAACATATTGATCTCGAAGAAGATTTCTTCTGTTTATGGCAAAATGAACCTTCTGTCATTGTTGGTAAAAACCAAAATACTTTTGAAGAAGTCAATCAACGGTTTATTGATACAAATAATATAAAAGTAGCCCGAAGGGTTTCGGGCGGTGGAGCCGTTTATCATGACTTAGGTAATTTGAACTTTACTTTTATTATTAACGTGGATGAACCAGGGAAGGTCAACGTTAAAAAATATGTCCGACCGATCATTGATGCACTTAAGGATATAGGCGTTGATGCGGAGGTTTCAAGCAGAAATGATATTCTGTTCAACGGTATGAAAATTTCAGGTAATGCTCAACGCATGTCTAAGAGGAAGCTGATGTACCATGGAACCTTACTTTATGACGTGAAAATGGAAAATCTGTCACAAGCCTTGCATGTCACTGAAGATAAATATGTGTCGAACAGCGTAAAATCCGTTCGTACAAAAGTTACAAATATCAAGGAACATTTACCCAATCCAACCGACATTCTTGGCTTCCGGAATACTTTACATTTTTTTCTGTCCGACAAAGGCAAAGACAAAGAAATAGTATTGAGTGAAAAAGAAACAGCGAAGATTCAGTTCGATGCAATCAATCGATTTTCGACATGGGAATGGATATATGGTCAATCCCCTCCATTTAATGTCCTAAGTAAGAAAAGGTATATAGAGGGAAGCCTTGAACTGAGAGTATTTGTCGATCACGGACATATTCAGTCTGTTCGTTTTGAAGGTGATTATGCTGGTATGGCGGATGCGAGCATCATAGAAGTGAAGTTGAAGAACACTCGCTTCCACCGGTCAGATGTCAATCAGAGATTGAGCGATTTGGATTTAAGTCAGATTTTTGGTTCTGTTACGAAAGCAGATATTTTATCATTAATGTTCGACTGATTGTGAACACTGATGGCATGCTTGAAAGTTAACAGTAGTAGTTCATGGATGTTGATCGTTGTTTTGAGTTAGAAAAGAAAGGATCAGGGATTCGTCATGAAAAATGATAAAAATGACATAATGTTCGATTTTGCTGCCCATCTTCAATCAGTTGAAGAGAACTATAAGATGATCCAGGTACTCGATGAAACGGGAAAAATCGTCGACAGTAATCTTGTGCCGGATTTAAGTGATGAGCAACTTGTACAGTTATTTAAAGATATGTTGTGGTCACGAGCACTGAATGACCGATGCATCATTTTGGCCCGCCAAGGGCGCTTAGGTTTTTTTGGACCGACAGCGGGACAAGAAGCCAGCCAATTAGCCAGTTACCTTGCATTTGATAAAAAGGACTTTCTTCTTCCTGGATATCGGGATTTCCCTCAGTTAGTTAAACACGGATTGCCGCTGCATAAGGCTTTTCTTTGGAGCAGAGGACATTTCGAAGGGGGGCAGTTTCCTGCAGAACTCCATGCCATTCTTCCTCAAGTCATTATTGGGGCACAGATCACTCAGGCGGCCGGTGTCGGTCTGGGCATGAAAAAGCGGGGCATAAAGCAAGTGGCGTTCACTTATACTGGGGATGGCGGTTCATCGCAAGGGGATTTCTATGAAGGAATAAACTTTGCCGGTGCATTTAAGGCTCCGGTCGTATTTTTCATTCAAAATAACCAATATGCTATTTCTACTCACTGGCGTAAACAAACAGCGGCAAATACATTAGCGCAAAAGGCTGCTGCTGCAGGCATACCCGGAGTTCTTGTGGATGGAATGGACCCGCTGGCTGTTTATGCCGTATCTAGGGCCGCGCGCGAATGGGCACTTGCCGGAAACGGTCCGGTTTTAATTGAAACGTATACTTCCCGATTCCAGCCTCATTCACTATCCGGTGATGATCCGAAGTTATACCGGGATGAAGCCAGTTTCGTTGAATGGGAAGCGAAGGACCCATTCATTCGCATGCGTATTTACTTGATGGAAAAAGGGTTGTGGCATAAAGAGCAAGAAGAAGATCTTATAAAGAAATTTGATATGGATATTCTTAAAGAAGTTAAAATGGCAGATGACGCTCCAAAACAGAAAATTTCTCAGTTTTTGGAGTTTATGTATGAAAAACCGACGGAATTACTTAAAGAGCAAATTGCGTATTATAAAAATAAGGAAGGTGATTGATTCGTGGCACAGTTAACAATGATTCAAGCGATTACCAATGCTCTTGACAATGCCCTAGAAAAAGATGAAAACACCTTGATCTTTGGTCAGGATGTCGGTATCACCGGTGGAGTTTTCAGGGCTACTCAAGGTTTACAAGCAAAATACGGGGAGGATCGTGTTTTTGATACACCACTAGCAGAATCCGGAATTTTAGGATTGGCCGTAGGTTTGGCATTTGAGAATTTCAGACCGATTCCGGAGATCCAGTTTTTTGGGTTTATTTTTGAAACGATGGATGCACTGGCAGATCAAATGGCACGTACACGATATCGAACCGGGGGTACCCGGAATATGCCTGTCACCATTCGCTCTCCATTTGGTGGCGGTGTACATGCTCCTGAATCTCATTCAGACAGTCTCGAAGGATTGATCGCTCAGATTCCGGGTGTAAAAGTAGTCATTCCAAGCAATCCTTATGATGCGAAAGGATTGTTGTTGGCATCCATCGAGGATAATGATCCGGTTATATTTTTAGAACACATGAAACTATATCGTTCTTTCAAAGAGGAAGTTCCTCAAGAGTATTATACGATTCCGCTCGGAAAAGCCAAAGTCATTCACGAAGGATCTGATATAAGTATCGTTACGTACGGGGCAATGGTTCACGAGGCTCTTAACGTTGCCCAACAGCTTAAAAAAGAAAATATTTCCGTTGAAGTCATTGACTTAAGAACAGTATCACCGATAGATGTGGAAACCATTATTGTATCACTCGAGAAAACCGGCCGATTGGTAGTCGTGCAAGAAGCGCAACGTCAGGCAGGTGTTGCCGCAACTATCATGGCTGAAGTGGCCGAACGCAAACGTGCGATTCTGGCGCTAAAATCACCCATCGGCCGCGTCAGTGCACCGGATAGTATTTATCCGTTTATGTTAGCCGAAAATGACTGGCTGCCAAATGCTCAGAAGATCATAGATAAAGTTAAAGAAGTTATCAATTTTGATTAAGGAGGTAAACATAATGGCTCATGATGAAAAATCAGTGTTAAATGATGGTGATGCAGCGAGTGATCAATCATCTGAAAGTTCGACTTTTATTTTTCGTTTGCCAAAAGTCGGTGAGGGTATTACGGAAGGGAAATTAATCGCTTGGATGGTTTCAGAGGGAGATTCAGTAACGGAAGATGAGACTTTGGTCGAGGTACAAAATGACAAGTTATTACAGGAAGTACCTTCGCCTGTGACAGGAATTCTTTCAAAGATATTGGTTGAAGCGGGGAATACAGCTCAGGTCGATGAGGCTATTGCCGAAATCACCACTAAAAGGCATATTTCTTCAGATAAAAATGAATTAGCGCATAACTCTTTAACGAAGATATCACTGACATCATCAAATAAAGACTCAAATCGCTCAGTGATTGCCGGCAGAGTGTTGGCTTTGCCATCAGTTCGCCAATACGCACGGGATAAAGGTGTCGAAATTCTGAATGTTTCAGGAACCGGCAAGCACGGTCACATAACAATAGCTGACATCGATTTATTTTTAGCTGACGAAGTTAAGGAAAGGCCGACTCAGCTGACATCAGAAACCAACAAAACCCGCACAATCAGACAACCGACAAATGAGTTACATTCTGTTGTCGAAACGGCCGAAACGATTCGCGAAAAAATGTCAGTTACCCGACGTGCGATATCGCAGGCGATGATTAATTCACAGCGACATGCGTCTCATGTTTCGATTTTTGATGAAGCCGAAGTGTCGAAACTGATCTCCCATCGGAGTCATTTCAAAGAAGTAGCAACCAATCAGGATATCAAACTGACATATTTGGCCTATATGGCAAAAGCAGTTATCGTTGTTTTGCGCAAATATCCCATACTTAATGCAAGTATTGATGAAGTAAATGAGGAAATCGTGTACAAGAAATATTACAACATGGGAATAGCCGTAGACACCAAACGCGGACTGTATGTGCCAAACATAAAAGAAGCTGATAGAAAAGGCATATTTACGATAGCGAAAGAAATCGCTGAATTAGCAAAAAAAGCTCACGAAGGAACGTTGGAACCAAATGAAATGAAAGACGGTTCGACAACGATTACAAGCATTGGAAATATCGGCGGAATGTGGTTCACACCAATCATTAATTTTCCGGAGGTTGCCATATTCGGTATGGGAAGAATCGAAAGGAAACCGATTGTATTAGAAGATAACACGATAGGAGTAGGGTACTTGTTGCATTTGTCCATGAGTTTTGATCATCGGATTATCGATGGAGCAGTTGCTCAAAAAGCCATGAATGAATTGAAACGACTCTTGGAAGATCCAGAACTCCTCTTAATGGAAGGATGATGATGAAATGGTGGTAGGTGATTTTGCTTTAGACTTGGATCTGGTAGTTATCGGTTCTGGCCCGGGAGGCTATGTTGCCGCGATTCGTGCAGCACAGCTGGGCAAAAAAGTGACTATCATAGAAAGAGATGCGATTGGCGGTGCTTGTCTGAATGTTGGCTGTATTCCTTCCAAGGTGTTGATTCAGGCTGCCCATCATTTCGTCGATATAAAATCGGGGAAGTATGGCGTCATTGCCAAAGACGTTACTTTTGATTTGGGAAAAACTCAGCAATGGAAGGATGAAGCAGTAATCAGTAAGTTAACAAAAGGTGTAGAGTCGCTGCTAAAAAAGAACAAAGTAAAAATAATCAGAGGAACGGCATATTTCAATGGCCCCAATCAATTGCGTGTTATAAATGATGATGAGGCACAATCGTATCAGTTTAAAGAAGCCATTATCGCAACCGGCAGTCGTCCGCTTGAAATCGATGGTTTTACGTTTAAAGGCCGAGTCATTGATTCTACAGGAGCTTTAAATCTGAAAGAAGTGCCCAAACGATTTGTCGTGATTGGGGGAGGTTACATTGGCTGTCAGATGGCAAGTGTTTATGCCAATTTAGGTTCGAAAGTAACCATTATTGAAGCTGCGGACAATCTCTTAATGGGATTCGATCGTGATATGGTTGAGTTAGTTAAAAAGCAGTTCGCATTGAAGAATGTAGATGTCGTTGAAAAGGCAAAGGCAGAAAATGCAGTTGAGACAAAGGAAGGCATTTTGATTTCCTATACATCGGGAGGCAATAAAAAAACTATAGAGGCTGATTATGTTATGGTGAGCATTGGTCGAGTGCCCAATACGGATGATTTGGGATTGCAAATGGCTGGTGTCGATGTGGACGAGCGGGGGTTTATTAATGTTGATGATCAGGGGCGCACATCTCAATCTCATATTTTTGCGATCGGTGATGTTACGTTAGGTCCGGCGTTAGCGCACAAAGCGAGTTATGAAGCGAAGATTGCTGCGGCTGCATTGGCTGGACAGAATGTCAAGATAGATTATGTCGCCATGCCTGCTGTATGTTCAGCTGATCCTGAACTGGCGATGGTGGGTTTATCCAAAAACCAGGCAGAGGAGCAGGGGATTGAGGTGAATGTATCCGTATTCCCACTAGAAGCAAGCGGCACAGCATTATCATCGTCAGACACGTCAGGATTTGTTCGAATAGTTACTGAAAAAAATACAGGACTTATTTTAGGAGGTCAAGTGGCCGGAGTTGGAGCTGGCGGCATGATCGCAGAGCTGACTCTTGCCATCGAAGCAAGAATGAATGTGAAAGATATTTCTTCAACGATTCATGCTCATCCCACCATGTCTGAGGTTATCATGGATGTTGCTGATCTTGCCCTTGGGCTACCGATTCACATTTGATTTTCATATCATTTATGTGATGCCGGTACAGGATTAAAATCGATATACTGATATTTGCTGCCGGGTTTTCATGAAAAGTTTGGTATGACAGGTAACGTTTGAACATTTGAATGCGTAGTACGAACTTTTGTTCGAATATCAAAAAAGTGCACTTAAGCACTTACCTGAAACATTGAGATGTACATCATAAGAATGGTGCCCGAGGACGGACTCGAACCGTCACGATATCACTATCGGTGGATTTTGAGTCCACTGCGTCTACCAATTTCACCACTCGGGCATTGCTTTATTATTTTAACCAAGATTGCGTGATTAGTCAATGTAAAAAACAAAAAAACCGCAGAAATATATGCGCTGCTGCACAATGGGATGTTGGCGTTAAACATGGTAGACAAATCACAGAATTTTGTTATAATAGTACTTGCGCTGGAGGATTGGCCGAGCGGTTTAAGGCACCATCTTGGAAAGGTGGCGAAGTGCAAGCTTCCGTGAGTTCGAATCTCATGTCCTCCGCCAGTAAAAAAATCAACTCACGAATTTCGTGAGTTTTTTTGTGTTTTCCCTTTTTTGTCTGTCATCTGATGATGAAATGAAAATTTCTGACAGATTCAGTTAATTTGAGCCTTACCTGGCCTTTAGTCCGATCAGTTGCATACTCAGATCATAAATCTCTTTGCCTAAAACACGGTCACAGGCATGCTTTGCCGGTTTCTCCTCAACCGTCAGATGAAAGAACTTCCCGCTGACATGTTCCATCTGAGGATCAGCAACCAGGTAGTAAATCGCTTCCCCGGAGATTTTGGGATCTTTTAACATGGGCTGGATAACCAGTTTTGAAAAAGTCCGATATAACCAGCCGTTGTTGCTTCCGATAGCTGTTTTGACATCGCCCGGATGCATGGCATTGATCGTTACGCCGGTATTATCGAGTTGATCGGTCAGTTCCCACATTGTCAGTAACTGGGCTGTTTTTGAAGCCCCATAGCCCCGCAAACCGGTGTAGTGACGCTTTTTCCAATGGATGTCCGTAATGTCCAATCCGTTAAAACGATGCCCCTCGGAGTTTATATGCAGTATACGACAAGGAGCACTCTGAATCATCCGTTCAAGCAGTAACTGTGTAAAAAGAAAGGACGCCAGATGATTGACAAAGAAGACCGTCTCAAAACCTTCCGGTGTGTATGTGGCTTTGGTGGAATGTAAACCTGCACAGTTGATCAGAACATCGATCTTCGGATATTTGGACAAGATTTGCTTGGCAGCTGACCGCACCTGGTCACTGCGGCTGAAATCAGCAATCACGATATCGATGGGTACGGGATGAGATAATTGGACCAGTCGTTTGACTTCTTCGGCTTTGGATGCGTTTCTTGCCACCATGACAATGGACGCCTGACCTTTCGCCAACCGTTTGACCGCCTCAAGACCGACGCCGGATGTCGCGCCTGTGATCACGACGGTTTTACCTGCCATCATTGCTTCACTGCTTTTTTGTGTGGCTTTAGAATTTGTAAGAAACATCAATTCATCGGGCATTTTTCGTTTTTTCATATCAGTTCCTTATCCGAAGTGTTTAAACATAAACTTGCGATATATTTTCTTAAATCGGGGAATACCGTTAAAGATGTCTCCCCAAAGGTCATAATAATCACGTTGTTCAATGATCAGCCCTTCATCATTCAGTGTCAGTCGGGTACAACCGTAAACCGGAGTGCTGGGGGTCTTCTTAAATGACATCGTCATTTTCCATTCCATCGAAATGATATTTTCGTGTTTCATGACATTGGAAAGCTCCATGACCAAAGATTCGCAGCGTTTAGTCAGTCGGTTGCACATCGCCTCAAACTTCTCAAAACCTTCGATGCGTTGGATGGAGTCCTGAAATATGATGTCCTTACTGTAATAAGGGAAAATATGAGACCAGTCCGGTTTGCCTTCCTTATTATATGTCTTTGACCACAACCTTATGACGGAATCTACGTTGAGTTCTTCGATTTTTTCTGTTATTGATTCACGGTCTTTTTCAATTGCTTCCAAATGCTGTTCCGCCTTTCTTGTTTCCATTACGCTTCTTCAAATCTTTGATCACTGCATCTGCAGCCAGTTTTCCGGTCAATATCGAAACCGGAACACCAGCCGGGTTAAATGTCCACTGACCGGCTTGTTTGATCGAATCAATGTCCGTCATGACAGCCTTTTTGACATTGATCATGCGATATTCAGCAGGGAAGAGCTGATTACCAAATGACCAACCGGTCAACGATCCTTCCGTATTGAAGGTTCTGCGTTCGATCGACAGCGGTGTCGATATGATCGTTTTAAGAACATGTTTGTCCAAAGCTTCGATATAATCGAAAGTCAGTTCATTGATCAGTAAATCCGTCATGATTTTCTTGAAATCTTCATAGAGACCGATCTGTTCAATATGCTTGATTAAACCATAATCAAACAACAGGGAGACGATCAATCCGGTTTGACCTGCGGGGGAGAGGGAAGGATCCCTTAATGTTGGAATCGAGATTTCCAGGGTATTGAATCTGACAAAACGGGTTATCCACGCATACAGTTCGCCGGGATCATTTGTAAAAATGCCGTTTTCCCGAAGTTCGTCAAGTGAGATTGACGCCAACCCTTCTTTGTCAGGAGTATAGAAACAGTGAGGTCCGCTGATCTCTTGAAAATGAAAGGGTGGTAAATCCGTCAGGATGTATAAGGTCAAGACGGAATCAGCACCTTTTTTACCTTCAATCTTCATTTTGGCCTGCTTGACTTTTGACCGTAAAGCCATCGATGAAATTTTATCAATATCGATCCGGCGAAACAATCCGTTTGTATCGGCCGCCCAAATCATCTGATCATACGTATAAACATCTCCGGCTTTCGTTATGAGCATTTTCTTTTCAATATCGATATCGGTGACTTCGCTCGATGTCTTGATCTCACCGCCGGTGGAAGTTATCAGTTTTTCTAATGCATCGACCAATGTTTGGGTTGAACCCTTGGGATAATGATACTGCAAGTAAAGGGTGAAATAGGAGAGCGCAAAAAAAGTCGGGGTCATCGAGAAGAAATGCTGTGTGATGATTTGAATCAGAGATTCGTTACGGGTTTTGGTCCGTAAGAAGTTATTGATCGGATCGGACAGTTTCATGGCTTTACCCATGTTAAGTGAAAATCTGAAAAACCAAGGAAGCAAAGTCTGGATAATATATTTCAAGTTATAGGGTTTTGGTAAGAACATCGGATTTTCGATACCGTAAAGGACATCCATTGCTTTCATGACATAGTAGATGTCCGCAATGATCGCATCGATTTCCGCTTTATTTTGCGGATACAGACGCTTTAACATATCGCCATAACGGGCAATGTCTGACTTATCATTCAAAACCAGAGTTTCCTTTCCGATGGTGATCCGGATCGGATTCTCAATGAAATCGATATGCAATCCCAACTGTTTGAGCATGGGGGTAACGATCCCGGAATCAATGATGCTCCGGGCCCCTTTATCCAATACATGACCGTCAACAGTAAAAGAACCCAGCAATCCGCCGACTTCCGCTTCTTTTTCAAGCAGTAACACGTTCAGCCGCTCCTTACATAAGTATGCGGCTGATGTTAAACCGGCGATTCCGCTGCCAACAACGATGACATCCACATGACTCATAGTCCGATATCCTCCATTGTAAAAGTTAAACAATCCGTGTTTTTATCATATCACAAAATATAATGCACGGTATATTGAAAGGAATTTTTATAAGAAACAAAAAGACCGGCGACGGTCTTCGTTATTCGGTCAATCCCCACTTTTTGACAAGAGGCTGAAACATCGGAATAAACCTGGCAATCAACGGACCAAACATCAGCATTCCGATGACCGTGCCTTCCCGAACAGGGATCGGATTTTGAAAAAGAAAAGCAATCGTAACGGCACCGATGATCGCAAAGATATCGACCCACTGACGGATGGTCCCGAATTTGAACCGGGTTTTTGAAGCAATCGCCACACAGGCAGCTTCCAGCGGGAAACTGAGAAAATCGATCGACATGATCAAAGCGACCGCAGCGATGATGACAAGCAAAGAACCGACATAAATCAACAGGTTAACGAAATAACCGCTGATTGTTATACTTCCCAGGATATCGTAATATACCAGATTTACAAAGACCCCAAGCAACACAGCCATGAAAATCTGAAGAAATGCAAGCGGTTTGAAATCCTTTTTCAGAATCACCAGCTGAACCACGATACAGCTGAGGTTCATCATCATGGAAAAAGTCCCGACTTTGATTCCGGTCACCATCGAAGTTGCCTGACTGAATGCATCCCATGCACCGACACCGACCGCTGCTTTTAACCCCAAAGCGACACCGGTTGCGGCAATGATGATGAAGAATCCTGTAAAACATAATTTTTTAATGATTAACATAAAAGTACCCCTGTTTATAAAAACTAACATTAAATATAACACAAATCATTCGTTGAAGTAAGCGATTAGTTCAGATCCAGACAGAAATATACCGCATTTTCGATCGGATTATGATAATAAGCCTCAATCTGCCGAAACCCGAGGCTTTGATACAGATTCATGGCACTTTCCATCGAGGAAAGCGTATCCAAAAGGATCTGCCCGTATCCGATTTCTTTGGCATCGCCGATCACCTTTAAAGACAGATCCCGGCCGATCCCCTGATGGCGGAAAGGTTCTCTAACATACAAACGTTTCAGTTCACAGCGGGTCTTGTCAAATCGGCGTAAAGCGACACAACCGGCAATCATCCCATCAACGGTAGCGATGTACAGCCGGCCATCGGGGAGGGCATATTTATCCGGCAAGCGGTCAAGTTCGCGCTTAAAATCCTGAAACTGCAAATCAATGTTCAGCCCGGCCGCATACTCCGTAAACAGTGTACGGATGATATCAAGGTGATCATAAGCATGTTCGATGGTAATGTTCATAGAAAACCCTCAGCAATATTGAAATCATTCTACCATGCAACAACGGACCGTTCAAGATTTCCCGTGATTCACGAACTGCGTAACTGAAAAATGAGTTTCAAACTAATGAAACTATACTATAATAGAATCAGATAAGGTATCTCAACAAAGGAAGGAATATCGATGGAACCAAGGTCATACCCTCAGTTTTCATTGTGCGGACTGAACTGTTCGTTGTGTCCGCGCTTTAACTCGACTTCGCCCTCGCGATGTCCGGGCTGTGGCGGTCCAGATTTTTCAGAAAAGCATCCGAGCTGTTCAATCATGTCATGCAATAAGAAAAAGGAGAATGTGACTTTTTGTCTCGAGTGTTCGCAGTATCCCTGTGCAAAATATCCGGAATCAGACAACAAGGATTCTTTTGTGAGCTATCTTCACCGCAAGAAAAATATGGAGTATGCACGTACTGATCTTGAGGGATATCTGATGATGTTGGCAGAAAAGAGCCGGATACTGAGAAATGTATTGGATGAATATAATGACGGTCGAAGTCTGAGTTTTTTCTGCACGGCGGTCAATAATCTCGAACTTGACGATCTGTATCGTATCGAAGGGCAGTTATCATGTTTGGCGGATAGTAAAAAAATTAAAGAACTGTTTATGCAAGTGGCATACAATCGCAATATAACACTGAAACTCAGAAAGTGATATTTAACGAAGGAGGCATTATGTTGGATCATCCATTTACTGAATATTTACGGAAAATCGGTTGTGGCGAAAATTCAATCAGGTATTCCATCAAGGTGATCTCAGAATTTGAAAGTTATCTTCAGCATCATGATCTTGATTTATTCTTGCTGAGTCAGCGGGAAATCGAAGGGTATCTTGATCATCTTATTGAGAATAAGCAAGATGATCTCGACCGGCTCATAGCACTTGCCCGTTACGGTCGTCATCACCAGCAAATACCGCTGTATACCGTCATGTTATCCTTGCTTGACGGCGGTGAAGTGATGGGAAATCTTTACAATGCCCTCCAAGAGCATTTGGGGCAGGATCTGACCCAACACATATTTGAAGGGATCGAACTTCCGACCTGGGGGACGGACAACCGGAAAAAAGCCCAAAAAATGGGAATCGTAATGCAACGGCTGAAAGATGATGTCGCAGCAGACCGCTGGGAACCCATCTTGCTGCAATGTTTGCGTGATTTACCCGATGCAATGTACTCAAAACAGATCGAACTGTTTGATCAGTGTTCGGATATCGAGGAGTATCTCGATAAAAGAGAGCGGATATTTCTTGAAGAAATGAGAAATCTAAATCAAAGCGGTCAGCTGTATTTCGGTCAACCCATTACGAATTCTGTTTACTTGTTTTTGCAAAACAATCCGCTGATCAGCCGGGGAATCATCAAAAACGGAAAACTTCACATCGTAAAAATCCCGTATAACACCGATTCATGGCTGCATGCTCAAAACGAAGAAGACAAACGGTATTACTATTGTCACTGCCCCTGGGCCAGAGAGTCAATCAGGTCTAACAACGGAATTCCATTGGTTTCGCCTTCTTGGTGTTCGTGCAGTGCCGGGTTTGTCAAAAGGCCTTTTGAACTGATATACAAGCAGAAACTTGAAGTCGAGATCCTTGAGACGGTACTCAACGGCAATGATGTTTGCGAGTTTGCCATTATCCTTCCAACATAAAAGACGGAGAACATTCGTCTTTATTCGTTATCGTCCCTCCGGATAAACTGAATGACCAATGCCCCGGGTCCTCCGTGGGTGATCATTGCCGGTGCAAGCAACAGGGTCTCTATATCGGCATTTGCGATCCGTTCTTTGATGTGTTCGATCGCAATATTCAGACTTTCGATATTGAAAGCATGAGCAACATAGATGCGGTGTTTGGCATCGGCGCCCCGCTTGATCATATCATCGACAACCGTTTTGATCGCCGCATGCCACGTCCGACCGACTCCGAATCTTTCGATTCGCTGACGGTCAGCCGACTGCGCCATGATGGGTTTCAGTCCCAAAAAGCTGCCAAGGATCGCTGCAGCCGGAGTCAGTCTGCCCGATCGTTTCAAAAACTCGAAGTTGACCGGAATCACATACGATTGGGTCTCTTTCAGACAGGCATTCAACCGATCGATGACCGTTTGAATGTCATGATGTTTAGCAAGTCGTACGGCCAACTGGGTCAGATAGCGATTGACACCTGCAACCGATTGTGACTCAAAGACCGTAACATAATCTGCATCGATGCTTTTTTTAACACCGCAAGCTGTATCGTAAGCCGAACTTAATCCGCGGCCGGTCGTGATGTGCAGGGTATTGACATTTTTCTCCTCTTCATATGCGGCCTGAATGTCGCCGAAAGAAGGCTGCGATGTCGTCGGATGATGCTCTTTGATGATTTCCATAAATTGTTGCGAATCGATGTCAAGGTAATCTTTGTAGGTTTTTTCGCCAACCACGACTTGATTGCCGACCAACCGGACATTCGCTTTTTTGGCTTCATTCAATGATAAATGACACGTTGTATCAGAAATGATTCTCATATCAACACCTCCTGTACTCATATCGTATCACTTCAACGGAAAAAAAACAGAGAAAAATGAAAAAACCCAATCGAAATTGAGTCTCTTACTCATTTATTTTTTCAAAGCATTCAGTAAATCCGACATTTCACTCTCACTCAGTTTTCGCCATTGCCCCTTGCTGAGATTGCCGATGCGCAGATTCATGATGCGGATGCGTTTAAGTCGGACGACATGATAGCCCAATGCGGAACACATCCTTCGGATCTGTCGATTCAAGCCTTGATTTAGAATGATTGAAAATGCAGTATCGCTGATGATCGTAACCCGGCAGGGCAACGTTTTCGTCATCTCGCTTCTCACCGGATTATATATTTCGACGCCGGATTCCATTTTCCGCTTAAAATCGGGCTTTATGGACGATGAGAGATGCACGACATATTCCTTTTCATGAGCATTTTCCACTCGTAAAATTTCATTGACGATCGATCCGTCACTTGTCAGTAAAATCAGACCTTCGCTGTCCTTATCCAAACGGCCGATTGGGAATATGCGTTCGGGATAGTTGATGGTCTCGATGATATTGCCTTTGACATCCGGTTCGCTGGTACAGGTAATACCGATGGGCTTATAGTAAAGCAACGTCACATGCTGCTTTTTAGGTTTGATTTCATTTCCATCCACCGTCACGGAATCCGCATCGTCAACTTTCATTCCGACCACTGCCAAAGTGCCGTTTACGTGCACACGGCCATCGATGATCCATTGGTCGGCATCCCGACGCGAACATAGTCCGCAGCTGCTAATGTAGTTGTTAAGTCGTTGCATACAGTCCTCGTTTTCATGACTCAGTATACAATAAAGCGGCTTCAATGCAAAGAAAAAATGCACGAGCCGTGCATTTTAGAAAGCTTCAGAAATGGTTTTGCCCTGCATATGCAAAATCAGATAATCCGGACCGCCCGCTTTTGAGTCGGTACCGCTCATATTGAATCCGCCAAACGGCTGATAACCGACGATGGCACCGGTACATTTGCGGTTGAAATACAGATTTCCGACATGGAATTCATTGCGTGCTTTTTCCAGATTCATACGATTGTTGGAAATGACGGCTCCGGTAAGTCCGTATTCGGTATTGTTGGCGACAGCCAGCGCCTCATCAAAATCTTTTACCTTGCATACTGCAAGAATCGGTCCGAAAATCTCTTCCTGCATCAGACGGGAATCGGCAGCAACATCGACATAAACCGTCGGCTCGATAAACCAGCCTTTGGAACCATCGGATTTCCCTCCGGCAACACAGCGTCCTTCTTGTTCTCCGACCTCAAAATACGAAGTGATCTTTTCAAAAGCATTTTTATCATTGACCGGACCGACAAAGATACTCTTCTCCCGGGGGTTTCCAACGATTAACTTCTTCGTTAAAGTGGCAACCTTTTCTACGATTTCATCGTACACTTCTTCGACGATGATGGCACGGGAACAGGCACTGCACTTTTGTCCGCTGAATCCGAAGGCCGATTGGACGATCGCGTTGGCAGCCAGGTCCAGGTCTGCTTCTTTATCGACGATGATGGCATCCTTACCGCCCATTTCCGCAATCACACGTTTGAGCCATATCTGACCCGGCTGAACTTTGGCGGCTTTTTCGTATATATCGATACCGACTGCTTTTGAACCGGTAAAAGAAATGAAACGGGTCTTGGGGTGATTGACGATGTAATTTCCGACTTCTTTACCGCTACCCGGAACAAAGTTGATGACTCCGGCCGGTAAGCCGGCTTCTTCCATCACTTCCACAAACTTATAGGCAATGACCTGGGTCGTGCTCGCCGGTTTCAGGATAATCGTATTACCGGCAACCACAGCGGCACTGCTCATCCCGGCTAAAATCGCTAACGGGAAGTTCCAGGGGGCGATGATCGCACCGACGCCCAACGGGATATACCGGTATTCATTGCGCTCGATGTTACGACGGCTCAATACGACGTCATCAATCCGGTCAATTGCCAACATCTGACGTCCGTAATACTCCAGAAAGTCAATAGCTTCCGCTGTATCCCCATCGGCTTCTGCCCATGGTTTTCCGGCCTCTTTTGTTAAAAGGGCATTAAACTCAAACTTACGACGACGGATGATCGCCGCGGCTTTAAATAAAACATCTGCCCGCACCTGGGCCGGGACGTTTTTCCATTTCTCAAAACTCTTCAACGCAGCTTCCATTGCCATATCGGCATGTTCGATCGTTGCCTGCGAGATGTGTCCGATGATTTCATTGTGATCTGCCGGGTTATAGGATGACATCTTCTTTGAAGAGGTGACGCGCTTTCCGCCAATGATCAAATCATAGTCCATGCCCAGATAACTTTCGACCAGGCTCAAGCCGTCTTCATACTTTCTAATGTTTTCAGCTAAGGTAAAATCTGTAAACGGTTCGGTTTTATACTGAGTCGTTGCCATAATGTTTCCTCCTTTATACGACAGACTGCTCGACGGTAAAGTCGCGTGGGTGCTTGAAACGTTCTAACGACAAGCCCTCAACCGGCAGTGTCGGTGTTTCTTTCAAGATGATTTCACTGAGTAAAAGTCCGGTCATCGGTGCAAACATAAATCCGTGACCGCTGAATCCGCATGCGATATAAAATCCCTGCAATTCATCCGTGGCGCTGATGATAGGTTGCCGGTCAGGGGACATGTTGTAGGATCCGCCCCATTGTCGGACTACCCGCAGCTTTCCCAAAATCGGCAGGATTTCAACGGCGGTTTTTGCCATTTCATCCAAAAACTGCCACGAAGATTCAATGTCATGGTCATGCGGCTGTCCGGGATTGCTTCTGCCCATCAGAAATGCCCCGTGGGGAACTTGCTGGCAGTAGATATTTTTGGAAAACGACATCACCATCGGACCTTGCAGTTTCTCCACCGGTTCAGTCGCCAGGATTTCGTGATTTTCGGAATAAACCGGAATATGTACGCCAGCCAGCTCACCGATTTCGGCAGCATAGCCGCCGGCCGCATTGACGACGATTTGAGCCACATAGGTTTCTTTGTCGGTTTCGACGGAATCGATCACTTGTCCGTCACGGTTGATTTTCAACACTTCTTCAAAAAAGGAGAAGGTAACTCCCAATCGCTTTGCTGCCAGCATATAGGCTTCAGTCATTTTAAAAGGATTCAAATGACCGTCGGTCGGACAGAAAGCCGCACTGACAAAGGCGTCTGTGTTCAGATGCGGCACAATCTTTAACGCTTCTTCCTTATTAAGCAAAGAAGAAGGGATACCCAGGGAATTCTGTAACTGAACGTTTTTTATAAACTGCTCATGCTCTTGCGTACTGGTTGCCAGGATCAGATATCCTTCCTGCTTAAACTCCAGATTGCCGGGATACTGAAGGATTTCCTTGGCATGCTCAAAGAACTCGATGCTTTTCTTCGCCAGGATGCAGTTGGTTTCGGTATTCCATTGCTGACGTACTCCGGCACCGCACCGACCGGTCGCACCATGGGTGAAGTATCCTTTGTCAACGACATGAATATTTTTCATGCCTTTGACGGCGAGATTGTATGCGATACTGACACCGGAAATCCCGGCGCCTATGATCAGACAGTTAACATTCTTCATCGTTGCCCTCCGCAATGGATCGCAGCGGAACACCTAAAATCATCGGACGGACCTTATGAACGGGTACATCCTCAACTTTAATGTTCAGATAGTTTGCGATTTCCTTTTGGATCAGGTGTCCGCAGGTATTGGCTTGACAGGGACCCATGCCTACCCGTAGCAGACGTTTTAAATCCTCAAAATTCGTATGACCCTGATCTAAGTAATCATGAATTTGCTGTAAGGTGACATCTTCGCACCGGCAAATGATAATGTCGTTTTTATTCATGTTCTTTCACCCGCACGGTCGAAAATGTGTGCAAATAACTCGCATCGACCGACACTGTCAAAATCGCTGTTTTGTCCTGCCGTTTGGTAAAGGATACGTTTTCAATCAATGCATCACACAACACTTCACCGCTTCGATCGATCCCATACCAAATATCACCTTTGACCGGCAAGGGAAGCATTTCATACGGCACTCTAAATACCGCCTGATCGCCACGGATCTGTGCGACCATGATCGCCAGTCCGGGACAACTGAAAATGCATATTCCGCAGCCGGTACATACATCGACGTGAAGATGAGGTTTGTCATTGATATTTTCGCCGATTTCAATCGCATTGACCGGACAGCTGGTACTGCAGGGATTGCAGGGGATCTCTTCAAAGCACTCAAGTATGGCTTTAGGTTTGATCAGGGTTTCTCTGTCGGGAAAAACGGAAGCGATTTGCTCGGATCCTGCTACACCGTCTTTATTCAGCATTTTTCTTGGCATCCTCCATTTTCTTTAAGCCGGCCTTTGTTTTCTGGCCAAAAGGACCGTCTCGTAACAGAAAGAGCTCCTTTTCATATTGACTGACCAATTTGGCATGATCGGGATGGGATTTGCTGAGATATTCACTCAGATAGAGACCGCCCAGATAGCCTTCCATCATGGCTGCACTGGCTTCTTCAATACCGACACAGTCGCCGACCGCAAAAATCGCTGGCAGTGAGGTCTGAAAACGGTCGTTGACCAACGGGACAAACCCGCCGAGTTCAGGAATATATTTGGTCGAAGCACCGATCATTGATAACAAATGGTGCATCGGCGAAAGACCCACGGATACACAGACGGCATCACACGGAATGATTCGGGACGAGCCGGCGACTTCCTTATAGTTTTCATCCAGTGAAATGATTTCGACGGCTTCCACATGATCGGTTCCGATGGCCCGTTTGATGGTCGTTGAGGGAAGGATCTTGGTCCCTAATCGAACCAGTTTGGAGGCATGCACCTTGTACCCTCCGATGATTTTAGCGGCTTCGACGATCGTTGAAACAAAAGCACCGGCCTGAATGAGCTGATAGGATACGATCAGACCGATGTTTCCGCTGCCGACCATGACCACATTTTTTCCCGGTAATACCCCATACATATTCATCAGTGTCTGAATAGCACCGGCTCCGTATACCCCGGGCAGATCATTGTTTTCAAAAGCCAGAAACTTCTCGCTGGCCCCGGTCGCAATCAGCAGGGCATCCGCCTGATAACGGGAATACTTCTCATCGCACAAAACGGTGATGACCTGATCCCTGTACAGTCCGACAACGGTACTGTTGAGCAATACGGTAAGTTTGGGATGACCGATGATATCGCTGACCAGTTTTTCGGCGATATCAAAACCGCGCCATTTGGCATACTGATTCTTTGAACCGAAAAACTTATGGGTCTGTTTCATCAGCTGTCCGCCCAGTTTAGGGCTCCGATCGATCAGCAAGACTTCACAACCGCTGGCCAATGCCATGGCAGCGGCACATAATCCGGCCGGTCCGCCACCGACGATGATGCATTCTTTTTTGATCATTGAATGACTCCTTTATCCTTTTGTATACGGACATCCATATTCGCCTGCAGTGGGGTGATGCAGGTGCGGACATTGGATATGCCGTTGACGATCATGTTGCACGAAGCACAATTGCCGATCGCACAATAAAAACCGCGAGGGCGATTTCGTTTAATGCTATGTCCCAACGTCATGATGCCCAAAGCGCTTAAAGCGGATGCGATCGTATCGCCTTTGAGCCCTTTTACCGGTTTGCCTTCAAATGTAAATTCGATTTCTTCTTGAACGGGAAATGTTAAAATCGGGTGGTTTTTAATGCGCATAACGTAAAAAATGCCTTTCTTGATGGTTTGATTTTACCATAATTAACCAGGTATTAAAAGGTGTGTGTAAGCACTTTCATCTTGGCAAAAAACAATAGAAAGTGCAATGAGTGTTTAAAAATGGTAGAATATAAGTATAGAAGAAACGAATTATGAAATGATTATAAAGACATTTGATCTTTGAAAGGAGAAATTTTTGATGTCATTTAAAATCGCAAAGAATTTTCCTGCAGATTTACCTTTAAACAAAGAGGGACCGTTCATCAGTCTTTATCAGACGACCCAGGTTCATCCCCTAGATAAAGGAAATATCATAACATTTAAGAATTTGGTGAAAGAAGCATTGGAACTGATACAACAGCGTTATGGGAAACGGATCATTGATAAGTTCAGCATACCGCTGGAAACAATCATCAGTGATCTGGATTTCTGGCTTTATGCTACCCAAGGTATTGCCGTATTTGTAAATAAAGAAGAGTGCATCGTTTTTCGATTAAATCAACCGGTCGAAAACCAGGTGTTTGTCAATGACAAGATCGTCGTACGACCGATCATCGCAGCTTTTCAAAATCCGATCGAAGCATACGTTTTGGCATTGACCAAGGATAATTTCAGTGTGTATGAGTGTGATTTTTCATCAATCAGGAAAGTGGAGTTTTCCGAAAAAATCAAAACAACGCTTAAGGAAGTGTTAGGGGATCAGAAAACCGATGCGTATGTCGGTTTCGGCTCGACCGGAACCCGTTCTTCCTCAGGGTTGTTCTATGGTCAGGGCGGAAAGAAAGAAGAAGTGGATTTGGATACCGAGAAGTTTTTCCGCTATGTCGATAAGACGGTGCTTGAAGAATGTTCGAAGAGAAGACCGATTCCCGTTATCTTAACCTCCGTCAGTAAAAATCAGACCGTGTTTCGAAAAATCAGCAACAATCCGTTTTTAAATCCTGTAGGCATTGCTCTGTCACCGGAATCCATTTCTGTACAGCAACTGTATGAGCATGTTCGTGAAGTGCTTCAACCGGAAAAGAGGCGCCGACTTCAGATGTTGGTTGAAAAAGGGACCAAAGCGTTACATGATAACAGAGCGTCGGATTTGATTGATGAAGTTGTCCAGGCCGCCATATCGGGTCAAATCGACCAGCTACTGATTGACTATGATAAGCGTTACTTGGCACTGATCGATTGGACAACATTGGATATCGTTAAAAACAGTGCCGATCATGATACGGATGTTTTTGATGAAATAGCAAAAATCGTACTGAAAAACAAAGGGCAGGTTTTCATCATTGATTCAAATATGATGCCGACCACCACCGGTATATGTGCGGTATTCAGATAGAGACTTTGCACGCAGACGTTCTGCGTGCTTTTTATTTGAAATGATACGATTTGTGGGTATATGTTTTGTAATATTAAATTGCATGTGATATTTTATTGAAAAGGAGGAACGGTTATGAAAAAAACACGTTTGATCATGATTTCTTTCGTTCTGTTCGGTTTACTGATGGCTGGTTGTGCGAGTTCAAACTCAAACAATAATAACAACAACAATAACAATAATAACAACAACCAAGAAGAACTGCGCGAGTTTACATTGGAAGAGTTGGCCCAGTACAACGGTAAAGACGGCAATCCGGCCTATGTGGCAGTCAATGGAAAAGTGTACGATGTAACCGATGTGCCTGCATGGCGGGGCGGAAGCCATCAGGGTGCAGTCGTTGCCGGGATCGATGCAACAGAGTTTATCAGCAAATCCCCGCATGGGACATCAGTTCTCAACGGACTTAAAATTGTCGGAACATTGAAATAATCCTGAAAAGGATTTTTTCTTTGAGCAAACATATTTACATACCCCCTCGGGGTATATTACAATAGGGACAAAGGAGATGATCCCATGAAACATCCAACCGAACCTTCCGTGATAGCCCAGAAATCCGTCCTTGCCCGAGTCAGCCGAATCGAAGGGCAACTGAAGGGTGTACGGAAGATGATCGAAAACGAAACGTATTGCGATGACATCATCAATCAGATCGAGGCCATACGGTCGGCTTTAGCCTCGGTGGAAGTCGTGTTACTGGAAAGTCATATCCGAAACTGTGTCGTCGATCAGATTAAAGAGGGCGATGGCGAAGTTGTTGAGGAAGTATTGAAAACCGTTAAGAAAATGATGAAATAGAAAGAGGAAAATCATGCTGAGAAAATTAACGATCGAGGGAATGAGCTGTAATCACTGTGTCAAACGGGTTGAAAACGGATTGTCGGAGTTGGCCGGGGTAAAAAGTGTTAAAGTAAATTTGGGGTCAAAAAGCGCGTTGGTTGAAACCGAAGAATCATTCGATGTCCAGCTGCTGTTTACCGCCATTGATGATGCCGGATACGATTTGACAAACATCGAACTGCTGTAGGCCCAAACGGGCCTTTTTTTATAAATAATAGTAATATTTATCAATAGAGAAAACTTTCACGAATTTTTGATGTTTTGATTGACAATAAAAGTTAGCTTTGGTAAACTTTTTTTGCGATGAAAATCGCACAGAAAAGAGGAAACAATGAGAAGACTCATAATATTTGTAGCAATCCTATTGGCCGTACTGGCCGGCTGCAGCTCACAGGCACAACCGACCCGTCAGGTCAATGTATATTCCGCGCGTAATTATGATGTGGATAAAGATATGCTGGTTGAATTTGAAGCAAAAACCGGGATCAAAGTAAATCTGATCGAAGGTAAGGCGGATGAACTGCTGGAGCGGATCAACCGCGAAAAAGCGGACAGTGTCGCGGATGTGTTTCTGACCGTCGGAGGGGAACATATCTATTTTGCCCAAAAGAACGATCTGATCCAACCGCTGAACACTTCATCCTTTTCAACCTGGATGGATAATCAGTTTTATGGAGAAAACTGGGTAACCATCACACGCAGAGCACGAGTGATCGTTTATGACAAGACGCGCATCACTGATCCGCAGATCGATGATTATTTGGATTTGACTGAGGCACGATTCAGCGGAAAGCTGTTGGCTCGCAGTTCGGCATCCTCATACAATGTGGCACTGTTGGCTGCCATGATTCAACGCGAAGGAATTGCCAATGCAACACAATGGGCTCAAGGTGTCGTTAACAATTTTGCGAGAATTCCGACCGGTAATGACCGGGATCAGGCCAAAGCGGCAGTAGCGGGTATCGGTGATTTTGCGATCATGAATACGTATTACATCGGTACGATGGCGAGTTCTTCGGATGCACAGGAAGTAGATGTTGCCAATCGGTTGGGTGTCGTCTACCCGAAAAACACCCATGTAAATATAAGCTGGGCCGCCATCGTCAAAGGTGCAAAAAATGCATCGGAAGCACAGTTGCTGATTGAATATTTGCTGGACAAGCAGCAACAAACCATTTACACACAGAAAAACGGGGAATTCCCGGCAAGAAATGATATTGAACCTTCAGAACTGATTCGCTCTTGGGGATCATTTGAAGCGGAAGTCATCGATTATGAGCAGTTAGGTGCGTACATTATTGAAGCCGTAAAGATCTTTGATCAGGTCAAGTGGCAGTAATGAAACGATGGAAATCTTTCTTCGGGATAAGCAGTATGATATGGATACTGCTTATCCTCTTTGTGTTTGCAGAAGCTTTCGTGCAGCTTTTTGCCGCACCGTCCGAACTGTGGGATCATATCACACGCTATGTATTACGGGATGTGATCACTCAAACCGTCCTGCTGGTCGTCATCAGCAGTTTTTGTGCATCGCTCATCGGATTTGCTGCTGCCTACATCATTACGGTTTATGAGTTTAAAGGAAGAAAGATTTTCAGTTTCTTACTGTATTTGCCCTTAGCCATTCCGCCGTATATCGCATCCTATATATACAGCCACATGCTGGGGTATACCGGATTGATTCAGACGGTTTTGCGAAGTTTAGGCTTCATCCGGGTCGATTCGTCCCTGTTCTCATATTCTTCGATGCAGATGGCGGTATTTGTGTTTACGATTACGCTGTATCCGTATGTGTACATTACGGCCAAGGGGTTCATGCAGAAATATCTGGGTAATGTGCTCGAAACAGCCCGTACCCTACAAAAAGGGCCGCTGCAAATGGCGATGTCCATTGCCTTGCCCATATCTGCACCGGCCATATTTGCCGGATTTACCCTAATAGCATTGGAAATCCTCAGTGATTTCGGTGTTGTGATGTACTTAGGGATCCCAGCCTTTTCTACGGCGATTTACCGAAGCTGGATCACATTGGGTGATTTTGATTCTGCACTTCGATTATCGGCGATCCTAATGCTTTTCGTTCTTGCTTTTCTGTTGTTACAGCATCAGATGCGGAAGTCCAAGTCCATGGGTGCATCGGTGCGCATCCGGCCGCTGCGAAGGATTCCGCTCAAAGGATGGAGCGAAGTCGGGATCATTGCGCTTTTCGTTGGGATCATTATGTTTGCACTGATCATCCCAGTGGGTCAGCTGGTTCTTTGGTTCAATGTGAGTTATCTTAATATCCGTTGGAATCAGTTTGGTCAGATGCTGTTTAACACGCTGACCTTAAGTATTTCGGTCAGTGTAATGATCGTTCTGATTGCTTTGATCATCGCCAATTACACCCGCCTGAGCCGCAGCTGGTTATCGGTGTTGAGCGGGAAAATCACGTTGCTCGGATATTCGATTCCCGGCAGTGTCGTGGCTATGCTGGTGATTTTCTTTTTCATATCCCTCAAACGCGTGATCCCGATCAACACGCACACGACTCTGACGATGCTGGTTTTCGGTCTGATCCTGCGCTACTTGGGGCTTGGCTTTCAGAACATTGAATCCGGTATGAGGAAGATCGGGATGAAGTTCAACGATGCTTCCCGGCTGCTTGGTAAAAACTATATTCAATCTTTGGTCCGGGTGGATATACCGATGCTGATACCCTCGATATTTGCCGGGTTTGCACTGGTGTTTATCGATGTCATCAAAGAACTGCCGCTGACCCTCAATTTACGACCATTCAATTATCATACCCTGGCAACACAGGTATACCAGTATGCTGCCGATGAGCGTGTCGTGGAGTCCGCCGTACCGTCGCTGCTGATCATACTGATATCCGCTTTATTGCTTTGGCAGGTGATCCGTTGGATCACCAAGGAGGAAAACTGATGTATCTTGATATCCATGATTTATCATTTCAATATGACGAAACCCGCCTGATCGACGCCTTTTCATGCGGCATCGAAGAAGGCACGATTACGGCGATTCTGGGTTGTAGCGGCAGCGGGAAAAGCACATTGCTACGTCTGATCAGCGGGCTTGAGATGCCTGCCAAAGGAAGAATGGTTTTAGACGGTAAAATCATGTTCGACCATAAAACCTTTACGGAAGCGCATCTGCGCCAAATCGGATTGGTGTTTCAGGATTATGCACTTTTCCCGCATATGACTGTCCGTAAGAACATAGAATATGGTGTCAGAAAATCGGAAGTAAAAAGGAAGAAAGAAATCGTCCGCCGATTGCTGCAGATGGTCGAACTTACGGAGGATGCGCACAAGTATCCTTCCGAATGCTCCGGGGGGATGCAACAGCGGGTCGCGATTGCCCGGGCCTTGGCCAACCACCCCAAACTGCTTCTGCTGGATGAGCCGTTTTCCAATCTCGATCAGCAGCTTAAAGAGCGGATGCGCATCCTGATGAAGCAGTGGTTCAAAGAGCAAGGGGCGACCGTCATCCTTGTGACTCATGACCGTCAAGATGCAGCGTATCTGGCCGATGCCATCATTGAGCTCGATGGGGAGCAATGATTTGCAAGCATGTTGTCACTTAAGCGCTTACATGGTAAAATCTTGGTGAAGTGAGGGTGAAACATGAGAAAAAAATGGTTGCACTGGGGGCTGGCATTACTGATGCTGCTGACCCCGTTTTTATCGCTACCGACGGCTGAATCTGTTCGAGCAGCTTCTTCAGTCGAAATCAAAATCCATTACCATCGTCCCGATGGCAATTACGAA
>DDYT01000053.1:9577-11903 GCA_002348095.1 Erysipelotrichaceae bacterium UBA2227 | reverse complement strand
GTGGGAGAGTAGGTCGTTGCCAGGAATTATTTATTTTTCTGAATCAATACCTTAGTGCACACGCCTTTAGCTCCTATATTTATCGTATTAGTAGACAGCGAGCAATACAGCACATTATCTTAGGACGCATGGGTTTGCCTCAGGAGAGACTTGATTAGGAATTCCATCGATAATACCAATGCAATACATTTTTATTATCAGAGTACAGACATATATCTAGACGAATATATGGATTATTTAATCTAACATCTGGATTATCATTGCACTGAGGCAGGACAAAAATTGGAGGATCTACTGATAAGAGATACCAGAAATATTGAGGAAACTGGGCATAAAGTTTGATGGGTCTATTTCGGGGTAGCAGTTACGAACACAACTGCAAAGAACGGAGAAAAATACCAATGCTCCAAAGAACATTCATTAAAACGTACTTTTGCGAAGGTCCGATGGAGTATCGATACATAGCGCGGGCCGCGTGCTTGCTGTTATTTGCCCTATTAATAATCGTAATGAATCCCCATTACCTGAACCATGGGATTCCTGATATGGATGAGATTTGGAACTATCAATATGCACGGCGCATTTTGTATGGCCAGATTCCATATAGGGATTTCGGTGTACTGCAAACCCCCTTTGCCATGCAACTCAACGCTTTATTCCTAAGCGTTTTTGGGGACGGGCTTATAGTGATGAGGTGGGTAGCCAGTGTAGCAGCCGCTTTAAATGGCCTGATCGCTTATAGGATTTTAATAACAACTGGGAAAAATGAATTGATGTCCCTCGCTTACACCGCCTTTTTCCTATGCCCTTTTTTGCTTTACCCGAAAAACAATTACAGTTGGTTCGTCGTGCTCTTCCTGTCTATGGCTCTTCTGCTGGAGTTAAAGAAAATAAATGCCGAACAATCGAAGCAAGTTCTATACGAGTTTTGGATAGGAATTGCGTTGGGGGTAACCCTGATAACCAAACAGAATATAGGAGCAGCCGCATTACTGGTATCTTCATTGTGTCTGTTGTATTTCTATAAGGACCGGGGAAGTGGTTACTTAATTAGAAGTCTTGGTCTTAAAATGTTGGGTTTTGCTCTGGCAGTAGGTGCGGAGATTTGTTATTTAGGTTTGAATATGAATATCATATGGATGTTCAAGGATATGGCAGCCAATCTCACTACGTTCGCAGGAAGCACAGCTACTCCATATGGAAGCATCTTTTCTGAAAATCTTATTTTTAGTTTGCTGGCTCTGCTGGTCCCTTTAATAGTTCTGACTTCATTTGTTAGAGGAGTAACGACTAAGGAAGCAACGGAAAAGAAATCGACAATTCTCGTATCGGCCTATGCTTTCGCTAACCTGGCCATGATTTATCCAATCTCAGACTCGGTACATCTTATCTTCGGAATGCCCATGTCCGTTTTGGGACTATCAATGATATTTCAGAGTAATGTAAATGACCTCAAAAGTTCCAAAGTCATCGTGCCCGTCACCTTATTGTCTGCAATTGCAGTCAGTGTTTTCGTTCAGCAGATGAGTTCTCCCACGAAACAGTACACGCCGGAGTTGAAGCATTATGAATCCATAAACATACCAGCAGAATTAAGGCAATCCATTCGTAATATTGATACATTCATCATCGATGAAGAAGAAAGGGGCAGGTCAGTGCACCTTATCAACTACCAGGCGGCCTTTTACCTGATACCATTGGATAAATTCAGTCGTAGATATGATACAGTCGGGGCAGGTTCCCCAGCTGAACAAGAAATCATAAAGAAATTGGCTGAGACAGATAAGGTTACCGTTATCATCAAGGGCCCGGATAGCGATGAAAATTGGCAGGAAACCAAGAAAATCGAGGAGTATGTTCGGGAGACGATGAATTATTCCACGTCTTTGCATGGGTTCGATGTTTACACCAAATAATCGTGGCGAAAATGAAAAAGCTATACAAAAATTCCGAAATATGCTTAAATATTCACACCGGGTGTTAAAGGCAAACCTCCCGAAAGGGAGGGACGCAAAACTATGGGTCTAAGGCTTTAAGGCTATGACTGCCAGGTTGCCGGCGAATAATTGGTGATAGATAACCTGCCATGCAACCAGCAGGCGCAGGAGAATTGAGAGGAGCTGTCCCTAGTACGAGAGGACCGGGATGGACATACCGCTGGTGCACCAGTTGTTCCGCCAGGAGCATAGCTGGGTAGCTAAGTATGGACCGGATAAGCGCTGAAAGCATCTAAGCGCGAAACCGACTCCAAGATGAGATTTCCCATTCGAAAGAAGTAAGACCCCTGAAAGACGATCAGGTTGATAGGTCAGAGATGGAAGCGTAG
>DDYT01000053.1:0-9544 GCA_002348095.1 Erysipelotrichaceae bacterium UBA2227 | reverse complement strand
TCTCTGTTATTTGGTTTTGAGCGAATATGCTCGCTCTGGTGACGATGGCGAAGTGGTCACACCTGTTCCCATCCCGAACACAGAAGTTAAGCACTTCAGCGGCGACGATAGCATGGCCTGCCCATGTGAAAATAGCGCGTTGCCAGGTAATCAGGCTCCCTCACGGGAGCCTTTTTTATGCATAATAAAACAGCCGGTGATCATTTGTATCATCGGCTGTTTTATTTACGGCGTATTCAGATAGGCTGATTTCATCATCTCCGTCAGAACGTTCTGACCGGTCTGGTTGGGATGAGGATCGCGGGTAAATTTAAACAACGCACTGGGATAGAAGTAGGTGACACTTCCCATTTTACCGACATCCGCATAATTGGCTTTCCAGACATCATGAACTTCGGCATAGCGATACTTCGTATCCGTGACTTCACGGATTTTCGCATTGATTCTGCCGGCATAGAACTCTACTTCCTGATGTAAAACCGGATCACCTTCATAATAGCGGATACTCACAGAGTTATACGGATTAAACAGGGTCATCGTAATGATTTCGACCGTAGGATTGCACCGTCGGATTTCTTCGATGATCAGCGGATAATCTGACTCAAACCGAAGCGTTCCTTCCTCCGCCACTGTATGATTGATTTTTGAGAAGCTGCTTTCCCCAGCCGGCAAGACATTGTTTCCGCCGATATTCATCGTCAGAATCGTTGCCTTAGCCACATCGCCGGTACAGTTTGTATCTGCCCGAAGCTTTCCAAGCAGATCACTCGAATCATCGCCGTTGGTCGAAAGATTGCGCAACGTCACCGTTACACCCGGATTGGCATTGACCAAATAGTTATAAAATCCAATGACATAACTGCTGGTCGTTCCCCGGGAAGTAGCTCCGGTCCCAATCGAATCCCCTAAAGCTACATAATAGATATCGGTTGGGGGTGGCGGTGGGGGAGGCGGCGGTTCGACCGTATCTTTATGATTAACGACTTTAAAAGTATAGGTACCGCCTTTGCTTGCCCGAACCGATGAAGGACTGATGGAAACAAGTGTGTAATCCTCTACAGACGCTTCACTGACCGAATATCTTCCATCCGGAAGATTTGAGAAGATCAGAGGATTACCGACAGTTACAAGACCCTGAGCATGAACTTTCCCGTCCTTGAGCAACGTGATCGTAAACTGGGTCGTGTCCGAGGGCTCGTTATCCACGGTTTTCTCTACGATGACCGTATTTGCAACTGGGGCTGGTTTGGCAGCCTGCACAGATAAGTTGAACGAGAATATGATGGCCAAGATACATATAAATACAGAAACCATCCTCTTCATAATCATCACTCCGTTTCATAGGGACAAATGTAAAAAGCCGGATATACCGGGTCTTCATTCATTGCGTCAGGTCATACATTGACACGCAAAGATTCTTGTACATGATTGATATGCTTTATCTGAGTTAATTGTATCACATACCGTTTTCAACAACAATGCACCGATGTATAATGGAATCAGAAGGTGAAACTATGATCTCAACCGCCAAAGATATCAATCCGCAAATCAAAGAACTCAGAACCGTCATTAAGAAGGAAAGCGAATTTCCACAGACAAAGCAATTATGCCTTCAGCTTCATTCCCTTGCGCACAATGAATATTTCGATTTCGACTGTGATCATCATCAGCAATCCATCATGCCCACACCTCAGGATGTGACCGTCGTGTGGAATCTGTGGCATATCACCCGCATCGAAGATATGATCGTCAGCACTCTGATCCTACATCGTAAGGAGTTGTTTGATGATTGGCAAGAAAAGCTGAATACTGGTTATCGGGACACCGGCAATGCCATGAGTGATGATGAGATCATTGATTTGAGCAGACAAGTCTATTTTCATCAACTCAAAGCCTATCGCATTGCCGTTGCGAAGCAAACACGCCAGTATCTCGAGCATATGACATACACGGATTTGAGTGTCAAAGTCAGAAAAGAGGATATTAACAGGCTGTTATCGACAGGTTCGGTCAGTCCGCATAAGGATGCGGTATGGTTGCTTGACTTCTGGGGTAAGAAGGATGTTGCCGGGTTGCTGCTGATGCCCATCCTCCGTCATCCGTTTGTTCATCTGTTTGATAATCTCAAGCTGATTGAGAAAATAAAAAGATGCCGCAGCATCTAGTTGATATAAAATAATAAACCAAGAAGGATCGGTGCAAAATTCATACGCTCGATCTTTTTTGTTGACTGAACGCCGATTTCCATGACCGCACACATTTTGTCGACCATTTGAATCAGCCAGCCTTCCGATGTTTTCGGTTTGACATTGCCGACCGGCCACATATGGCTGGCAATGACATCTTCCATTACATAGGTCACATCCGTCACTTTATGGGCATTCTGTAACGCCTGAATCGGGTGAACCAAGACATGGTTACCTTCAACCGGCTGTTCGGTACGCCACTCATACAAAAACAAATCATGTAGAAGTGCGCCTCGCACCGCATCCCGAACATTCAGATTCAGTTTGCGGGCAAAAAGAAACGAATAGTAAGCAACGTTGAGCGAGTGCTGAAGACGGCTCGTATTTAAATGTTGAGAGTAATCATCCATTTTCAGTACCAGCGGATGACTCATCAAATCATCGATATGTGAATAGAATTCCTGGGCCAAATCATCTTTGAGGTCCATCAGATTTACGTTAGACAGTATAGCTTTCATCGAATCTCCTTAAAATTTACAACGCGCTCATAATATCATGATTAATTTGACAATACAAGTAAAAAAACCGCATTTTCATCAACTTAATCAATAAAATACAGTGAACATGATTGATAATCTTACATAAATAATGTAATAATATACGATATACTGGGTTTAAGAGGTGAACCACATGACCATGATTCAAACAAATATTACCCATATCCTGCACGAGATGACCAGTGATCCGAGGATTAAAAAGCAGAATCTGGACTGGCTGATCCGCCAGCAGGAATCCCTGAAAAACCGTTTTATCGCTCATGATGAGATATCCCGTATCGTCTGTGAGTTTGAAGACACATCCCAAGCCGCGCAGTTTCATGCCTGCTTAAAGTATTCGATGGCCCGCTTAAATCATGTACGCCCGACGATGGAACCCACCGATGCAAGAATCGTCAACCTGGATGTAAATTGTGATGTCATCGAGCTTTTTGACCCCAACCGACCGGGACTGATTTTGATTTCCCGCCAACACGGGTTCAGTTTCCGGTTCAGTTACCGACAGATGTACACCGGATCAACCATGCAAGGCAATATAACCGAAGGGACTTTGCATCATACCCAGTGCATTATTCGTATTTTTGAAGCTTTGCCCCAACTCAGCTTAAGCAGAGTTCATGAGTTATTGCATACGGAAGAAGACTTTTATCGGTTCAACACGATGATCATCAAAGAGAAAGCCGAGGTGATCCGATGAACCGTACTGCATTAGCGATCCGTATGCTTCTGATTCTTAAGACGCGCAAGTTCGTCAAAAAGGCTGATCTTGCGCAGATGCTCGAAACCAATCCCCGCAACATCATTGAACTCAAGAAAGAACTCGAAACGGCCGGGTACAGCATCGAAGCCGTTCACGGACCTTACGGCGGTTATCGTCTGATGGATACGACGCTGTTTCCTTTGGCAGAACTAAACAGACAAGAAAGAAGCGCACTGCTTAGAGCTGCGCCTTTTTTGCTGAGCAGCAATGAACCGCTGTTGTCCGATGATTTCAAGAAGTCCGTTGAAAAGCTAGTGGCCAATGAGAAACTGGATGAGTCCTTTGTGATAGAAACCGGAATCGGATGGCAGCTTGCCGCAAGCAAAGAAACGATACAGCAATACTTATCCGTGTTATCCTCAGCTATCTTGTCTTTCAAAAGAGTGGAAATGGTATACAAGCCTCAAAATCGGGCAAGCAAGAAGTACATGATCGAACCGCGCGAGCTTGTGCAAGTCAATGGATTGTGGTATGTCCTTTGTCAGGATTCACAACGAGACCTTGCGACATATAAGATCAATCGCATTGAACAACTGATGATCACAGAGAAGGGTTTTCGGCCGGATGAGGATTTCACTGCGAAAAAAGCGATAACTCCCTACGGGCATAATGTTACCGGTCCGATGTCCTGTATATTTCGGATCAAAAACCGGGAATATCTGACAGAATACATTTTTGGGGAGAATCAGCGGATCGACTGGATCAATGATGATGAGTTTATTCTATATGTTGATTTACGCGGAGAGTCTTCGATCATGCAGTTTGTTTTGCAGTTGGGCAGTGATTGTGAAGTGCTTCAGCCAACCGGGCTGAAAGAAAAACTGATCGACGAAATCAGAAAAATGACCGAAAACTATCGGATCCGATAGCTTGCATTCGAACATGCAAGCTTTTTCTTTGAAATTAACATTCTCTTAACAATACCAAAATATAGAATTGATAATTTCAATCTATAATGGTTTTTGTCAAGGAGGACAATCATGAAAAAGAGTATATTCTTGTTAAGTCTGATATTTGTACTGGCTCTTGCGGCTTGCAGCCCGACACCGCAAGGACCGAAGTTTGAAGAAGAAAAAATCAACGTCTACACCCGGGACACTACATCCGGAACCCGTGACGGCTTTATGAGAGGTATCGGTTTTGCCGATGCATCAGCCAATGATTCTGTTTTGGTTGCCGGTTTCATTACTGCAGACAACAATGCGATCATGAATGCCATGGCCACCGATAAAGCAGGGATCGGATATGTATCTTTATCTTCGGTCAATAACACGATCAAAGCATTAAAATTTGAAGGTGTTGCCGCTACCGAAGAGAACGTATTGAACAACACCTATAAGTTAAAACGTCCGTTTGTCATGATGAGAAGAGTCGACGGAGACTACCTGAACGACACGGAATACCAGTTGACACTTGCATTTCTGGCCTACGTTGCATCCAATGACGGAGCTGATGTCATTGCTAATGCCGGTGCGACCGCAACTTCCCGTACAGGTACATGGGCTTCACAAGTCTCAAATCATCCGGTTTGTGCACAAGACAACAGTGCCGTAACGTTGAAGTTTGGCGGTTCGGATTCCGTACAGAAAATCGCAGAAGCCCTGTCGGCAGCATTCTCACCGGCATGCGGTAATGTAAAAACCGAAAACGACCATACCGGGTCCGGTGATGCTCACAAACGTACCCAAGGCGGCGAAAAAGACGGAGTCAACTATAAACATATCGGCTACTCATCCCGTTTCTTCCGTGATGCAGAATTAAGCGGTCCGGAAGCTACCCGTACGCAGATGGCTTGGGATGCGATCGTGGCTATCGTTCATAAAGATAATCCGGTTGATGGCTTGACGGCTGAGCAACTGACCAAGATTTATAAAGGCGAATACACTCTTTGGGGAGATGTCATTACGAAGTAACCCAGAAAGACAAGCCCTTGAAAAAGGGCTTTTTTGGCGGATGGAGGTTTTATGAAAGGTTCAAAAACAAGTCTGAGTCAAATCGATACGATCATCGGCAGTCTGCTGATGATTTTAGCGCTGGTTGCTTCCAGTTTCATTGTAATCATAGCGACGTTTATTGCAATTCGCGGGATACTGCCCTTTATTACCGATAATAACGGATTAGGCAGTGTGAATGTCCTTCAGTTTTTAACCGATACCGTATGGTTAAGAGGAACTTACTTCATATCTACTGCCTATGGTGCCGGGTTTATTATTATCAACACGTTATACATCGCATTTCTGACGGTATTGATGTCTTTCCCCATTGGGGTATTAACTGCGCTGTTTATTGCAAAAGTAGCTCCAAGGCCCTTAGCAGCAGCCATGCGGACAATCATCGAGCTGCTGGCATCGATTCCTTCAATCGTATTCGGATTGGTCGGGGTCGGACTGTTCTTGCCCCTGATCTATCAGCTCGCAAGGTCGCTGGGTTATTCCAGCGGGGCAGGCAGCAGTGTATTGGCCACCGTATTCGTGTTGTCACTGATGAGCATTCCGACAATCACAGCGGTTGCGGAAGTATCGATTCGTCAGGTTGATGAAAGTCTGGAGCATGCATCGTTGGCTTTGGGTGCCACCCCTACACAGACTCGCTTCAAAATCACGTTACTGGCAGCGAAGTCCGGAATTTTTTCCGGTGCCATTTTAGCCGTCGGCCGCTCGCTGGGAGAAGCCACGGCAGTCTCTTTGGTTTCAGGTAATGCACGCAGCGGACCTTCGTTTGGGCTGTTTGAAACCACGGCGACCATCACGTCAACCTTGCTTCAGGGACTTAAAGAAACCAGCGGTATCGATTATGATATTCGGTTCTCCTTAGGAATTCTGCTGATGGTTGTGATCCTTACGACCAACTTTGCACTTAACTTCATCAAAAGGAAAGTAGGGAATGTCCATGAATAACAGAAAAATCAAATTCAGCGAGATATTTCTTAACGGATCCGTATTTTTGTCCACCTTTTTGTCCGTTCTCGCTTTAGGACTGATATTTTTCTATGTAATCAGTCGTGGAACGGATTTGATAAGTTGGGAGTTATTTACGGGCAACTATCATGCGCGCAACTACATTGCGGAATTTGCTGATCTTGAGGAAAAGACGTATACCATGCCGGATTTTTCCGGTGATGAGGAAGTCTATATCGTTTCACGATACGGAATTGCATTAAAACAAGATTTCGATCTGGCCGGAAACGGCGTCATTAAAGTTCACTACGTTCATCCGCAATCCCCATTCAATCAAATGTACAGCAAAGAAGTCGGTTCGGATGTCGTCGACTTGGATGCCGGCATGATCTTTCAGCGGATATCTTACATTGATCATCCGACCTCCCTTTCCCGAAACGGGGCTGAGCGTTTCGCATCGGAACTCAATGATCCGCAGCGGGAAGTATTTGAAATCTTCTTTTCAGACTTGGGCGGCGGTATCCGCGGATCGATCATCACGACTTTGTATCTGATATTTATGACACTGATCATTGCGGTGCCCTTTGGCGTGCTGACAGCCATATTCTTTAACGAGTTTTCTTCAAATAACTGGATGACCAAACTGATGAGAAATTTCATCGAAACTCTGACAGGCGTGCCATCGATCATCTACGGACTTTTGGGAATCACGGTGTTTGTGCCATTGACCATCCGTTTGACCCCGGCGGTCAACTCCAATCTGATTGCAGGAGCCTTGACTCTGTCGGTCATCATCCTGCCGACGATTATCCGCACAACCGAAGAATCGTTGCGTGTGGTTCCGGATGACCATCGGGCTGCTTCACTGGCCTTGGGAGCCAATAAAACGCAGACGACATTTAAAGTCGTATTGCCTCAGGCATTACCGGGTATTTTGACCGCTACATTCTTAGGTATCGGACGTATCATCGGTGAATCTGCGGCACTGATTTTCGTATTAGGAGCAGCTGTAAAGGACAGAATCAATATTTATGAACCGTCCACATCATTAGCTGTTCACATTTGGTCGATGATGACGGATGAACCGGCCAACATTGCCTTATCCAGTACGATTGCTTTGCTGATATTGGCCATCGTGTTGATCATTAATGTTTCTGTCAAACTGAGCGTATATCTGCTTTCAAAGAAAGGGTTATGATCATGAATAAAGTTATCGACACACAATCATTAAGTTTACGATATGGAGAGTTTACAGCTTTGACAGATATCAATCTGCCTATTTTCAGAAACAAAGTCACGGCTTTGATCGGGCCTTCCGGTTGTGGAAAAAGTACGTTTCTGCGGTGTTTAAATCGCATGAACGATCTGATCGACAATGTAAAACTGGAAGGGACCATTCTGTTCAACGGGCAGGCTGTTGAAGGTGTGAATGCGGATGTCATCGAACTTCGCAAAAAAATCGGCATGGTCTTTCAGAAACCTAATCCCTTTCCGATGAGCATTTTTGATAATGTGGCTTACGGTCCGCGTCAGCAAGGCATAAAGAATAAAGAAGTATTGCGGGGAATCGTTGAGAAAGCATTGAGACAGGCGGCATTGTATGATGAAGTGAAAGACCGCATGAACCAGTCGGCAACGCGTTTGAGCGGCGGTCAGCAACAGCGCTTATGTATCGCCCGTGCCTTAGCTATGGAGCCTGAAGTATTGCTGATGGATGAACCGACTTCAGCCCTTGATCCCCTGGCTACCCAACGGATCGAGGAACTGATCGAAGATCTGAAAAAGGAGTATACGATCGTGATCGTGACCCACTCCATGCAGCAGGCTGCCCGCATTTCCGATCATACCGCATTTTTCCTGCTTGGTGAACTGATCGAATTCGGTTTGACATCCGATATCTTTGCCAATCCAAAAGACAAAAGAACAGAAGCGTACATCACCGGCCGCTTTGGATGATCAACTTTGACTTGACTTATGGTCAAGTCTTTTTTATGATTACTTGTGTGCATATGCACACATGGGAGGATTCATGAAAGGGCGAACGACCAGAAACATCTGTTTTGCCATAGAAAACCGCAAATTCAGTTGTCAGGATGTTTCAAAAGCTTCAGTGGTTATTCCATCCGATCAGATGGAAGCTCTTCGTTTGGTTGATGTCGAGGGGAAAAGCCAAATCGAAGCCGCAGCAATTATGGGTATATCCCGCGGCACGATCCAACGATTGTGCATTAAGGCCAGAAAGGCGATTGCAACCTCGCTGATATACGGCTACGATATCGTCATTTTGCCGGGTGAGGCTGTTGCAATACGTAATCACTGCCATCAGCCGTGTATGTGCCAGCACAGGAAAGAGAGAATGAATCATGAGCAATGAAGATCCGCGCTTTAATCCGTTTAAAGTGAAAATGAATAAACAAAGCCGCGTACGTAAAGTCGTGGCCGTCGTCAGCGGTAAGGGAGGGGTCGGAAAGTCGTCCGTCACCGGGCTGCTGGCGGTTAATACCAGTGAGAAAGGCTATTTTACCGGCATCTTGGATGCGGACATCACCGGTCCCTCGATCGGTAAAATGTTTGGGATTTCCGATCGTGCTTACGGTACGGAAGACGGATTGATTTACCCGGCGATGACGGGAAGAGATATCAAGATCATTACATCCAACATGCTTCTTGATCAGGAAGATCAGGCGGTCATGTGGCGGGGATTGCTGATCAACGGTGCAGTAAAGGATTTCTACAGTAAAGTCTTATGGGGAGACTTGGATGTGCTTTACATCGACATGCCTCCGGGGACCGGCGATGTGCCGCTGACGATCTATCAGTCACTGCCAATCGATGGAATCATTTTGGTAACGACACCGCAGGACTTGGTCAGCATGATCGTGGCGAAAGCGATCGATATGGCCAACCAGATGAACGTACCGATTTTGGGAATCATCGAGAACATGAGTTATATGGAATGCCCATGCTGTAATCAGCGGATTTATCCTTTTGGCGAAGGAAGGGTGGAAGAGTTTGCCCAGAAACACGAAATCCGCGTACTGGCAAAACTGCCCATCGTTTCCCATCTGACGCAGGCCGCTGATCAAGGAGAGTTTGATTCGTTAGAATACAGCGGATTAGCAAAAGCGGTCGATACGATATTAA
>DDYT01000038.1 GCA_002348095.1 Erysipelotrichaceae bacterium UBA2227 | reverse complement strand
CGACCAGGGTGACGCCGGGGAAGTCGTGCCCCTTGGCAATCATCTGGGTGCCGACCAGGATATCGGCCTGCCCCTGAGCAAAAGCTTTCAGTAAGGTAGCATGTCCGTCGGTTTTGCGGGTCGTATCGGCGTCCATGCGCAAAACTCTTGCCAATGGAAAATGATGCTTGAGCTGTTCTTCGAGCCGCTGAGTCGCAAATCCCGATCCCTGCCACTGCGAACCTCCGCAGGACGTACATTTCAGTTCGGTTCGTGTATAACCGCACACATGGCAGGTCGCTTTCTGTCCGGTTTTATGGTAAGCCAAGGCCACATCACACTGCGGGCACATAGCCACGCTCTGACATTGCTTGCAGGTCAGGATCGGCATATATCCCCGCCGGTTAAGCAATAGGATAACTTGCTGTTTCAGATTCAAACGTTGGGCGATGGCTTGGATCAGGTCATCGCTCAGCTCGCTGTTTTTGCGCTGGCGCAGCAGCTGTCGGGTATCGACCAGGGTCACCTGAGCCATGGCACTGGTGATCCGCTGATTCAAAGTATACAGATGATATACGCCTTTGATCGCCCGGGCATAGGTTTCCATGGCCGGGGTGGCCGATCCCAAAATCACCGGACACTGAAACGTTTCGCCCCTGTGGATCGCGATATCGCGGGCATGGTAAAACGGGGCTTTGTCCTGTTTAAAACTGGTATCATGTTCTTCATCGAGAATAATACATCCCAAATGTTCAAACGGCAGAAACACCGCCGAGCGGGTGCCGATGGCAATGGATGCCTCTTGACCTTTGGCCCGCATATATTGCTGATAGCGCTGCTGCGGATTGAGATGTGAATGATAGACGATGATATCATCTCCAAATCGCTGATAGAAGCGGTCGAGCATCTGCGGGGTCAGTGAGATTTCCGGGACAAGCAAAATGACCTGTTTTCCCTGTTCGATCACTTTTTCAGCGATGCGCATATAAATTTCGGTCTTGCCGCTGCCGGTCGCTCCGAAAATCAGACTGACACAGTGGGTATAGATATCGATGCCATCGACGATTTTCTGCTGATCGGCAGAAAGGGTCAAATCAGATGGCGTATGTTTCTTAACTTTGGGCTGATACGACACTTCGCGGATTTCGATGCGAAGCGCTCCCTTTTCGATGAGTTTGTTGCGAATGGCCGCAGAAGCAACCGATCCGTACGGGACTTCACAGGAAGCTAGGATAGTTTCATAGATTTCGCGCTGCTTAGCAGTCAGATCAAAGTTCCCTTCATTGGCGATCAGCCATCGTTCCGTCTTCGCTCTCTGCGTGTTGGACTGCGGCTTCAATACCGGCGGTAATATCGTTTTAAAGCAGCTGATGGGATCGCAGATGGTGTCCGAAGCCATCCACAAAGCAAGCTGCTGAAGTTCTTCGTTGAGTATGGGCTGATCATCCAGAAGTGCGATCACTTCTTTGATTTCAATGCCTTCGGGAAGTTCGACATCCAGATCACTGACAATGCCGACCACCGTCTGACGGTTAAGAGAAACACTGACACGCATGCCTTTTTCAACATGATCAAACGGACACCGGTAGGTCAGCGGTGTCTCTAAACCCAAAGGATGTTCGACCCAGACGTTGATGATGCGCATAGAGATCCTCCTTCCTTTATTATACACGATGGACCGATGGGTCCAAACAAAAAAAGCGGCTAACTGCTGACCGCTTCCATGTGGCGTTTGATGATGACGGAAATGATATCGGCGGCAAGCTGCGGGTCTTCATTGCATACCACATAGCGGTACTGTCCGGTCAGTTCCATTTCTTTGGAGGCTTTGTTGAGACGTTGCTGAACGATTTCTTCCGGTTCGCTGCGACGGCCGCGAATGCGCCGTTCCAATTCATCCATGCTGGGCGGAACGATGAAGATCGTCAGGGCATCCGGGCATTTCTCTTTGATCTGAAGGGCTCCCTGCACTTCGATTTCCAGCAGGACGTTTTTGCCCTGATGACGAAGCCGCTCGACCTCAGCCAAGGGTGTTCCATAGTAGTTACCGACAAACTCGGCCCATTCCAGCAGTTGGTCGTTGGCGATCGCGTGTTCGAAACGATCCCGGCTGACAAAATAATAATCGACACCGTCGGTTTCCGTTGCCCGTTTGTTGCGGGTCGTCATCGATATCGAGAAAGTGAGATTTAATTCGGGGCGGCGGATAAACAAGTCGCGGATGGTGCCTTTGCCCACCCCGCTGGGTCCGCTCAATACGACTAAAAGGCCTTTTTTCATCATAATCACCGGTCCTTTCATTAATGATACTCACAACCACCCGGTATGTCAAATATGTTATAATGTTTTTTATGAAAGGGTGATTCGATTATGGCTTTGGATGGTATTTTGCTCGATCGGCTGTCGGCTGAGCTGAAAAAGGCGTTGCCCTTGCGCATCAACAAGATTTATCAGGTTTCCCAGACGGAAATCATTTTTCAGTGCTTTAATCAGAAGAAATACAATCTGATCATTTCCTGCCATTCGGTGTACAACCGCTTGCAGTTCTCCGATATGCCTTACAGCACTCCGGAAGAACCTAGTCATTTTGTCATGCTGCTGCGCAAGCACATTGAAGGCGGCTTGATCAAGCAGATCGAGCAGATCGGTTATGACCGTATCGTGCATCTGACCGTCGAAACGCGCAATGATCTGGGGGATCTGACCACTCATACCGTTGCCGTGGAACTGATGGGCAAGTATGCCAATGTCATTTTGCTAGAGCAGGATCGCATATTGGATGCGCTCAAACGGATTCCGCCTTTTGAAAACACCAAGCGGACCATTCAGCCTGGGGCCATCTATAAGCTGCCGGAAGCCGGCGATAAACAAGATCCGTTTCTCAGTGATACAGACGATGCACACCAGGATTTCTCCAAAGGTTTTCACGGTGTATCCCCGATTCTGTCCGCGGAGATTCAGTTTCGGATGCAAAACGGTCAAACCTTCAAAGATATCTTCAAAGAAATACAATCCAGCATTCAACTTTTCGTCATTGATCATCACTTGTTTCATTGCATCCCACTGACCCATAAGCAACTTCCCTCAATTGCTTATCCCCTGATGCAGGGACTGGATGAAGTATATTATCAGTCCGAGCAGAAAGAACGCATCAAACAGCAGACCGGGGACAGTTTCAAACTCGTCAACCGCGAGCTGAAGAAGTTTAGAGCCAAATTACCGAAGCTGTATCATGCCTTGGATGAAGCGCTGGACTGCGAGAAGTGGCGTGAGATGGGTGACTATCTTTACACCTACCCTCAACAAGTCACAAAAGGCGCAAAAGAAGTGACCTTTGAACGCTTTGATGGTGAAGGAATGATTACGATTCCCTTAGATCCTAAACTGGATGTCAAAGCCAATGCGAAGAAACTGTTTCAAAAGTATCAAAAAGGGCACAGCGGTCAGCC
>DDYT01000023.1 GCA_002348095.1 Erysipelotrichaceae bacterium UBA2227 | reverse complement strand
CCGTTGTGGGTTGCGCCTTCATCAAGGGTAAATGCATCAGGATTTGCGACCGGAGCATCGTTGACCGGATTGATCGTGATGGTCACGGTTGCGGCAGATGAATACAGTTCGCCGTCATAAACTCTAAATGTAAAGCTGTCAGATACGGTTTCTGATCCGTCATGAACATAAGAGAATGTACCGTCCGGATTGATGACCAGCAAGCCGTGTGCAGGATTGGAAACAACGAAGAACGTTAATGCGTCATTTTCCGGGTCACTGCCGGTCAAAGTGCCGTTGTGGGTTGCGCCTTCATCAAGGGTAAATGCATCAGGATTTGCGACCGGAGCATCGTTGACCGGATTGATCGTGATGGTCACGGTAGCGGCGGACGAATACAGTTCGCCGTCATAAACTCTAAATGTAAAGCTGTCCGAAGTCGTTTCTGAACCGTCATGCACATACGAGAATGTGCCGTCCGGATTGATGACCAGCAAGCCGTGTGCAGGATTGGAAACAACGAAGAACGTTAATGCGTCATTTTCCGGGTCACTGCCGGTCAAAGTACCGTTGTGGGTTGCGCCTTCATTCACGTTAAACGAATCGGGGTTCGCAATCGGACCGTCATTGACAGGATTGATCGTAATAGTCACAGAAGCTGCGGATGAATACAAATCACCATCATATACTCTGAATGTAAAGCTGTCGGATACGGTTTCTGAACCGTTATGAATGTAAGTGAATGTGCCGTTCTGGTTGATGAGCAATGAACCGTGTAACGGATTGGTTACAACGAAGAATGTCAACTCATCGCCTTCCGGATCACTGCCGGTCAGAGTTCCGTTATATGTACCGCCTTCATTGACATTGAATGAACCAGGATTAGCGGTAGGAGCATCATTAACCGGATTGACCGTAATGGTCACGGTTGCCGAAGATGAATAAGCGAAGCCATCAAATACTCTGAATGTAAAGCTGTCCGAAGTCGTTTCTGAACCGTCATGCACATACGAGAATGTGCCGTCATCATTTACGGTCAGTAATCCGTGAGCCGGATCGGAAACCTTAAAGAATGAAATCGACTGACCATCCGGATCGCTGCCGCTGAGTGTGCCGTTGTGGGTTGCTCCTTCATTCACATTGAATGAACCTGGATTTGCGATCGGCGCAGTATTCAGTGTACGAACGGTCACCTGTGCGGAGTCCGTCAGCACTGCCGGAACGTGATGCATCAGGGTATTGGAAGTAACCGTGTTGTCAACATAGACATCACCGATTGCACCGGCATTGAATGTACGCATGTACTGATATGAACCTGTAGCGTTGAATGTCCAAGGACCGGCACCTGACCAGGAATCTGTTACGGTGATCGACTCGTTAAATACACTGGTCGGTGTATCCTTGAAGTTGATCGCGGCCTGAGTTCCTGATACCTTGATCGATCCGACATTGACCGTATCAGCCAATGCAACCACAACTTTTAACGGCGTGATATCGGCAATATTGCCCGTAATTTCAAACGTCGTTGTATATTGTTTTGTAAAGGTTGCCCCATCCGCAACGATCAAGTCATTCTCAACTGTTTCAGTAACATAGTTGACCGAACCGCTCGGATTTTGAATACTGGCTATAATATCCGTCTGAATGGATCCCGGACCTTTGTTCAGTACGGTAACATTATACGTCAGACTGAATGTGGATGTCTGAGTTTTTACTGCACTGACCGTATAGGTCACCTGACCGGATCCGCCAGCAGCAAGCTCAAGCAACGCCGGTGAAGCAGTTTTTTGCAATGTCCACTCATAAACGATGTTGTAATCCGGTGTTACGTTGAACTTGTCAACAGACAGTTCCACGGCAGCTCCATCCCCGGGTTTTGCAAAAACACCGAAGCTGGCCGGCTTGAATGAAATTCCAAACGCAAATACAAACAATGTGAGAATGATAAGCGTTCGTTTAACGAATTTGTTCATAAATTTCTCCTTTCAAAAAGTTGTGAACAAGATAAACTACGATGTGCCCTGATAAGTTGTGTGGCGACTGCCAATGATCCACTCAACTTCGGCACCGCTTTTGACAATGGTTTTAAATGCGCCCGAGTGATGCCCTTTCTCGAAAACATTCGGTAACGACCGGCCAATCAGTATCGCAGTTCCCTTTTTGACTCTTAAACTGCTTTCCTGTGGATTTAGCCGTATCACAGACGAGGTTGGGTTGACATATCCCCAAGTGATGCAATAAGTTCCATCTTCACTCTGCTCGACACTTTCGATGGTCGCAAATACTTCCTTTCGGATCCGAAGCAGCAATACCGCTGCCATGATCAGTACCAGTGTACCGAATATCCATGTCCACAAATCATCAAATTTTGACAACTGAAGCTGAGTGAGGACATAATCAGCGATTACAAGGGATAGAACAATTATTGAATTCGTCATATATACCCCCTTCGCAAAGTTACTTCCTGACTCTATTATGAAAAAAACCGGTTAGAAACCGGTTAGAAAATGCCTAAAATAAAAAAATCGTAATGAATACGATTTAAATGTTTCTGCTCAGCCGTGATATATGATAATGAATCCTTGCCAACTTTCGATCCGTGTTCTTATAAAATGCCTGCTGGATGCGATTGGAGATCATGTGAGCATTTTCCTCGCTTTTGCATGGAAGAAGCAATATGAACTGCGAAACATTCATACGGGCGAACACATCACCTTTGCGAAGTGAGATGCCGATCGCAGTTTTAAGCCGCTCAAGCATTTTAGATACGATAAAATCGTTTTCCGAACAGGTAAGATCAAACAGCATCACAAATGTTTGTTCATCCGTACGCTCACTGTTTCTCAGAGCAATCTGATACAGCCGCTTAAATACTTCATATTCACAATACAAAGCACCCGAAAACTCGGAATTATCATTCAGATTATTCATCAGTTCATTGATATCGAGGGTTTCAAGTTCTTCTTTTGCGATGATGAAATTATACAGGTTTTTCGTACGCAGTGATAGCTGAACGTTGAACTCCTTATAAAACTGTTTGCTGAGATTTTCATAATAATCGATTGCTTTGCGATACTGTCCGCTTAAAACCAAAGCATTCAGATAATAATAGTGAAAGTCTTCGTTGTAAGGCTCAAGCTTCAATGCGACTTGTGCCAGATCCATGACTTTCTCATAATCTTTCTCCAACTCAAACTCATTCAGTAAAAAAAGCATGCTTCGGTCATACAGACCGGTGTAATACTCCCTGATTGGGACCGTCCACATCAAATGCGTGCTGTTGGATAAAAAAGGCAGTTTGATCCATTGACCCAACTGATCCAGATACTCTCTTTTCTCGATGATTGATACGGTTTTGTCATTTGCTAGACGCCACAGCCGGTCAACTTCCTCTGTATCAACAAACATATCGATTTCCGGATTGATCCCATAACCGTTTTTAGTGGTGACGACCAAATCCAGTCCCTTGAAGAAAGGCTGAGCATTGAGCAGCTGACGAAGCTTGTGTACCGCAAACTTAAGTGCACTGGCCGGATTATCGCTGTCATTCCACAGCAAATCAATCAACTGTTCCTTCGATAGCGGGTTACGGCGGTAAAAAAGCAAAACTTCAAAAAACTGCTTAAGATTCTTACCTAAATAAAGCAGCGGTTGAGTCGTTTCACCATCAACAGAAATTGTCAGTTCCCCAAATAATCGGACATCCAAGCGAGGATCAGTCATTCGAACATACAACCCCCAATCTTCATTACTACGCAGATTATACAATAGGTTGTCAGGTATTGTCAAAATGTATCAGAAAAAAATCACAATCATTTGTGATTTCGTTTCATGCCCGTCAGATACGGGTTAAAAGCTTTTTCCTGAGCCAAATTCGTTTTGGGTCCATGACCGGGATAAACGCGGATATCTCCGTCAAGTGCACATATAAACCTCAGGGAGTTCATTATTTTCGACATGCTTCCGCGATATAAATCCGTCCGGCCGATGCTGTTTTTAAAGAGGAGATCACCACAAAACAAGTGATCTTCAATCAAAAAGCAGACAGAACCTTCACTGTGACCGGGCGTATGAAAAACATTGATGTCAAAGGGGCCAAGTCGCACATAAGCGAAATCAAATGGCCTGATTCGATAGTCACAAGTTATACCCCGGTGATCACTGTAATTTTTCATCGGATCAGCAAGCATTTCTTCATCTTCAAAGTGAATATACACATCGACATCATAATGCTTGGCAAGAGTCTGGGCTGCAGCAAAATGATCAAAATGACCGTGCGTAAGCAGAATCGCCAAAACGGTCGCCTGTTGCGGAATGCGGCTGATAATGAGTTCCGGCTTGCTTCCGGGATCAATGATCACATATTGATCTTCTTTGATGAGCAAATAACAGTTTGCCTGATAAACACCCAAAGGATAAGTTTCAATCTTTATCATATCTTATGAAAAAAAGCCCTTAGGCTTTATTTTTTCTCCTTATGAGCTGTCTTTTTATTACAACGCGGGCAGTATTTGTTCACTGTCATACGCTCCGGATGTTTACGTTTGTTACGAGTACCGATGTAGTTTTCTTCCCCACATACCGAACACTTGTAAGTGATGTTATCTCTCATGAGTCGACCTCCTGTTTATGCTACGTTAGTATAACATACAAAAATTCAAAATACTAGTTATTCATACCTATATTTGAGAATTTCTGCCGTGATTTGTAAGCAGATATTTGCCTGTTGCCGATCATTCCACGCATTGGGAACGGCGCATGCAAAAGAGACTTCAGGGCGATTGTACGGCGCATATCCGACCAGGGTATTGTTTGGCGACGATAAACCGGTCGCTGTGACAGATTCAGCGGTACCAGTCTTTGCAGCCACCGTGGTTTTCATGCCGCTCAGAAATCCTCTGCATAATCCGTCAGTCACACACAGTCTGAACCCCTGCTGAACTCTTCGAATAGCGGAATCATTGCTTAGCATCGATAAAACTTCCGGAACATTCTGATAAACCATAAACTCTGTCGATGACTGATAAGCTTCTTTGACCGTCCGCAGTTTCATGCGGATGCCGTTATTGGCTACCGTCGCGGCATACTGAGCCAACTGCATCGTTGTGTAAGTGTCATACTGTCCGATGGCAAAATCGAGCAAATGTCCACCCAGGTTTGCGGCACCTTTATAGCCGGTCTGCTCATTGGGCAGATCGATTTGAGTATTTGTTCCCAAACCAAACTGACTGTAATAATTTCTCATCGTATTAAAAGCGTTGAGATTGATCCGAAGCGGACCGTCATACTCATACACTGCCCCACCCAGCCGCATGGCGATATGAAACATATACACATTGGAAGACATAGATAATGCTGTCAGCTCATTGACCAATCCCAGGTTCCGATGGGATTTCTTTAACTCCGTATCCCGTATTTTAATCGGTTCATCACGGATGATTTCCCCCGGCCGAATGACATTTTCAGCCAGCCCCATATACACCGTTGCTCCTTTGATGCTTGAACCGGGAGCAAACGCATTGGTGTACGTCATCGTCGAATCCGTAATAAAACCCGTCTCGGTCCTTCGGATTCCGACGGCCACCAAAACATCCCCGGTTGATGGTTCGGTGATCACAAAATAAATACGATCCATGTATTTACGGTTTATATTATTGGCATTTGCCTCAAGGATTCGCTTAACTGCCTCTTCCGCATACAACTGCCAGCCGATGTCAAAAGTGGTTACGATATCAAATCCTTTAGCTCCTTCAATCACGGTATCGAGTTTCCCGATCCCTTCAGAGTCATAACTCAGACTGTACACCGATCTTGCGCCACGCAATACGTCCTCGTACATCAGTTCTAATCCGGAACGGCCGACATTCTCGTTTCTGGCATAATCCATCGCCAAATAAGAAAGCAATCGTTCTGCCGGAAGTCCCTGCTGACTCGTCGATACACTACCCATCACAGTCCTGAGTGTCGCTCCTTGCGGATATTCTCTGCTCCAGTTGACCGACACACTGAAACCGCGATAAAGATTGCTGTTTTCCACCAGATATGCGACCTCAGCTTTTGAGGCATTGAGTTTGATGGTTTTTTCGCGTCCGCCGGTCGGCATGTCCATAGCCTGTTTGACTACAAATGCCCTTCTTGTGCGATCGTCAAACCGCTCGAGCATAGTTTCCGTGATACGGTTGATCTTTAGAAGGTATATATCATTATCTGAAAGCTGACCGGACCGATAATCACTCCACTCCGAATCAGAAATCAGCTTATTCGCCTCATCATTATGCAACATAATAAAAAGATCCTTTAAGTCCCTTATCCGCAGATTGGCGGTAGAAACTTCAAAATTGTCCGCAAAAAGATACGCCAGGTCCCATTTCTCTTTATCGGTGACCCGCAGCGGAGGTAAATAGGTAATGGCCAGCTGCTCACTGTTGGTCACAAGGATTTCACCAAAACGATCTTTGATTTCTCCGCGAGGAGTCGTCACGGTCTGAAATCTGCGCGTATAGATCTCAAGGCCTCGCTGATAATGTTGCTGATCGATCACTTGTACCTGATAGAGACGGAAAAGTACCGTAGCCATAAGCAAAACGATGACCAACCCCAACAGCTGCAATCTGAAAGTAACTGACTTCTGAATGTCAGCCGGACGTGTCAGCTGATCGATATCACCGTAACGGATTGGTGATTTTCGATGTTTCTTATATCGTTGGATCCAAGATTTTTGGCTCATAGTCACGTTCCTTTCTTCGCTATTATAAACTATTTCACTTGAAATTGGTATTCCATGCTATAATTTGCACTGAGGTGATTGTATGCTTCCACGTTACAAAACCCGTCCGATTTTCTTAAACGGCGTTCAGATCGGCGGACAAAATAAAGTCATCATTCAGTCGATGACAAACACGAAAACCAAGGATATCGATGCAACGGTAAAACAAATCCGTCAGCTGGAAAAGGCCGGCTGTCAGATCATCCGGGTCGCTGTGCTCGATATGGATGATGCCACTGCAATCAAAAGCATCGTTCAGGAGATTTCTATCCCTTTGGTCGCTGACATTCATTTTGACTACCGGCTGGCATTGGCAGCCATCGAAAACGGTGCAGCGAAAATCCGGTTGAATCCCGGTAACATATCAAATAAAGATCAAATCGGTCAGGTCGTTTCGGCATGCAAAAAGTTTCGCATTCCGATCCGTATCGGAATCAACAGCGGATCACTCGAAAAAAGCCTGATCGAAAAATATGGTGCTCCATGTCCGATGGCTATGATCGAATCGGCTCAGAAACATATTGACATCTTAAAAGCGTTTGATTTTGACGATATCGCATTATCATTTAAATCTTCTGATGTCAGAATGACGATCGATGCCTACCGCTTGGCAGCAAGCACTTTCCCCTATCCGCTTCATTTAGGTGTCACAGAAGCCGGAACCGTCATGGGCAGTGCTATAAAATCGTCTGCTGCTCTGGGTGCCTTGTTTGCGGACGATATCGGCGATACGATTCGAATCTCCGTCAGTGATGATCCGGTGGAAGAAATTAAAATTGCAAGGCAGCTTCTTCGCAGTTTCGATTTGATCGATCATGTACCCGATCTGATCAGCTGTCCGACCTGCGGAAGGATTCAATACGATATGATTCCCGTGGTTAAGGAAATCGAAGCATTTTTAGAAAATATTCAAAGTAATATTACGGTGGCCATCATGGGCTGTGCCGTCAACGGTCCTCAAGAAGCAGCTCGGGCCGATATCGGAATTGCCGGAGGTAAAGAGGAAGCACTGCTCTTTCGAAAAGGACAACTGATCAAAAAGGTTGCTCAGGCAGATCTGGTTGAGACATTGAAGCAGACGATCTTGGAAATTATTGAAAAAGAGTAACCTTCGCAGGTTGCTCTTTTATTACTCGATGATCCAGTCAGTGAAACGTCCCTCACGCAGCATCCGGATTTCCGTTTTGTATGGCGGCAGATCGTTGACAAAGGGAGTTTCTAAAATCTTGGGTATCTTTGCCAGTCTCGGATGCGATGCAACCTGATGTAAGAAGTCAAATCCCAATCTTCCGTACCCCAAATTGGCATGACGGTCTTTTCTGGCACCGGGATCATTTTTTGAATCATTGAGATGTATGACACGCACATGCTCAAGACCGATGATTTCATCAAATGTATCCAACAGTTGATCAAATGCAAATACATCATAGCCTGCATCACTCATATGACAGGTATCCATACAAACCTTAATCAAGTTGGGCTTTTCGACACTTTGCATGATATAAGCGATATGCTCAAACCGATAACCCAACTCACTTCCTTTTCCTGCCATGGTTTCTAGCGCTATTTCGATATCATCGTTGTCTTTGAGCGACAGATTTAAACCTTCGACGATGCGATCAAGACCGATTTGCTCTCCGGCGTTGACATGTGATCCAGGATGTAAAACGATCACTTTTGCTCCGATCAGACGCGTACGCAAGATTTCTTTCCTTAAAAACTCCACCGCCAGCTCAAAAGTCTCCGGTTTGACCGTATTGGCCAAATTTATGATATACGGTGCATGAACGATCACATGTTGCGAAGGTATCCCCGCTTCGTCCAACAGCAAGGCCGCTTCGTCGATTTTAAAATCTGATACTTCCTTTCGAACGGTGTTTTGCGGAGCGCCGGTATAAATCATCAGAGCATTGGCATCATAGGATAAAGCCTCTTTCACCGAACCGAGAAAGTATTCTGGCGCATTCAAAGACACGTGAGAACCCAAGATCATGATGTTTCCTTTTCAGCCAAAGATTTCGCTTTGGCTCTTTCCTTTTTCTGCTTCTTTATCTCCGACTGAATAAATTCTCTTTTCTTCTTACGCTTAAGTGCTTCTATCTCTGCACTCATCTTCTTTTTATAACCGGGTTTGACCTTGATATCCTTCCGCTTTACGATTTTGGCAATGGCGATTTCCGTTTCCGAACGTTTAAACGAGTGCTTGAATCCATATGGCTTCAATTCGGTCCATTTCGAGCCGCGAACGCTCATATGTTTAAATGAGATCCCCTGTTTCTGAAAGTGACGGATTGCCGCATTGTCACTGTCCTTGTAAATCGTGAAGCAAGTACCTTCTTTTCCGGCTCGGCCGGTGCGGCCGCTGCGGTGTACAAAAAAATCAAGTTCCTTGGGAAAGCCCAAAGAAACGACATGTGTCACTTCTGAAATGTCCAATCCGCGAGAAGCGATATCTGTAGCTACGATATAGCGATATTCCTTGCTTTCGATCTGAGTCATGGCCTGACGACGCTGGCGCGGAGTCAGATCGCCATGCAGTTCGACGACAGAAATGTCATTTTGCCTCAGTAACTGCGCTGTCTGTGCGGCTTCTATCCGCGTGTTAGCAAAAATCAGGCAGATATACGGCTGAAAATGTGGAATGATCTTCAACAGCATTTCGCTATAGTCAAGATGCTTCGCTCCGATCAGTACATGATGGACACGCGGTTTGAAAACTTCATCGCTTTCGATCGCCACGGTTTGCGGTCGGACCAGATATTTACGGAGAAACGGACGTAATGCCTGCGGTATCGTGGCACTGAACACCAGCATTTGAACTTTCTTTCCCATACGTGAAACGATCATATCAATGTCATCAAGAAATCCGTATTCCAACGTCATATCCGCTTCATCAACCACAAAAATGTTCGATGTATCGAGTCGCAGTGCACCCTGATCGAGAAATAAATCTTTCAGACGTCCGGGAGTTCCGATCACCAGATGCGGTTGGGTGTGCAGCTTCGCGACGACGCGGGCTCTGTCCTTTCCCCCTGTAAACAGCTCGACCCTGATATCAGGAAACAATTCATTGATTTTTGTTGCAAACTGATATATCTGGGTCGCCAGTTCTCGTGTCGGTGCAGTAATGACCGCCTGCACGGAAGGATACTCGGGGTTGAGCCGATTAAAAATCGGGAACAGATATGCATGGGTCTTCCCCGTTCCGGTTTTGGATGTCGCGATGACATCCCTGCTCTTATTGACCAACGGTATGACTGCAGACTGAATATCGGTCAGCTGAACAAAGCCGTTGACGTCCATCATCGCTTTTAAATTTTTCATGGAATCTTCAAGTTTCATACGAAATACCTCGTTTCAATTATAATCTGAATGCGTGCGTAATACAAAAAATATGATAAACTACTGATAGGAGGTGGCTTTATGGAAGTAATCCCGATCGCGCCCAGAGGTTTTTGCAAAGGTGTTTTCAATGCGATCCGTTTAGCAAAAAAGACAGCCTTGGAAAACCCGCAAGTTAAGATCACGGTCTTGGGACAGCTTGTACACAACCGTTATGTCAGTGAAGCACTGAAACTTCTCAACATTGACACACTGGATGAGCCACACGCAAGCCGGATTGAACTGCTCAGTAAAATCAAAGACGGAATCGTCATTTTCACGGCGCACGGAGTCAGTAGCAGTATCCGTGAAGAAGCCCTGCGTCGCAATCTTAAGATTGTAGATGCTACCTGTGATGATGTCTGGAACACTCATGCATTGATCAAATCCGCTCAAAACGAGGGGCAAACCCTGTTTTATATCGGAAAAGCCGGTCACCCGGAGACACAGGGAATCATGGACAGTTTTTCTGAAATATATCTGATTGAGAGAACCGAGGATGTACCGGACATCGGTAAACATCATAAGATCTTCGTAACCAATCAGACGACCATGAGCAAAAACGACATTGAGCATATCATACATGCCATCATTAAGCAATACCCGCAGGCACATATTGCCAATGAGATCTGTGCTGCTACCCGGCTCAGACAGCAGGCTGTTGAAAGAATACCAGACGCAGATGCGCTGATCGTCGTCGGAGATCCTAGGTCAAACAATACCCAAATGCTGGTCAAGATTGCGACTCAACACGGCATTGCGAATGTACACAGGATCGAAAGCATCGAACAGCTCGATACGGCTCTTCTGAAGAAAAATATGCGCATTGCGGTTACCTCCGGTGCATCAACGCCGGCCAAACTGACCCGTCAGGTCATTGATTATCTGAATGATTACGACTTTGATCACCCTGCACCGCTGCCCAGGGTGGATATAACAACCTTATTGGATGAATAAACGGGTGATTTCACCCGTTTAGCATGTTGACAATCGAGCTGATCTGCTTTTGCAGTTCTTGAGCCCTTTTGTTTTTTCGGTCAAGTCGTTCGACGATCCGTTGCAGCTTTTCAGCCTCTGACTCCCAATATTGTACAAATATGGGGCTTTTTTCATTTCTCAGGATCGGTCCGAAACTGATGTCTTCATTTTTGAGTCTGATAACCGATTTCATTTTTGCAGCTTTGATGATTTGATAATAGTGCGCCTCGAATATGATCCGCTCGTCCGTGATCTGCCAGCCATGATCACAAAGATACCTGCGCATCCTTTCAACACCATGATTGACCTGAACGATAAGCTGCTGGCCCTGCCGAATCGAAGTGGGCTGGCTCAATATGAGCGCAGCCGTATCATATCCCATACCGGCAATGACCCAGCAATCGGCATCATCGCTGACTGCAGTTAATCCATCCGCAAGAATTGCGGTGATTTTGTCCTGGCATCCTTGTTCTTTGATGTATTGCATCGCACGAAGATACGGTCCGGATTTGTTATCCACTGCATACACCTTATCAACTTTACCGCTTTTTACCAACTCGACCGGCAGTAGCGCATGATCGGTTCCGATATCGGCCACGACTTTACCCGGATCGACCATCGATTCAATCGTTTTTAAACGAAGGGACAGCATATCAGCCTTTATCGACGAAATCTTTAAGACGCTTCGAACGGGTCGGGTGTTTCAGTTTGCGCAACGCTTTTGCTTCAATCTGACGGATCCTTTCCCGGGTGACATTAAATTCTTTTCCCACTTCCTCAAGCGTCCGTGTGCGGCCGTCATACAGACCGAATCGCAGGCGAAGTACTTTTTCCTCCCTTTCAGTCAGTCCCTGCAGCACCAGATTGATCTCATCTTTGAGAAGCTGATTATTTGCAAACTCATCCGGGGATAAGGCATCTTTATCCTCAATGAAATCCCCTAAATGAGAATCATCTTCTTCACCGATCGGAGTTTCCAAAGAAACCGGTTCCAGTGCGATTTTCTGTATCTCACGGACTTTCTCCGGGGTTATGTTTTCCATCTTTGCCGCAATTTCCTCAGCAGTAGGATCGCGACCCAAATCCTGAACCAACTGCCGTTGGACTCGTGTCAGTTTATTGATCGTTTCTACCATATGTACCGGAATACGGATCGTTCGGGCCTGATCTGCGATCGCCCGGGTAATTGCCTGACGGATCCACCATGTCGCATACGTTGAAAATTTGAAGCCTTTGGTATGATCAAACTTTTCGACAGCTTTGACCAACCCCATGTTTCCTTCTTGAATCAAATCCAGAAAAAGCATGCCGCGACCGACATATTTCTTTGCGATACTGACCACCAATCGCAGGTTTGCGGAAATGAGCACACGTTTGGAATCATCACCATCCAGCTGAATTCCGATAAAATGACGGACTTTCGCCAACTCCTCATCTTTAGAAATCGTCAGCAACGTGTTCTTAATCTTTTCAATATCGACTCTTTCAAACTCACCATCCGCTTTTCGGACACGGGGATAATACTCGTGATAAATCTTCTCCAGCTGTTTTGCCGCATCCATTCCGTCTTTGATGCGACGGGCAATTTCAGGTTCATCATCGGGATTGAGCAGATTGACCCGCCCAATTTCCTTCAGATACATTTTTACCGGGTCATTGATTTTAATATTCGGCCCGCTGCCAAACTGAGCATCATACTGCTCCAAATCAACAATATTGATTTCCTCGACTTCTACCGAATCATCCGTCAGAAAATCGAGATCGTCCTCCAAAATCGAAGCCTCGGCACTCGCATCCGTCAGTTCAGACGGTTCATCAAAATCCTCATCCGCATGAAGAGGGATCGATGCACTATCGAACCATTCGCGCAATGCCGTTATTTCGTCATCATCCATTTCCAGGTGATCGATCGAATCCATGACTTCACTCTCATAAATCTTGAGACCCTTCTGATTTTTTTCTGTAAACTCTTTCTTCAGATCATCCAATGATTTTATCACAGCCATGTCAGTCCTCCTTCTTGCCTCTTTTTAAGGCAGTTATTTCCCGTTGGGCTTCAATGATCTTATTTGCGATTTCTGCTTTCTTCGCCGCATCGATCAGTTGTGCCGACTCCATTTTGTATTTCTTAATTTTCGCTTCATAGACGTCGATACGCACCTTGGTCATGGCTTCCCCAAGGGATGCCGGATTGGCTTCTTTGGGAAACAGAGGCCAATCTGAGAGCCACAAGATAAAGTCATGCAGTGCGGGATCAGTGGCTTTGGTAAGCAAATCTGCCAACACGATTTCATCCTGGTTACGATAACTGTCTATGATTAATATAGCACACCGGTTCGCCATGGGCGAAGATAAGTATCCGAGTTCGTCCCTAAAGCGGAGGGCCGCTTCCTTTGAAATCATCATTTGGGCACAGATTTCACATTCTGCTTTTGAACAGTCACTTTTCGGCGGTGTAACCGATGCATCTTCAAATGTCTTTTCCGGCTTACGACTCTGGGCAACAAGTGACCATAAATCCTCATATTTATACCCGGAGATCGCAGCCAAACGCTCCGTAAAGTGTTTTCTGTCAAGATCATCGCGCAAATTCTTGATTTGGGCACCCATCGCCAATACATACTGCTTCTTTTGATTATAATTATCCAACTGATACAGCGACTGCGAATAGTCTAGCAAAAAGTCCATCCAGGCTACTCGGTTTTCAACGATCTGAACCAGGTGCTGTTCTCCATACGTATTGATGATATCATCGGGATCCATAGGTACCCTGTAATTAAGCACCTCGACCGTACAGTTTGCCTTGATCAGCATATCACCCAATCGAAACGCAGCTTTCTGTCCGGCAGCATCACCATCATAACCGATAACGATATGCCAGTGCAGTTGTCGTAACTTACGGATTTGCTGCGGTGTTGCAGCCGTACCGAGAGTGGCTACGACATTGCGGATATTGGCCCGATAAAAGGCGATGACATCCGTGACCCCTTCGGTGACAATGACAAACTCTGCCTTTTTTACATCCGGCAAGGCCCGATGATAATTATAAATAATCAAACCTTTGGTATACAGTTCGGTTTCAGTTGTGTTGATGTATTTCGCCGATTCATCCGCCAAAACGGTTCTGGCCGTAAAGCCCAAAGGACTCCCCTGTTCGTCGTGAATCGGAAAAACGATTCGATTGGCAAAAACATCCGCTAACTGACTGCCGTTGACACGTGCAACATTGGTAGCGACGATATCGGAAGCCTGATAGCCTTTGGCTGTAAGAAATCGGCTGCACTGATCATTACCAGGATTATATCCGACCTCAAACTTTTCGATCAGTAAGGCACTGATACCGCGATTTAAAAGATATTCCTTGATCATCAGCCCGTCAGACGCATTGAGCTGATATCTGAAGAAATTGATCGATTCTTTAAGAACCTGGATGAGTGTCAGTTTTCTTGGATCGACAGGTACAGCCGGCTCTAAAGCTTCTTCAAGGTCGATGCCTACATTCTTAGCAACTTTCACTACGGACTGAAGGAAACTGATTTTTTCGATATTCGCAACGAAAGTGAACACATTTCCGCCTGCCCCGCAAACAAAACACTTGTAAATCTGCTTGTCTTTTGAGATAGATAAAGATGGGTCGTGATCGTCATGAAACGGACAGACGGCCCAAAGATTTCTTCCTCGGCGCGTTAAAGGCAGATACTGACTGATCACATCGGCAATATCTGCTTTCGAACGAATATCCGTAATTTCCTGATCGCTCAAACGGCGCATGCCATCACCTGCTTAAAATTCAAGATAAGGAGCAACTTCCTTTTCAATTTCGGTAATCAGCACCCGTTTCTGTTCCATCGAATCCCTGAAACGGATGGTCACGCTTTCATCCTGCAGTGTGTCGAAATCTACAGTCACGCAAAACGGCGTTCCGATCGCATCCTGTCGGCGGTAACGTTTGCCGATACTTCCGGATTCATCATAATCGCAAACAAACTTCGATGCGAGTTTTTGATACACTTCATTGGCTTTGCCGGACAGCTTGTTAGACAAAGGCAAGACCGCAATCTTGACCGGAGCCAATACAGGACTCAATGCCAATACCAGACGTACATCGTTGTCATTTACGGTTTCTTCTTTAAAACTGTCACATACAAAAGCTAGCAGCAAACGCTCGACACCGACCGCCGGTTCGACACAATAAGGTATATATTTCTCATTGGTGTTGGGATCAAAATACTCCATGCTCTGCTTCGAATGATTCATATGCTGTGTCAAATCAAAATCCGTCCGGTCAGCGATGCCCCAAAGCTCATCCCAACCCCACGGATAAAGATATTCGATATCCGAGGTTGCTACGGAATAATGTGACAGTTCTTCAGCATCATGTTCGCGCATCCGAAGATTTTCCGGCTTCAGACCCAAAGCAATCAGCCAGTCCATACAGAATTTCTGCCAATATGCATACCAGGTCAGATCCTCCCCCGGCTTACAGAAAAACTCCAGTTCCATCTGTTCAAACTCACGGGTCCTGAAAATAAAGTTGCCTGGGGTAATCTCATTACGGAAGGATTTGCCGATCTGTCCGATGCCGAAAGGGATTTTCTTACGCATCGAACGCTGAACGTTCTTGAAATTGACAAACATCCCCTGTGCAGTTTCAGGACGCAAATAAATCGTGCTGCTGGCATCTTCCAGCACTCCCTGAAAGGTCTTGAACATCAGGTTGAACTGACGGATATCGGTAAAATCATGACTGCCGCAGTTTGGACAAGGTATGTTTTTTTCGATGATCACTTCTTTCATCTGCTGATTGTTCATTACCGATGCATGTACTTCCCCGTGGGTAAATTCTTCGATGAGTTTATCGGCACGATGACGCGTCTTACACGATTTGCAATCCATCAAAGGGTCACTGAAGGTACTCAGGTGACCGCTGGCCTGCCATACCTGCGGGTTCATCAAAATCGCGGATTGAATGCCGACGTTGTTAGGATGCGACTGAACAAACTTATTCCACCATGCCTTTTTTATGTTCTCTTTAAGTTCTACGCCCAAGGGGCCGTAATCCCACGTGTTGGCCAGTCCGCCGTAAATCTCCGAACCCTGAAAAACAAAGCCGGAACCTTTGATATGATTAACGATTTTTTCAAATTCTTGCTTGGACATAATTACCTCACATTTTCTCTTTTAACTAATCTATTATATTACAAATTCCGTAAAAATTCCCAGCTTTTCAGAGGAATCGATGTGTATTCCTTAAAAAAATCAACAAAAACAGAAAGCAGTTGCAAAGAGATGTCTCCTTGGCTGGCTAATGTTCCCGCATGATTGAGTTGGGCCTTTACGATATGACGGAACATCCGGTTAAATCCGGCTTCATAGTATTTTGATGCCGTATTTTTACTGCAACGCTGACAGGTAAACCCGCCTTCAGCAATGGAAATGCCGATGACTTTTGAATCATCGCAAACCACACATCCGTCAACCATCGGTGAAATACCCATTTCCCTCAATATCTGGGAAATGTATAAACTGCCGATCAGTAGCGCAGGATAACGGCAAAGTGCCGAAAGCGAATCTTTCGTTATCTCAAACAAGAATTCGTCCGGCTGATCGGCTGAAGATACCTGAGCGGCAATTTCGGCGATCATTGAAGCCACGGCAAGTTTGACAATATCCTCTTTTATCGGACGGAAGTATTCGATGATGGATGCCGTATGCAGCAAAGAAATGGATTCTTTCAGATCTACGATCATGCTGCAATGGGTGATCGGCTGTACGGCATGGGCATTTTTGCTGTTCCCCTTCATAATGCCTTTGGCTAAAACCGTCAGTTTCCCCTGCTCTTTCGTTATAACCTGAATCAGTCCGTCGGATTCTTTATACGGATCGATCCGCAAGATCAGTGTTTCTATGCGATCATTCATCTTTAGGATCCTGTTTATACCCTAAATCGATCAGCTGACGGTTGCGGTTACGCCAATCCGTCTCAACTTTGACGAAAAGTTCCAGGTATACTTTCGCATTGAGAAGGTTACGCAGTTCGATCGTCGCCCGTTTGTTGATTTCATTTTTCATACTGCCGTTTTTTCCGATGATGATCCCCTTTTGTGATGTCCGCTCAACCAAAATCACTGCTCGTATGCTTATCGAGTTTTCAATGGATTCGATATCTTCGATCATGACAGCGACTGAATGGGGAATCTCCTGATGGGTCAGCTGAAGGACTTTCTCGCGGATGACTTCAGAAATAAGAAATGCCTCCGGATAATCCCTTACCTGATCACTTGGATAATATTGCACGGAATCAGACAGATACCGCTTAGTCACTTCCATCAGCTGCTTTGTATTGTCCGCCGTCAGCGCGGATACAGGAATGATCTCTGAAAAATCATAGCGCTCGCTCCAGCGGCTGAGCAACTCGATCAGGCTCTGTCTGTTGATTTTATCGATCTTGTTCAGTATCAGAAAAACCGGTGTTTTCACCGTCTTGAACAATTCGATGACAAACTGGTCACCAGGACCGTAACCTTCGGTCGCATCAATCAGGTAGTAAATCAGATCGACTTCGTGCAAACTCGAAAATGACTCCTTATTCATCTGCCGGCCCAGTTCATGTTTGGGCTTGTGGATGCCGGGAGTATCAAGAAAGACGATTTGAGAGTTCTCATCGGTCCGGATTCCGCGAATGACATTGCGTGTCGTCTGCGGTTTATCAGATACGATCGCAATCTTCTGATTCATCAGTGAATTAAGCAATGTGGATTTGCCGGCATTCGGACGACCGATCAAGGCAACAAAACCGGATTTGAATGTCATTTCAGATCCTCTTGCGTAAATCGCAGCGGCAGCAAATCATCGATGGTGAAGGTTGCTTCCTGTTTTCCGTTTGAAAGCAGGATCAGTGTATCATCATTCAGCAGTTCTGAAAGTACCTGACGGCAAATACCGCAAGGTCCGGCCAACTTATCTCCATCGGAAACGATTGCGATCGCTTCGATATCATTTCTTCGGTAACCGTGTGAATACGCCGCAAAAATTGCGCTTCGTTCACCGCAGTTGGTGGCTCCAAAGGAAGCATTCTCAATATTTGCGCCGATAAATCTTGTTCCGTCTTTCATCAGAACACAACTGCCCACATGATAATTCGAATAAGGGGCGTAAGCATTCCTCATGGCCGCAAATGCCTCATCCAGTAAAAATTGGTATTTCATTTTTTCTCTCCTGTCAAAAGTATTTAATTAAAATGAGCAATCCGATCAGCGCACTGGCAATCGATACGATCAGTACGGCTGCTGCCGAAAAATCCTTAATTCGTTTGATATGCTCACTGTATTTCGGTTCTACGAAATCCGCCAGATCCTCGATGGCACTGTTAAGGTGCTCGACTGCAACGACCATGGCCGCACAGAAAATGATCCAAAGCCAGTCTGCCAAATCGATGTCTAGCATGATAAAAATGAGGATGACAGTAATGGCAATCAGCCACTGAAAACGTATGCTTCGATCCGTTTTCAAACCGATGACAACACCGTCAAAAGCTGCACGGAACTTATTTGCGAGACGTTTGAGTGCTTCTTGGGGCAATTTCATATAGGATCGACTCCTGTAATTCGAACATTACTTCTTCGTCTTGTTGTGTCTGATGATCGAAACCCAGACAGTGCAACAGTCCATGGGCAAACAGAAAACAAAACTCACGCTTCCGGGAATGTCCGTAGGCCTCTGCCTGCCTTAAAACAGCATCCATGTTAATGAAGATATCACCGATGTACTGATCATCATTTCCGTAACTGTCACCTTCTAAAGCCGCAAAACTGATGACGTCCGTGGGTGTGTCTTTCCCGCGATACGATTGATTGATCCTTCGGATTTGCTCGTCATCAAGTAAAACAAGCGAACACTCCAACGTTTCGCTTTTTTTAAGTAATTCCATCGTTTTTGTAAACACCGGTTGGACGTATCGGCGATAAGCACTGTACTGCCGCTTGCCCGTCTGATTGACAATATGAATATTCAGAACGATCCCTCCGACGGTATTATATCATAATTACAGGTTTTTTCATGAATGATTAGACTTTGTCTGCAAATTTACATACCAATCATGATGGTTTTCTGATAAAATGACTTAGGAATAAGGAGGTAAATCTGATGGGCATGTATGGATTTATTCCAAGTTTAGGCGGCATCCGAATCGAGGTAGTATTGGGCGGGTTCGGTTTGTTTCTGTTCGGAATCAAGTTTTTGGGCGACGGGCTGAAAAATGTCGCCGGTGATAAATTGCGTGATTATATCGACCGCTACACCTCAAAAGCCTGGATGGGGGTTTTGGTCGGTACCGTCGTTACGATTCTGATTCAGTCTTCTTCCGCGACTACCGCGATTACCATAGGATTTATACGAGCCGGACTGATGAAACTCGAACAGGCTGTCGGTATCATCATGGGAGCCAATGTCGGTACGACAGTAACGGCTTTTCTGATCGGTTTGAAGATTGAAAATTTTGCGCTTCATATCATTTTTATCGGGGCCATGATGGTCTTGTTTGCCAAACGTAAAAAAACTTCCTACCTGGGACAGACCGTCCTGGGTTTCGGAATCATGTTTTTCGGGTTAAAAACCATGGGTGATGAACTTAAACTGCTTAAGGAAGTGGCCATGTTTACGGATCTGACCCAGGAAATGTCTCAACATCCGTTTTTAGCTCTGTTCAGCGGGGTCATCATGACATCACTGATCCAATCATCATCCGCGATGATCGGGATCGTACAGAAGCTCTATGAAGCAGGCGGTATGACCCTGGAAGCAGCCTTGCCCTTTGTCTTTGGTTCCAATATCGGAACGACCGTAACGGCGATCATGGCTGCTTTAGGCGGGTCATTGGCTTCGAAAAGGGCCGCCGGTATTCATACCCTGTTCAATGTGCTGGGAACATTTATCGCCATGATTTTCTTACGGCAGTTTATCCAGTTTGACCGTCTGCTTGCGAATTACTTTGAACTGAATTCCATGATGCAGATCGCAGTTGCACATATCATTTTCAATGTCGTTGCGACATTGGCCTTTTATCCGTTTATCAAATGGCTGGTACTTCTGATAAGAAAGATACTGCCGGGCGACGAGCCGGATCGCCGTGAAGTAGATATTTCTTCAATGGATACCGAAATCATCAGCCGTTTGCCTTCAGCAGCTCTTCAGATTGCCAAAAACGTTACACTTAAAATGGGAGATGTTGCGTTGGAGACCTTTGAGGATACCCGCAAATACTTGCTGAAAGGCAATAAAAATGATTTGGAAGCTGTTTTGCAGTTGGAAACGATCATCAATTCGCTCGACTCGAAAATTACGGATTATCTCCTTCTGATTGCCCGTGAAGGCTTAAGCGAGAATGATTTGGAAGAATATACGACCAATCTGCAGATCATTAAGAATCTGGAGCGTATCGGTGATTTATCGGTAAATCTTACCGAATTCTATGAAATGATCATGGATGCGAATGAAACACTTTCCGATCAGGCGATCGAAGACATCAATCAGATGTATGATCTGGTCAATCACATGCTGACCCGTGCACTTCGCATATTCAATGAGAAAGATTTCAATCTGCATACTTCGGTTTTGGAAGATGAAAACTATCTGGACTTGCTGGAATACAAAGCCCGTCAGAAACACTTCGACCGGATGGCCAACCAAACCTGTCTGGCAGATGTCGGCGGAAGCGTGTTTGTGGACATTTTGGGGACACTTGAACGTATCGGCGACCATGCATGCAACATTTCGAAAAACTCGGTAAACATCCACGTTACCCACGAAATCAAACCTACGGAACTCTAAGACACACACGTGTCTTTTTCTATATGAAAAAGAGGCTGCGCCTCTTATCCGAAATCAATATACTGTCCTTTTAACCGGTAAATCAGGTGTTCACAAATATTTTTTGAATGGTCCCCTGCCCGCTCGATATTACGCATCATGCTGATCGTAGCAAACGGATGTTCCAAACGGTTTCCATTAGAAATCAGTTCCTCGACATAAACCCCCATATCTTTGAATGTCTGGTCGATTTTTTCATCCAGCGAAGGAATCTCATAAGCTGCCTTGATATCGGATTTTTTCAGTGCAGTCAGCGTCTTGTCAAACAAATCAACAAAAAGTTCCCCGAGATTTTTAGCAACCGGAAGCAAGTCACCGTCAAGACGGTCATTTCGGATAACAAATCTTGCGATACTTTTCGCATAGTCACCAATCCGCTCCATGTCATTGGCGATTTTGATGGATGATACGACCGATCTCAAATCCGTTGCGACCGGTTGAAGCAGCGACAAAACATTGATGCATAAATTGTTGATTTCCTCATTATAATTATTAATGAACTCATCGTTTTCGATGATATACAACGCCTTCTCCTTATCACCCGACTCAAGGACGGTCAGTGAAAGCTCAAACATCCGTTTGACCCGATAACCCATTTCCAGTACAGTCTCGTCAATCTGATTTAAACGTTCTTCAATTTTCATATCTTTTCCTGCCTCATTTTATTTATAGCAAAAGGATGAAAAATTTCAATTAACGATTCGTTAATTTTGTGTTAACAATAGGTAGTTCGATGGTAAAAGTTGTTCCCTGTCCCGGTTTGCTGCGAACATAAATGTGTCCGTTGTGAGCCAGAACAATAGATTTTACAATCGCCAGACCCAAACCGCTTCCGCCGCTTTGACGGCTGCGGTCACTGGCAGAGCGGTAAAAACGTTCGAAAACAAAGGGCAAATCATTTTGGGAAATACCGATGCCGGAATCACTGATTTCAATTTTAACTGCTTCATCAATGATGAATGCAACAGCCTTTACAGATCCGGTGTCGGTATGCTGGATGGCATTGGCAAGAAGATTTGCAAATACCTGATACATTTGCTTTGCATCTGCTTCGACAAATATGTCGGAAAAACAGCACTCAAATGCCACATTTTTACGTGAAAACTCCGATTTCAGCGAGTCGTATGCCTGTTTGATTACATTTGACATGTCGATCGTTTCCATGTCGAGATACATTTTATTGGAACTCATCTTTGAGATGAACAGCAAGTCAGCCACGACCGTTTCAAGCCGGATGGCTTCTTTGGCGATCTGACGCAAAAAGTCTTTCAGTGTTTCCTCATCTTCAAATGCAGGCCGATTGAGAATTTCGACCATTCCTTTGATCGAAGCAATCGGTGTCTTCAGTTCATGGGACGCATCAGCGATAAAGCGTTTTTGAAGCCGTTCGCCTTCCATGACCCGTGTAATATCCTGAAGGATGATCAGACAGCCGCCATAACGGTTATTGTTTCGGATGGGGATCGACAATGCCTGATAATCGACACCATCCAGATGTATCGTTTTGTAATTGGAGGCTTCGTTGAGATACGCTTCACGGATAAAGTAGCGGATATCCACCGGTAAACATTCACTTTGAAAAGTTATCCGCGGTTGTTGGACAATCATCAGCCGTTTAAACCGGTCATTGATGATGACAAGTTCGCCCTGAATATCGATCAGTGCCAATGGGGACGGAATATTGGAAATCAGAGTTGCAAGCTGTTGGGATTTCAGGATGTTGTCTTTTGCGGATGCGGTCAGCTGTGTTGTTAAAAATGATTCGGACTGACGGATCCGTGACGTGACGTTCTGCCAAAAGAGAAACAGCCATATTGCGTTAAAAAGAAAAAGGAAAATGACTGCTGCTAGGCTGTGCACGAAAAAAGTCGCGATAAAGGCAAAAGCAAAGGATAAAACCCACCACAAAATCCAGCTTCTATTCATCAGCTTTCTCCAAAACATAACCGATGCCACGAATCGAACGGATGGTTACTTTGGAATTTTTCAGTTTGGTGCGCAGTTTGAACACATGTACATCGACGATCCGGGTATCCCCGTCATAATCAAAGTTCCAAATTTCATTGAGAATGTCATCCCTGGATAATACGACCCGTCGATTACGAAGCAGATAATCCAGTAAGTCAAACTCTTTTTTGGTCAGTTCAATCATCTGATGACCGATAAATGCTTCTCTGCGCGTCATATCCAAGCGGAGATCCTGATAGGTAAACTCAGCATCAGACTTAACTGTACTGCGCTTGAGATGGGCTGTAATGCGCGCTAAAAGCTCTCTGGGTGAAAATGGTTTGGTCAGGTAGTCATCGACTCCTGCCTCAAAGGCTTCCAGGAGATCTTCCTCATCATCTTTTGCTGTAAGCATGATCATGATCGACTGCTTGTTATGCTTTCGAAAAAGACTGACCAGTTCAATACCGGAAATTCCCGGCAGCATCCAGTCAATGATCATACAGTCAAAAGGCTGATTCAGTCCTTCAAATTTTGCGTCAGTACCATTAGCGCAGCTGACAACCTCATGCTTCGCGGATTTTAAATCATAGGTTATAAGCTTTCGAATGCTTTCTTCATCTTCAACCAACAGGATCTTTGCCATATTTACTCCTTCGACTCATATTTTTCAAGTATTTTCGCAACCAAGGGATGGCGAACCACATCTGCAGTCGTCATTTCAACAAAAGCTATTTCCTCGACCGATTTCAGTAAACCGACGGCTTGAATCAGACCGGACTGCTGATCTTTTCTTAAGTCGATCTGCGTGATGTCCCCGGTCACGACGATTTTCGATTTAAAACCCATTCGGGTCAGAAACATTTTCATTTGGGAGGGCAGCGTATTTTGTGCCTCATCCAGAATGACGAAAGCATTATCAAGCGTACGGCCGCGCATATAGGCCAACGGCGCGATTTCGATTTGCCCCTTCTCCAGCATCTTTAACGTCTGTTCGACCCCAAGCATGTCATGTAATGCGTCATAGAGAGGTCTTAAATACGGATCGACCTTTTCTTTCAGATCACCGGGCAAAAATCCCAGATTCTCGCCGGCTTCCACGGCCGGTCGGGTCAGGATGATTTTCTTATATTCCTGATTCTTAAGACAAGCCACCGCATACACGACTGCCAGATACGTCTTGCCGGTACCCGCCGGTCCGATTGCAAAGGTCAGGTCATTCCGACTGATTGAATCGATGAAGATTTTCTGTCCCCAGGTTTTCGGATAAATCAGTTTTCCGGTGAAATTACGGGCAACCGGAGCTGAGGTCAGTGCTTCCAGACGTTTTTCCTGGTTGGCAGAAACGAGTCGGAATATATAGTAAAAGTCACGTTCACTGAGCTGCTGTCCGTTTTCAATGAGTTTTATGGCAGAAAGGATGGCCCGCTTGCATTCATCCAGATTTTTTCCGTCAGGCGAGGAAGCGACCAACTGGCTGCCGCGCATAAGACAACGGACCTGATATTGTTTCTGCAATAGCGTCAGGTGGCGGTCATTTACTCCAAAAAGACTGGCGATATCATCCATGCTCAGATCATTCAGTGCGATAGTTATTTCCATGCTCAAATAAATCCACTCCATTCTAGATACAGTATATCGTTTAGCAGAAAATAAAAAAAGTACTTTTTCAAGTACTTATTTGCTTCTGCGAGCTTTTCTGGCGGCTTCGGATTTTAATTTGCGACGAACGCCCGGTTTTACATAAAACTCTCTTTTGCGAGCCTCAGCAAGGGTTCCGTTACGAGAGACTTGACGTTTAAAACGACGCAGGGCATCATCCAAAACTTCATTCTCTTTGAGTACGACTCTAGGCATAATCAACCTCCCCTCTGATGCAAGCAGTATTATTATACAAAACCAACCGGCAAAATGCAAGTATTACTTAGTACGATTGCAGGTTGGTTTGCTTGTTAAGCAACACGACACCGGCTGAGGTGCCGATCCGATCTGCACCGGCTTCAATCATGGCCACCAAATCCTCATAGGTACGGACACCTCCGGCAGCTTTGACCAATGCCGAGTTGCCGACCACGGATTTCATCAGTCGCACATCCTCCACCGTAGCACCGGCAATGGAAAATCCGGTCGAGGTTTTGACAAAATCGGCACCGGCGTCAACAGCGGCCTTACAAGCCAAAATCTTTTCCTCATCACTCAACAGACAAGTCTCAATGATCACTTTGACGATGGCACTTCCGGCAGCTTTTTTCACAGCACGGATATCTGCCGTAACCAGGGACATATGCTTATCTTTTAGTGCACCGATATTAATGACCATATCGATTTCCTGAGCTCCGTTTTCAATCGCATTACGCGTTTCAAATGCCTTGACTTCGCTGGTCGTTGCTCCCAACGGAAAACCGATGACCGTACAGACTTTGACAGAACTGCCGGTTAACTGCTTGGCGCATGTCTCTACCCAGGTCGGATTGACACATACAGAGGCAAAATCGTAAGTCAGTGCTTCAGTGCAAAGTGTTACGATTTGCTCACGGGTGGCATTTTGCTTTAAAAGTGTGTGATCAATATACTTATTCATGACTGCATACCTCCTTGTTCAGTATGACTGTTTCCAGTATTTCTTTGGCAGCCTGATGGTCACCCATCCAATATTCCTTACCGAAATCGCGGTACATATAGGTTTCATCACCCTTACCCAAAATAAGTACGGTATCATTTTTACAGGCGATCTCCAATGCCTGACGTATGGCATCATATCGGTCCTCGATGATGATATAGTTGTTTTTTGTAATCCCTTTACTGATTTCATTGCAGATATCCGACACTTTTTCGCTTCGGTTATCTTCTTCGGTCACAATGATCATATCACAATATCGATCAGCCAACTCACCCAACACTTTACGTTTTTTGGAATCACGCTGACCGGCAGAGCCGAATACGACAATCACTTTTTTTGATTTCTGAGTTATCGAACGGGCATAGGTAAATATCTTCACAAATCCGTCCGGTGTATGTGCATAGTCAACGATCACATTAAAATCCTGACCAAGACGGATCACTTCCATCCGACCGTCGACCTGAGGGATGGTTTTACACATCTCGACGATACGGGCCAGGTCGAAACCTGAGCTTATCAAAGAGGCAATGACGGCCAGCAAGTTATATACATTGAAAATTGCAACCAGATTCGTACGGATCTTAACTGTTTTCTTTTCGCTTCGGATAAATAAGTCAAATGCGGTCCGATCGGGAAAAAGTTCGATATTGTCAGCAAAGAAATCTGCATTACGGTCCAATCCGTATGTGACGAGTTTTCCGTCATGCGTAGCAATGATGCGTTTCCCGTAAGGATCATCGATATTCACGACGGCCAAACCGGTCTTTTTCAGCAATACGAAGAGCTTTTTCTTGGCCTGAAAATAATTCTCCATGTTCCCGTGGAAATCAAGGTGGTCGTGGGTCAGGTTGGTAAAAATCGCAACGTCGAAATCCACACTCTGCACTCTGCCCTGCTCAAGACCGTGAGAAGAAACTTCCAGGGCAGCTGCTTTCATGCCGGCATCGACCATTCGTTTCAGTGTCTGATGCATCGGTATCACATCCGGAGTTGTCAGAAACGGCGGTTCTTTTACATCGCCAAACTCTGTTGAAATCGTGCCCATATATCCGCATGGCATCGAGTCGCTGACAAAATACTGCAGAAGCTTTGCCGTCGTGCTCTTTCCGTTGGTGCCTGTGACACCAAAAACTTTCAATAAGGTACTGGGATTTCCGTAAAACCGTGAAGCAATGACATTGAGGGTTTTTAACACGTCATCCACACGGACATAGGCAACATTCTTTGAAACGATCGGTAACGGATCACTGTGAACGATAGCGACAGCTCCGTTTTCTATGGCCTGACCGACAAACTGGTGACCGTCGAAAACCATGCCTTTCAAACAGAAAAACAAGGATTTTTCACTTTTACATCGTGAATCGACCGACAGTGAATCGATGCGGATGTCCGGAGCATTGGAAAATAACTGACTTAATTTCATGATTTCACCGCCTTTTCTGCTAAAACACCGTAATTTAATCCAGACTTATGATGGGTAATCAACACCGGATGACACTGATTATTGAGTGGCTGATCACTGACAACTCGGACCGTCACATATTCCGGCGTATGTCCGATGGCATAGCCTTTGTGATAACTCTCAAAAAGAACCTGTACTTCCTTGTTGACAAACTGCATATCAAAACGTGCTTTAAGAATGTTCGACTTTTCAATCAGATACGCAGTCCGTTCCTTTTTTATTTGCGCATCAACATGACCTGCCATACTGGCCGCTGCGGTATTCACGCGCATTGAATATGGAAAGACATGCACAAAACTGAACCGGCATCTCTCAACAAACGACAATGTCTGTTCAAATTCTGTTTCACTTTCCATCGGAAATCCGACAATGACATCGGTGCTTATCGATATCATTGGAAAATTATTGCGGATTTCGCTCAATCGTCGATAGAAATCATCCGTCGTGTAAGGACGATTCATCCGTTGCAGCACGGCATCGCAACCGGACTGAAGCGGAATATGCAAATGGCGGACGATTTTTTCCGAGGTTGTCATCAGATTCAAAATATCATCCGTGATTTCCGTGATTTCAATGGATGAAAGCCGAATCCTGAGCAAACCAACAACTTCACTGTCCAATCGGCGAAGCAATCCGGCCAAATCCGTATCCGAACCTTTTCCGTATCGGCCGATGTGAATTCCGGACAATACGATTTCCTTATGCCCGCTGCTGACCAAACTTTTTGCCATATCGATCAGATCGCTGCTTTGTGCCCACCGCTCGTTACCTCGGGCATAAGGGATGATGCAGTAGGAACAAAACTGATCGCAACCGTCCTGAATTTTCAGAAAAGCCCGGGTCTGATGTTTATACTGTTTCAGCGGAAGTGACTCAAAAGTCATATCGCGCTGATCACTGATCGAAACGTCCGAATTTCCCTGATCGATGTATTGCGCCAACTTGTTTTTGCCTTTAGCACCGACCAGCAGATCGATGCGTTCGATTTCATGCAGGTCTTGCGGATTGGTCTGTACATAACAGCCGACAACACAGATCATGGCATTTTCATTCTGTCGGATGGCCTGATGTATTTTCTGCCGGCTTTTTGATGCGGCGGTATTGGTTACCGAACACGTATTGATAATATATATATCGGCAGATTCTTTAAAGTCCACTTCTTTATAGCCAAGGGCTTGCAGACTTTCGATATAACTCTCCGATTCAAATGTGTTAACTTTACAACCCAACGTTGTGATTGCGAAGGTCTTCATTTCATCACCTTGAAGTATTATACATTAATCCCACGGTTTTGTAAAAACCGGCGGAATTTTTAATCTGTTGAGTTTTTTAGCTGCCCTAGCGGATAAAAGCGCTGAGTTGATGCAAATGCTTATAAATTCTTGCACATCCTGCTGCAACAGACTGTTTCCCAATGCAGCGATGATATCATCGGATAAACCGGCATTTTCAAACAGCACAAATTCCGTATATGAACTCAGGTTACATACATAAAAGGTGTTAACGGTACGGTCAAACAACACAAACCGATGCTGGTTTTGGCAAACAAACCGCTGACTGATAAAACCGGATTCATAAGGGTGGAATCCATAAATGGCAGGATCCACACATTCCTTGGCAAACTGCTTGTACAGCCTGTAGAACTGCGGCAGCTCGAACACGACCATTTCTTTGTGATAGAGCGAGTTAAGAAGTTCATTAAAAAACGGTATCATGATCATCACACCGGTCGCCGACTCAAACTTCGGCAAAGATTCCTTTAATGAATATAATTCCAGATTCATCAGATGGTTGCGCTGCTGATAATCGATCGTCGGCCATATCTCAATCAGTTTGTTACGGACAGAATCGTAGCCGGATTCCAAACGCCGTTTATTGCTTAACGAGGTGTGCATGATCTGCATCTTGAAATAATCCAACGGTGTCTGACAGTGGAAAATCAGTCCTTCTTTTGTAAAAATATCTTTCATCCGCCGGAGTTCTCTTCGAACCGCCGCAGATTTTAATAGTCTCTGCTTATGATATTGACGCAAAAAGCGATCCAAGGTCATTGTTTTAGCCATGGTGCTCTCCCAGATTGACAAGTGTTACACAGGCAGCGATCGCCGCGGTCTCAGCACGGTAAATCCGTCTTCCCAGCGTGACAGAGGTAAATCCATGTGCATTCAAAAACTCGATCTCACTGTTTTCAAAGCCACCTTCCGGTCCGATCACAATCGTTACCGATGTGACAGAGTCTTTCCATTGACTCAACTGATTTTCAGATTCTTTTTCATAAGCGACAAGATTCAGATCGGATTTGTAATCATGCAACTGCTTTAACAAGACCGGTTCGATAATTTTTGGAACAATGTGCCGATAGGACTGTTCGGCTGCTTCAGTCACGATTTTCTGAAAACGCTCCATTTTCCGCCTGTTTTGCCCGGGTTTATCTTTTACAACGCAACGGGCACTGAAAAAAGGAACGATTCTGAAAACGCCGCACTCCGTGGCTTTTTCAAGGATCCACTCAAAACGGTCGCTTTTGATCATAGCCACCGCCAACGTAATTCTCACATCAGACTCGCGCTTTTCAATGATGGATTCACCTGCGGTAACGATCACGTTTTTTTCCAGTGATGTGATCACAGCATAAAAAGGCAAGGAATTCTCATCAATCAGGCGAATGACTTTGCCCTGCTTGCTGCGTAATACTGTGGCTATATGGTGCGATTGCTGCGACGACAGTTCTATCACCTTTCCAGTGGATAATTCTTGATTGACAAAATACTGTTGCATATCAGATCAGTGTACCTTCTTCGCTCAACTGGCGGAGCTTCTTGACTTCAAAAGGCTTAAGGATACGATAATCTCCCTGTCCCAATCCTTCGACAGTCAGAAAACCGATGGATATACGATGCAGTTTTCGAACCTGATATCCCAAAGATTCCATCATCCGTTTGATCTGACGGTTTCGGCCTTCGACAATAGTCAGTTCAAAATCGGTCATACCCTTTTCAAAGTCTTTGTTTGTCACCCATACTTTGGCCGGGATCGTAACCGATCCGTCATCCAGTTTCACACCGGATTCCAGCTTCTTGATATCCTGGGTCGAAAGAACACCTTTGATCCGTACATCATATTTCTTCGGTATATGATAACGCGGATGGATCAGACTGTTGGCAAAATCACCGTCATTGGTTAAAATCAGACAGCCGCTGGTATCATAATCCAGTCGTCCGACCGGAAAGATACGATACGGCGTTTCAATCAGCGAAACAACCGTCTGACGGTCTTTTTCGTCATTGAGCGAGCAGATGATTTTTCTCGGCTTGTTGAGAACGAAGTATACCTTGTTTTCACGGACGATCGGTTTGCCGTCCACTGTGATCTGGGCACCTTTGCGCACTTTAAATCCCTGCTCGGTGATGACCACGCCATCTACGCTGACTCTGCCCTGACTTATATATTCCTCTGCTTTCCGCCGGGAAGTAATACCGGCCTGAGCGATCACTTTTTGTAAACGATCCATAAGCACCCTTCTTTCTAGTCAAACAATTCTTGAGAACTGCTGTTAGCAATCTGCTCAAGTTTCGGTAACTCTTCCAATGACATCAGTTGGAAAACATCCATGAAATCCTGTGTCACCTCATATAAAATCGGACGTCCGGGCGCTTCTGAACGACCCTTTTCCCGAATCAGATCCATCGCCTGCAGTTTTCTGAGCATGATATCACAGCCGACACCGCGAATCTCTTCAATCTCAACGCGTGTGATCGGTTGCTTATAAGCAATGATGGCCAGCGTTTCAAGTGCAGATTGCGACAGTTGTCGGGTTTTCTGTATCGAAAGCATGTGCTGCGCATAGGGATGAATAAATGATGCTGACAGAAGCTTCACCTGACCGCCGAAATTTACACACTGTATGCCGCGGTTGAAACCTTTGTAAAATACGGATAGTTCATCCACTGCTTTGAGAACTTCCTGCTCACTGCACTGCAAAGTTGCAGAAAGCTGCTCAATGGATAATCCCTGTTCTCCAACGATAAACAGCAGACCTTCAATAATTACCGTTATATCCGTCATCGCTCGTACTCCTTATTAAATAAATCTGTTCACCATCCACGGTAAACAGCAACTCACCTAATCGTATCATATCCAAAACAGCTAAAAAAGTGATCAGTACCAAATGAATGTCCGGACAATCCGCAAAACATTCTTCCAAGGCAAATGAAGCCGGAAACCGGTTGATCATCCGTCTCAACATGTCGATCCGCTGATCGACCGACAGCTCCCTGGCAGCGATTTTCGTTTCAAACGGCTGTTGAAGCGATACCCGAACCATCACTTTCTTCATGGCTCGGATCAAATCATACGAATTTCCTTCCACCAGCAAGTCCGGCATGACATCTTCGATTTCCTTCCGGCTCAGTGCTTTACCGTAAATCTGCTGACGTAGCAGATAGCGGTCTTGCAACTGACCGGTGATATCCTTGAACTGCTGATACTCTAGCAACCGGCGGACCAATGATTCTTTCGGGTCTTCGACAGCCGCAGCCTCAAGTACCGTTTTATCTCTTGGCAGCAGTTTTTTGCTCTTATACTCAATCAGCCCGGCAAGTTCACTCAAATACTCACTGGCAACTTCAAGATTGAGCTGTTGCATGGATGTGATGTAATTCTGATATTGCAACGTCAGTTCGGCAATATCCAAATTAAAGAGATCCAATTTCTTCTCTTTGATCAGAAACAGCATCAAATCCAACGGTCCGCGAAACTGATCGATCGTTACCTCAAACATTTTATCACCCTGAATATTATAACATGCAATCTTTGTTCCATTGAAAAAAAGATATTGTCGCCAATATCTTTCTGTTTAAAGGATTTTTTCGATCAGTGCGACTGGTTCGGCATTTTTCTGCTCAATGATAAAGCTTGTATTGAGTTCCGCCACAAACTCATCCGATAATTCAGTGTCATGATGAATATCGATAAGTACTTCCCCCCGGCTGATTTTGTCACCGATTTTCTTATATACCACCAGACCGACGGCCGGGTTGATGATATCGTCCTTCGTCGCCCGTCCGGCTCCCAGTTTCATTGCACTGATTCCAAGCTGCGTGGCTTTGATTGCTGTGACTGTTCCTGATTTTTCACTTTTAAGCGGGGTTACGAACTTCGCCTGAGCCAAACGGCTTGGATCTTCGATGCAGCGCACATCTCCCCCTTGAGCTGCAACGAACTCTTTGAGTTTCTCAAAAGCAGCCCCGCTGGCAATGGCATCCTCAGCCAGTTTTCGACCTTGTTCTGCATCCGCGGCAATCTTTGCCTGCATCAGCATGAGTGTGGCGGCTTGTAAACAAAGTTCCGTAAAATCCGCGGGACCGTGTCCTTTGAGAGTTTCTATTGCTTCCTTGACTTCCAATGCATTGCCGATAGCCAAACCCAGCGGCTGATTCATATCCGTGATCATGGCACGTGTGTCACGACCTGAAAGCTGACCGATGGCAATCATCGCTTTTGCCAGCTCTTCAGCCTTCTGCGGCGTATGCATAAAAGCACCATCCCCGTATTTGACATCCAATAAAATCGCATTCGCTCCGGCAGCCAGTTTTTTCGACATGATCGAAGATGCGATCAAAGGAATCGAGGGTACGGTTGCTGTCACATCCCGTAAGGCATACAGTTTCTTGTCTGCCGGAACCAAGGATCCGGTCTGACCGACGATCGACAGTGAAATGCGGTTGACCTGATCGATAAACTCCTTTTGAGAAATCGATACCGAAAATCCGGGAATGGCTTCCAGTTTATCAATGGTCCCTCCGGTATGCCCCAAACCACGACCGGACATTTTGGCTACTTTCGCTCCGCAGCTGGCAACGATCGGTCCAAGTACAAGAGATGTTTTATCACCGACGCCGCCGGTCGAATGCTTGTCGACTTTGATGCCCTCGATCGATGATAAATCCAAAACGTCACCGCTGTGCATCATGGCCATGGTGAGGTGGGTCGTCTCCACATCCGACATACCGTTTAAGACGATCGCCATCAGCATAGCACTGCTTTGATAATCCGGAATCTCCCCGCTGGTCAGACCCGAAATCCAGTACTGAATTTCTTCCTGGGTAAGTTGCTTCCCATCGCGTTTGTTGGCGATGATCTCAATCATTCTCATAAAATCACTCTTTCTCTAATTGTGTCTGTATGCGCGAACGCACTTCATCGGCCAACTGCTGAATCGTCATCGGCTGATATTCTTCATGATGAATAGGCTGCAGATATCGCACTTTGATCGTAACCCGCTTTGCTTTGGGATCATCGAGTGCCTTAAAGGAATCAATCAGCGCTACCGGAACGATCGGCACTTTGGCATTGATGGCCCCTTTGAGGGCCCCCGCCTTAAACTCACCCATGACATTGCCGTAGGATCGGGTTCCCTCAGGGAAAATCACCATATTGTGGCCCCGTTCAAGCCGTTGAGTCAGCTTTTGGACCATAGCCACAGAATCTTTAACGGAACTGCGGTCGAAGAGGATCACGTCGAGGTTGTTATACCATACATTCATAAACGGGATTTTGTTGCTTTCAATTTTCCCGACTGCACTGATCGGTACCGGAGACGCAGCTAAAAGTACAAATCCGTCAAGCGATCCCTGATGATTGACTACAAACAGCATACCGTCTTTCAGCGGAATGTTGTTTACGCCTTCCACCATAAGTTTGCTTTTGGTCATTTTGATGATCATGACCGACCATGCTTTCGCCAGTTCAAACCGAACCTTAAACGGTTGTTTTCGGCTTTGAAGTGCTGAAATGTACACAGCCGGCAAATACAGGCTCATTTTGATCCATAGCCAGACTTTTTTCATATATCCACCTTCTTCATATATGTTTTTACGGTAAAATCCGCAAATTCTTCGGTATCAACGACATCAAATTTATTTCGATCCCATTTAGGGAAGTAGGTGTCTCCTTCAATATCGGTTTCGATATGACTGATGACCAGTTTATCGGCATAAGGCAAAGCCATCTGATAAATCTGTGCCCCGCCTGCGATAAATATCTCTTCTTCACTATTTTTGTTCTGTGCCAGAAACCCGGCAAAATCGCAAATGACCTCAACCCCTTTGGCACTCCACCGGGGATCCCGAGTTACGACGATATTTCTTCGTTTAGCTAAAGGCTTACCGATCGACTCATACGTTTTTCTGCCCATGACCACGGTGTGATTCAGTGTCTTTTCTTTAAACTGTTTCAAATCATCAGGAAAATTCCATGGCATCCAGCCATCTTTTCCGATTACGTAATTATTGCCGATGGCGACAATGATCGTGATCATCAGACACTGACCTTTCCGGCAATATGCGGATGAGGGTCATAACCGGTCAGTTCAAAATCCTCCAGGCAATAATCAAAAATTGAATCATGATGACGAAGGATATTCAGAGTCGGCAGTTTGCGCGGCTCTCTTTGCAACTGAAGTCTGACTAGATCGATGTGATCGTTGTATATGTGAACATCCCCAAAAGTGTGAACAAACTCATAAGGCTGATAACCGCAAACATCTGCGACCATCATCAGTAACAGCGAATAGGAAGCAATATTGAACGGAACGCCAAGAAATACATCGGCGGAGCGCTGATACAGCTGAAGGGAGAGTTTCTTCCCATCGCCGCTGACATAAAACTGCATAAATGCATGACAGGGCGGTAAGGCCATTTCTTCGATCTGCGCCGGGTTCCAGGCACTGATGATATGGCGACGGGAATACGGATTTTTCTTCAGATCCTCAATCAGACCGACGATTTGATCGACACCGAAAAAATCACGCCACTGTTTGCCGTATACCGGTCCGAGGTTACCGTGTCGGTCTGCAAATTCTTTGTCCGCTTTGATTTTCTCGACAAACTCATTGAGTGTCTCACCTTGATAATCCGCATGTTTTACATACTCGGCATAAGGCCATTCATTCCAAATCCGTACACCTTTAAGCACCAGCGGACGTATATTGGTGTTTCCGGTCAAAAACCAGAAAAGTTCTTCGGCTACCGATTTGAAGTGGGTCTTTTTAGTCGTGAGCAACGGAAAGCCTTCTTCAAGATTAAATCGCATCTGATATCCGAAAGTTCCGATGGTGCCGGTCGATGTTCGATCGCTTCGCGGACTTCCGTTTTCCAGTATGTGTCTGCATAATTCCAAATATTGTTTCATATCATCACCTGTGCTTTCATTATACACAAAATAAGCGTTAAAAAAAACGGTGATGAACCGTTTTTAGGCTTTTCAGGATTTGGGATGCAGAAATGAAACCTTCTCGGCAATGACTTCAAAACTGTGAATCAGTTTTTGGTCTTTGTTTTCATACGAGTTGGCTTGGATCCTCCCTTTGATCCCGACCAAGCTTCCGACTTCACAGACGCTGATCGTTGTCTCAGCGACACCGCGCCACAAAGTGATGCTGAAAACATCTCTCTCAAACTCTCCGTGGCTGTTGCGGAAATTCCGATCGACCTCCAGCTGCAATGTCGCGACTTTAGCTCCTGAGGGGGTTTCTCTGATTTCAGGCAACTGAATGACACGACCGACTAATACGATTTGATTCAACATATGATTCCTCCTTGGTTGCATAAGGATTATCGCAGAATCATCTGTCTCTTTCAAATCGTCTATCTTAGCGTTTCTTAATGAAAATCGGTATGTATCTTGCCTGTATCCTTCAAAAAACGTAATTTAGGCACTTTTTTCACTTTTTACGGAAACCGTGCATTTATTACTCAAATCAATAAGTTTACGGACGTTTTCGATATCTTCAAGCGTGATTTTTTCAACCCAGGTCAGACTGTCAAAATAATCAGCACCTGCAAAACTTGCACGGATAAACGAAATTGCCATATCTTCGAGATCATTGAGACTTCGCAGAGCCTGGCCAAGATAACGTCGTTTCAGCTGTTCGGCCGTGTCTTCACTGATGTATGCTTTTTGCATCTGTCTGTCTAAAAAATGTTCAAACTGAGCTGCATCGGCAGTCTCATTATAGAACATCACTAAACCGTAACCGTCTCCAATGTCTGCTTCAAAACCAAAGAAATCTGAAATTAGTCCCTGATCCATCCATTGCTGATACTCAGGATTCAACGTACTGAATGTTGCATCTAACAGCAATCTCAGGCTCCATTCGGCCGCTTTTCTTTCTGGCTCGCTGTCGTAGGTGTGACTGAATTTGTATGTAACGGTAGATTTAACTGATTCGACATCCAAAGAAAATTCAAAGTTTCTTCTGTACACCGCTAAAGGTTCCTCGATTTTAACCGTTTCCATTGATGGTGCAGTCGCAAATGTCTTTTGCTGATGATTCTTTTCGGCAATATCAAAAATCCGATCGGGATCATCGCCGGTTGCCACGACCAGCAACATACGCTGCGGATGATAATTCAGTTGATAACACATGGTAAGATGCTCTTTACTGATCGCCATCACAGAAGACTCTGTACCCCCGATATCATTGCTATACGGATGTTCGACAAAAAATGACCGATAGGTTTCATGTACAAGCCGTGCATCCGGCATCTGCGCATACATCCGCAGTTCCTGGATGATGATTCCTTTTTCCTTTTCGACCGACTCTTCACTGATCCGCAGATCACTGACGAAATCGAGCAGCATGTTCAGCGGAACTTCGATATCATTGGACGTGGAGAAGTAATAAACCGTTTCTTCGTAGGATGTAAATGCATTGACCGAAGCACCGATTTCAGTAAAAGCTGTCAGGATGTCCCCTTCTTCACTTTCAAACAGCTTATGCTCTAAAAAATGTGCGCTTCCCGGAAGGATTTCAATGATGCCTCCGTTTGAATCTCTCAGTTTGGTATGCATGCCGCCAAAAGGAGTTGCGAGCAGTGCACTGGACCCAACATAACCGGGTTTATGAATGACGACGACTCTCAGTCCGCTGCTGATGATCTGCTCAAACAGCACTTCATTGAAGCGTTTATTCAGAGTCTTCTTCATGATTGCTCTCTCCTTTCAGTAAAAACCGTGCCGACTTAATCATTTTCGTGAAAACATCACTGATTTCTTCATTAGTCACGCGCAAAATATCTTCAATGACTTCTTCTTTGTTCTTGTATCGACGGATCAGCAATATCTGATAGTAATAATTGATTATTGCCATGGGATCATCCTCAATCTGACGAATGGAATTGACCATCATCTTTTTACTGGCTTCAATCAGTGAATGGCTGAGTTGAGTGTTTCTGACGGTTTCGATTTGTTCATCAATCAGTCGCTCAACTTCACTTGCCCGTGAAGCATCGATACCCGAGTAGACAAAGCAGATTCCGTCAAATGTAATCATCTGTGCACCGATGGTATAACACAAACTTCGCTTTTCACGGATTTCCGTAAAACAGAGTGAGGAAGGTATTTGACCGAAAGCGGTAAGTGCCACGCGTAAGGGCCAGTAATCTCGGTCACTTGGTAAAATCCGCGGATTATACACGAGCACAAGGTTCGACTGCCGCATGTTTCTGGAAAGTTCAATAACTTCTGCAGATTTCTCAGCAACCCGGTACATGGTATTGAAGTTTTTCCTTTCTCTGAAAAGAAAACTGCTTCTGATTTTGTCCGTAACATCGGTTTCATTAATGTCCCCAACCACAAATATGTCCAGACGTGATGAATCAAACATCATCTCAATATAGGACATGCAGTCTTCGACACCGATTTCATCAAGATCGGACAGTGATCCATTGATATTGACCGACAACGGATAGCCTCTGCCTGCAATCTCAAATGCTTTTTTGACGGCAAACTGCATCGGATTGTCCATCGAGCGGATCAGTGAACTGCGCACATTCTTTTTTGCCTCTTGCAGGGTATCTTCGTTGATCAGCGGATATCGGATCATATCCAGCAGCCACTCGAAAAATCCCGGAAAGATTTTTGGTTGGTTTACATAACGGCCGTCTATGACCCTGGTCCTAAACTCCGTACAGATGGCTTCCCCATATCCGGTATTTCGGACATCGATGTAACTGCCGTACATCCGATCTGACAAGCGGGTCATTTCAACTTTGGTTTTTGCCTTTTCGTTTCGGTCGGATGCCATTTGCGCCACCAAGGCAGCAATGGTCGCATTACGTTGGGATATTTTTGAAAGAAATCGAAATGAAAAGGAAATATCTTTGAATTTCCCGGTTTGAATGATATTCAGGTTTAGATTCTCGTTAAGTCGAATGGAATTCATGTGACCTCCCTAAGGTTCTCAATACTATACAAAGCGTCGAAAAGGTCCTATAATTAAATGAAAGCAGAGGTAGAAATATGAGCCAAAAAGTAAATGAATCATCTTGTCTGGTCATCATAGATATGGTCAACGGGTTTATGGTAGAAGGACCGATGGCGGATGCAAGCATCAAAGACATTATCGGTAATATTATTGAATTAATCAAGTGTTTTAAACAAGCCAATGAGCCAATCATTGCTTTTTTGGACCGTCATCCCAAAGATGCCAAAGAATTTTCGGCTTATCCTTCTCATTGTGTTGATGGCACTTCGGAAAGTGAATGGGTCGATGAACTCAAACCCTACTCACAGGATGTGCGGTTTATAGAGAAAAACAGTGTTAACGGCTTTCTGGCTCCCGGATTTCAACAGTGGCTTTCAGAGACAGGCATTTTCAGAAACTATGTCATCACCGGGTGTGTGACGGACATCTGTGTATTGCAGTTTGCATCGACACTTCAGGCTTACATTCATCAGCATAATGTTGAATCACAAGTCACTGTCGTTGCACAAGCCGTTGCAACCTTTGATGCCCCTTCTCATCCCAAGGGCGTTTACCACGACTTCGCGTTGGCCCTTATGAAACAAAACGGAATCCGCGTTATTGAGGAATATGTATGTTAAAAATAAATGAACTCTCGATGTTAACCGATTTTTATGAATTTTCTATGGCCTATGCGTACTTTAAAGAAAGACGGCACGAGCAAATCGCATATTTCGATATGTTTGTACGCAGACTTCCGGATCAGGGCGGATATCTGATTTTCAACGGATTGCACCGGTTGGTTGAAGTTATTCAGAATTTTTCGTTCAGTGAGGAACAAATCGATTATCTTCGCAAGACAAACGCGTTTGACGAAGATTTTCTGTCCTATCTGGGAAGCCTGACCCTGAACATCGATTTATGGTCAGTCCCCGACGGTACCGTTGTTTTTAACAATCAACCGCTGGTAACCGTTCGCGGCAATGTCATTGAGGCACAGCTGATTGAAACGATTTTACTGTTATGTGTCAATTATCCGACCTTGATAACGACCAAAGCCAGCCGGATCGTCAGTGCTGCCAAAGGTCGGGCAGTCATCGAATTTGGGGCACGGCGTGCCCAGGGATTTGATGCCGCTATCGAAGGAGCGCGGTGTGCAATCATTGCCGGTGCTGCGGCAACCTCCAACACGCTGGCCGGATATCAGCACCAGCTCAATATTTCCGGTACGATTGCTCACAGTTATATTCAAATGCATGACAGTGAGTATGAGGCTTTCTTAAGTTACGCAAAAATCAATCCGGATAACTGCATTCTGTTGGTTGACACATATGACACATTGAAGTCCGGCGTTGTCAATGCCATTAAAGTAGCAACGGAATACCTGATACCGAACGGTCACCGGTTGAAGGCGATCCGCCTGGATTCCGGGGATCTGTCCTATCTTTCAAAGAAAGCACGTAAAATGCTGGATGAAGCAGGTCTGCATGACTGCAAAATCATTGCTTCCAACTCTTTGGATGAGAATCTGATTGACGATCTGCTCATTCAGGATGCACAAATCGACATATTCGGAGTCGGTGAGAACCTCATCACTTCGCGTTCAACCCCGGTTTTGGGCGGTGTTTATAAACTCGTCGCACAGGAGATCGATGAGGAAATCGTGCCGAAAATCAAAATCAGTGATAATCTTGAAAAAATCACAAATCCGGGATTTAAAAAAGTCATCCGTTTCATCGATAAAGCCACTCAAAAGGCTTTAGGTGATTGTATCATGCTGGCAGATGAAATCGTACCGACGGATGAATATACACTGTTTGATCCGATCGCTCCGTGGAAACGCAAAACGATACGTGACTACGAGTATGTGATCCTGCAGGTTCCGATATTCGTCAACGGACATTTGGTCTATCAAGTGCCTGGCGTAGTCCAGACCCGTGATTACTGCAAAAAGCAAATGGATACAATGTGGGATGAAGTCAAACGACTGACATTCCCGCATAATTACTATGTCGACCTTTCACAGAAACTCTGGGATCTGAAGAATGAGATGATCCAGAACAACCGCAAATGAAAACCAACTTCACGTTGGTTTTCTTACTTTTATCGCTTTCCGGCGTCGTACGGTTCACCGGCTGCTTTCGGTGCTGCCGATTTCTTTGATGTAAATGTCAGAATGATGATCGTCGCCAGATATGGGATCATCTTAAATACGTAAGACGGGATTCCCAAAGCCAGTAAAATAGGGATTCCGGTATATGCAGCCGAGATGGTTTTCATCAAACCAAAGAAGAATGCCGCAAACAGGATGCGTCCGGGCCGCCACTGGCCGAAAATCAAAACGGCAAGCGCTAAGAATCCGTAACCGCCGACCGACCCGTCAAAAGCCGTCGTGACCGGGACCATAAGTACCAAACCGCCCAGTCCCGCCAAAGCACCGGAAATCAGAACTCCGGTGTAACGCATTCTTTTGACGTTGACTCCGGCAGCATCAGCGGCTTGCGGATGCTCGCCGCAGGCCCGCAGACGTAACCCAAAACGGGTTTTATAAAGGACAAAGGTTGCAATGATCAATATCGCAAATCCGGCAAAGGTAGTGATATAGGTGTTTTTAAAGAATAAATCACCCAAAACCGGTATGGAAGACAAAATCGGAACTTCCGCGATACGATAGGTATTGGCAAAAGTCACCTGCTGAACACCGATGATCATACGTGCGGTGAAAATGGCAAATGCCGGTGCAAACAGGTTCAGGGCAGTACCGCTTATGACCTGATTGGCTTTCATATTGATCGATGCGTAGGCATGGAAAAATGAAAGCATCATACCGACTGTCGCTGCTATCAGCATGGATAAAACCAGCAGTGTCTGACCGGTCATTGAGGCCTGCATACGGTTCATAAAGAACAGACTGACAAAGGCACCGATGATCATGATCCCTTCCAACGCAATGTTTATGACACCGCTGCGCTCGGAATACATGCCGCCAATGGCAACGATCAATAACGGAATTGAGAAAAACATGGTTTGCTGAACCAGGAAATAGAATGTACTCAATGTCATTTGGTTCTACCTCCCATCTTTCTGGAAAGATTTTCAATAAATGCTTTAAATGCCAAAGATAAAGCACTGAAATAAATGATGATCGCAATCATGATATCGATGACTTCCGGGACAAAGCGCAATCGCTGCATATAGAAGCCGCCCATATTCATATGGCCGACAAACAGACCGGAGAAAATGATGCCGATTGGATTGGACAGGCCAAGCAATGCAACCGGAATACCGCTAAACCCCTCAGAAGCCAAAACGTCGACGACCTCGATATGACGTCCGGTATTGGACAGATACACCAGTCCGCCGCCCAAACCGGCTAAGGCACCGGCAATCATCATGGACAGGATAATGCTTCTTTTTTCATTGATCCCGACATAGCGGCTCGCATCCCGGTTATAACCGACGGCTTTTAACTCAAATCCGAATGTTGTTTTTTCAAGTACGATGTACATAATGAATGCAACGACGATTGCGATGATGATACCTATGTTTGCGGATGAAAACGGAAACAGAATGTTCATGCCCCCGCTGGGCAAAAAGGCGTTCCGTGGGGGAAGCGACTGATTGCGGGTCAGATCGAATACGGTACTGACGACCAAAAAGTTAACCAGATACATACCGATATAGTTCAGCATGATCGAAGTAATGACTTCATTTACATTTCTGAATGCTTTGAGTATACCTGCGATCGAACCCCATAATGCACCGGCCAGCATTGCACCTAAAATGGCCACGATCCATAAAAACTCACTGGGGATAAATGTCCATTTTACACCGATATAAATCGCGGCAAAAGCCCCAAGGATAAACTGACCGGAAGCACCGATATTGAATAAACCGGTTTTAAAGGCAAATCCGACCGAAAGACCGGTCAAAATGATGGGCATGGCATTGTGCAGCATATTACCTACACCACGCAATCCACCGTTAAATCCGCCATTGAGGATGATGATAAATCCCCGGGTCGCTTGCGCCGGATTACTGATCAGCAAAATGATGTATCCGATCAGTAAGCCGAATAAAATCGCAAAGACTGAAGCAGACAAGCTCTTAAACGCTCGATTACTCAGCAGTTTTTTTACGTTCATACCCTGCTCCTCTCTTTGATCCGGACATATACAGACCCAACTCCTGCTGGGTTATGGTTTTAGGATCGACTTCTCCGACGATTTCCCCTTCATACATGACCAGAATCCGGTCGCTGATACCCAATACCTCAGAAAGTTCCAGAGATACAAGTAATACGGCACGCCCCATGTCTCTTTGTTTGATCAGCTGTCTGTGGATATACTCGATTGCTCCTACATCCAGACCGCGTGTCGGCTGTACCGCAATGATCATGTCCGGATCTTTCTCCACTTCACGGGCTACGATGGCCTTTTGCTGATTACCGCCGGACATGCTGCGTACGACAGTGATCGGTCCTTCCCCGCTGCGGATATCGTATTGATCAATCATTTCATTGGCATTTTTCAGACGGGACTTGAAATTGATAAAGCCTTTGTTTTGAAACTTGCTTAAAAAGTAGGTCTGAAGGACCAGATTTTCAGCCAGTGTATAGTCAAGGACCAGACCGTGTTTATGTCGGTCTTCTGGGATGTGAGAAATCCCGTGACTGTTACGATAACGGATAGGTTTATGGGTAATATCCTCACCTTTATAGTAAACTTCGCCGTTATCGGCTTTAATCAGGCCGGTCAAGGCATAAATCAGCTCTGTCTGCCCGTTACCTTCGATGCCGGCCACACACAAAATCTCCCCTTTTTTCAAATCGAATGAAACACCGTTAACAGCAGATTTTCCGTGAACCTTTGAGAGTACGGAAAGATTTCTTACCGTAAGGATGTTATCACCCAACTTCGGATCGTCCTTCTCGATTTCAAATACGACTTTACGCCCGACCATCATTTCAGACATTTCCTCTTTCGAAGTATTGGCTACTTCGACCGTGCCGATATACTTCCCTTTACGCAAAACCGATACACGATCTGCTACGGCTTTGATTTCATTAAGTTTGTGCGTGATAAAAATAATCGATTTGCCTTCTTCGATCAGACGTTTCATGATTTTCATCAGCTCTTCGATTTCCTGAGGGGTCAATACTGCCGTCGGTTCATCGAAGATCAGGATATCGTTATCACGATACAGCATCTTTAAAATTTCAACACGCTGTTGCATACCGACAGAAATATCTTCGATAATGGCATCCGGTTCAATACGCAAATTGTACTGCTTGCTGAGATTGACGATTTTTGCCCGGGCATCGTCCAGCTTCAGAACGCCGTTTTTTACCGTTTCCACCCCAAGCACGATATTCTCCAACACGGTAAAATTGTGTACGAGCTTAAAATGCTGGTGAACCATACCGATACCTAGCGCATTGGCATCGTTTGGATTGTGGATTTTAACTTCTTTGCCGCGGACTTTAATCGTTCCTTTTTCAGGTTTGTAAAGACCGAACAATACACTCATCAGTGTCGATTTGCCTGCTCCATTTTCACCGAGCAGTGCATGAATCTCCCCCTTTTTCACCTGCAACGTAATATCATCGTTGGCAATGATGCCGGGAAACTCTTTTGTGATGTTCAACATCTCAATGACATATTCCATGTGATCACTCCTGTACTGCTTTGATTATACACGATTTAAACCCGCTTGAAAACGTTTGCACTTACAAAAACGAGCAAAATAAACGTTTTACCTTAAACATAAAAAAAGACCGCCGAAGCGGTCTGATTCATTATCCGATGACTTCAACGGTAACGTTGGTAACCGGTAATTCAGATGCCGAAGTAACGTCGGTATCTTTTTTGATATTCGTACGGATATTGTCTGTGTTAGCAACTAATTTTGCGAAGATCGCATCATACATTGCTTTGTTGAATGTGGTGAAGCGTGAGAAATCATTCGGTAAGCTTACTCCGTCAACTTCAACACCCAAGGAAACGGACTGACCGCCCTTGAACGTGCCTGCATAGTAATCGGTCAGAGCATCATAAACCGAAACACCTAAGCCTTTTAATGCCGAAGTAATAACGGTCGTTGATTCACCCTTTTGGTCGATATCGACGCCGATGACTTTACCATTGTTGGCTTCAGCTGCAGCCATAACCGAGTTACCTGCTCCGCCGGCAGCCGCGAATATAACTTGAACACCGCCTTGGAACCAGGTAGCAGCTTCCGTCTGATATTCAGCTGACGGACCGAAACCACCTAAGTATTTATACTTTAAGTTAACGTTGATACCCATTTCAGCAGCAGCATAGTTGACACCTTGAACAAAGCCGTATCCGAAGCGGACAACTGCCGGAACAGCCATACCGCCCATAAAGCCTAAGTTGGTGTAACCGTCTTTAACTGCGGCATAACCGGCCAAGAATCCGACTTGCTCTTCAGCGTAGAAGATCGAGTAAACATTGTTTTCAATTCTGAACTGAGTGTAGGTTCCGTCTTGCGGGAAACCGTCAAGCAGAACAAACTTAACTTCTTTGTAAATGTCCTGAGCCTTAAAAATCGCCGGTTCAAACAAGAATCCCGGGGTTACGATGACTTTCGCGCCGTTTTCTACAGCAAGGTCGATCGCAGCGACATAAGCATCTGTACTTTTGTCGGTCGGCTGATAGTACTTGTAACTGATGCCTTTTTCTTCAGCATATTGTTTCAAGCCTTCCCAAGCACCTTGGTTAAAGGATTTGTCATCGATTGTTCCGACGTCAGTGATCAAGGCGAGTTCGAATTTTTCGTCCTCTTCCTTCGGAGCACATGCTACCAATCCTAACGCAAGGACAATAGCAAGTAAAATCAATAATTTCTTCATCTAATTTCCTCCATTGTCGCAGTTATCCTGCTTATTCTATTTTATAGCCTATCATTTTCAAAGTCAATCAAAGAGAAGTTTGAAACAGTAAATAGAATAAAATAAAATGTGTGACAATCGTTGAAAAGTATGATACAATTCGACGGTGTTTGAATAAAAATACCAAGCGACCCAAAAGGTCGCTTTGAAAGTGAGATAACCATGAAATTTACCGAATTTAACCTTCCCGTCAACCTACTGAGAGCCATTGAAAGTTGCAACTATATTGAAGCAACTGCGATACAGCAGCAAACCATCCCGGCATTGATCAACGGCCAGGACATTATCGGACAAAGCCAGACCGGCACCGGAAAAACCGCAGCCTTTGCTTTACCGATTTTGGCCCAATGCGTCCCTACCGATCACAAACGTCCACAAGCCTTGATCCTGTCACCGACCCGTGAACTTGCTCTGCAGATCGTCGAACAGATCCGCGAGTATACCAAATTTACAGACGGTATCCGTACGGTCGCTATTTACGGCGGTCAGCCAATTGATTTTCAAATCAGGGAACTGAAAAAAGGCGGTGACATCATCGTCGGCACCCCGGGGCGTATTCAAGATCATATCCGTCGAAAAACCTTGCGATTTGAACACCTGAATTATCTGGTGTTGGATGAAGCTGATGAAATGCTGCAGATGGGATTCAAAGAGGAAATCGAAGAGATCCTCAAATCGATCCCGGAAAACCGCACCACCGCCTTGTTCTCGGCTACGATGCCCAAAGCCATTTTGGATATCACCGAAAACTATATGAAAAACCCTCAGCACATCACGATTTCCCCAAAGATGAAAACCTTGGATTCCATCGAACAGATGGTCTACGAAGTGCCGCAACCGTACAAAACGGATTTGCTTCTGCAACTGATCGCACTGTATCAGCCTTCTCAAGCCATGATCTTCTGTAATACGAAGAAAATGGTCGATGATTTGGCAGAAACGCTTCAGAAGAATCATTTGGACGCTGCCGCGATTCATGGCGACATGAAGCAGGAAATGCGTACGGTCGTTATGAACAAGTTTAAGAAACAGACAATCCGCTTTCTGATCGCTACCGATGTGGCTGCCCGCGGAATCGATGTCGACTCCCTGGAAATGGTCATCAATTTCGACTTACCGCAGGATGATGAATATTACATTCACCGCATCGGCCGTACCGGACGGGCCGGAAGTACTGGTCAGGCAATCACGATCGTATCGACCAATCAGCGTCGTGCGTGGGACAATCTGGTGCGTTTCAATCGCCTGACAACTAAGACGATGCCATTGCCGACTCAAGAAGAACTGGATCGTATTCAGCTCAATCAAATCAAGAAAGTCTTGGAGCAGCAGTCCGATAAAGCGATTCCTGCAACGATCGAGCAAATCTTTCAAATGATAACTGACAGCGGTATGGACAAAGATCACTTGCTGAAAGTTCTGCTGATGCAGCAGGTATCCAAGAACAGTTTTGCAGAAATCAAGGCAGTCAAACGGCCGCAAGTACGTCAGTATCGCTCATATTCACTGAATATCGGTGAACGTCAGGGTGTCAGTGCGGTAAAGATCCTCAAGAATACCGAACTTCTGTGCGGCATCGATCCGGCACTGGTCGGTAAAATCAAAATCAGCCGCAATTCAACGATCGTTGAAGTTGCTTCTCATGTCGATCCGAAGATTTTCCAACGTTTAAAGAAAATGGGCGGCAGTTACAAAGTCATTATCGAAACCATCGAATCCAGAGAGAGAAGATAAAATAAGACCGGCAACGGTCTTTTTCAGTCTTCTCTTTTCACGTAGACATCACGCGGCTTGCTTCCTTGCGAAGGTCCGATGACCCCCTGTTCTTCAAGGGCATCGATCATACGTGCCGCACGGTTATATCCCAAAGCAAAGCGTCGCTGCAAGGATGATGTCGATGCTTTTTGTGTAGAAATGACATACTCTTTGATTTCCTCAAACAGCGGATCATCACTGGCATTGACGAACCCTTCATTTTTATCCAGCCCTTCCAAGCGAATAAATGCGTCATCATATCGGGGTTTCCCCTGGGCACTGGCGGCCTCTGCCACCCGACGTACTTCATCGTCCGAAACAAACACTCCTTGAATCCGGATCGATGCAGGCTCACCGATCGGTACGTAAAGCATATCCCCATAGCCCAAAAGACGTTCTGCACCGATATGATCCAATATCGTTCTCGAGTCGACACCGCTGGAAACCGCAAATGCGATTCGAGACGGTATGTTGGACTTGATGATGCCGGTAATGACATCCACCGACGGCCTCTGTGTGGCAAGGATGAGGTGTATGCCTGATGCCCTTCCCATCTGTGCGAGTCTTGTGATCGAGTCCTCCACATCGCTTGGCGCCGTAAACATCAGGTCCGCAAGCTCATCGATGATAATGACGATATGCGGCAGCCGCTCTTCGTCACGCGCCTGGAGATTGAAGCCGTCGATATTTCTCGCTGCCCTCTCTGCAAGCACCCTGTATCTGCGTTCCATCTCGATCACCATTTTCTTCAGTGCCTCTGATGCCGCCTTGGGACTGGTAATCACAGGGGAGATGAGATGCGGGATATCTTCGTACGCGGAAAGTTCAAGGAGTTTCGGGTCTACCATCAGCATCTTCACTTCTGCCGGGGTTGCTTTATAGAGTATGCTCATTACCATTGAATTGATCGAAACGCTCTTGCCTGCCCCGGTCGCTCCGGCAACGAGGAGATGGGGCATTTTTGAAAGATCAGCGATGACCGGCATTCCGGAGATATCCTTGCCAAGACCGAGGGTAAGCTTCGATTTGCTCTTCTTGAAACCTTCTGAAGCAAGGATTTCGCGCAACGCGACTGTTTCCCTCTGCTTGTTCGGGACTTCTATCCCGATCGCCGCCCTTCCGGGAATCGGCGAAATCCTTACGCTCTGCGCCTTAAGCGAAAGGGCAAGATCCTCTGCAAGAGATACGATCCGGTTTATCTTCACCCCCGGCGCCGGTTCGAATTCATACATGGTGACAATAGGACCGGGATGCACCTCCGTGATTTTCCCATCGACGCCGAAATCTTCCAGTTTCTTCGCGATAATCGACGAGTCGGTGAGGAGGTCGTCTTTCGACGGCTTGGACGATACAGGGTCAGGCGGGCTGAGGATCTCCAGGTGCGGAAGTTCATACCCCCCTTCTTTGCGGGGCGTTACGACTTCATGTCTGGATACCGGCAGCGATACCGGCAAGGGATCGGGTGCTCTGATGAGAATTTCCTGTTCCTCCGGAACAGCCTCCTCAATCTCTTCATGATATTTTTTTGTGCCGGTCCCTTTCTTTTTTCTCCTTAATGCGATCGATGTGACCGAGACCGGACTGATCAGGATGAGCGAAGACAGGAACAGGGAAAGCGAAAAGATATAGGAGCCGGGGACTGATACAAGACTTTCGGCAAAGACGGCGATCCCTCTGCCGGTCAGCCCGCCGACGCCGTCAGGATATTTTTCGATTGCTATCGTGAAGGTATTCGACAGCAGAGCGGAGAGGATCGAAGAAGAAACGAGGAAAAGGAGGCTGCCTAAAAGGTAGATTTTATGTCCTTCTCTGCCCAGAAAACGCTTAATACCGAAGGCCATTATGAAAACGGGAATCGCGTAGGCCGAAATGCCGAACAGGATCAGCAGCCATCCCGAAACATAGGCGCCTACGATTCCTCCAAGGTTCCGCAGGGGTTCGGGAGGCTCTGTGGAACGGAAAAAGAGAACAGGGTCCCGCAAGTGATGGGTGAAAAGTATGAGGAAAAAATAGAGGCTCCCCATTACTGAAACCACACCGGTGATCTGTTCCTTCGTGTGCGTTATTTTTTCAGCCATATGCCTGCTATTATAACAACTGCAAGGGCAAACCGGTAGTAAACAAAGAGATTCAGCGGATGTTTTTTCAGAAAGGCGAGCAGGAATCTGATGGCGATGATTCCGGTAACAAACGATGAGAGAAGGCCTGCCGTAAAGAGCTGGAAATCGTAGTTCCCCTCATCGATGAGCGCCTTTTTAAAATGGAAAGCGGTTGCTCCGGCGATGATCGGTGTTGAGAGCAGAAACGAAAACCGAGCGGCTGCCTCCCGCCCCACACCCCTGAAAAGACCTGTCGCTATGGTGATCCCCGAACGGGACACCCCCGGGATTATGGCAAGCGACTGCGCAATGCCGATGGCGATTGCATCGTTCAGCCGTATGGCATCCAGACCCTTGCGGGTCCTTGTCTTTTCAGCCATCAGCATGACAATCCCGACTGCTACCAACATCAGGCTGATGAGCAGGGGACTGCGCAGTGTTTGCTCCGCATATTCGTTGAGAAAGAAGCCTGCAAGTCCGGCGGGGACCGACGCCAGGGCGATCAGCCCGAAGAGGCGCTGTTTCCTGGAGATAAGATCCATCCAGTCTTTCCAGAAGCAGAAGAGCAGCGAGAGCAGCGTGCCTCCGTGGAGAGCGACGTCAAAGGTAAGCGTATCCACCTGTCCGCTCCAGTTGAAAAACCACGGCAGCAGGATCAAATGGGCGGTACTGCTTACCGGCAGGAATTCCGTGATGCCCTGGACAATACCAAGGATCACTGCCTCAAGGATCAACCGCTACACCTCGATGATGATCGGCATGATCATCGGCCTTCTTTCCATAGTGTCCCTGAGGTACTTCTTGAGGGTACTCCTGAGTTTTGCTTTCAGCAGGGAAGAGTCCGACAACAGTTCCCGCTCAAGACCGCTGATGGTGCTGGTGAGGAGCTCCTTCACATTGCTGATGATCTCCTGGGATGCGTCCTCGAATACAAACCCCCGGGATATGATCTCCGGCCCCGAGATGATCGTGCCCGTGACTTTTTCTATCGCCAGAAGGATCAGAACAATGCCGTCATGGGCAAGCCTCAACCGGTCCCGGAGCACCATCTCTTCGACATCCCCATAGCCCTTGCCGTCGATGTAAATGCGCCCTGCATTGATGTTCCCGCTCTTTCTCGCTTCGCTGTCCGACAGTTCCAGGACATCTCCGTTTTTCATGATGAAAATATTCTCTTTGGGGATGTCCATTTTTTTCGCAAGCATCGAATGATAGATGAGATGCCGGTATTCGCCGTGGACGGGCATGAAGTATTTCGGTTTTATAAGATTGAGCATCAGCTTCAGTTCCTCTTTGGAGGCATGACCCGAGACGTGCACCTCTGAAACTTTTTCATAGATGACACTTGCCCCCCGCCTGAAAAGGTGGTTGATAATTTTTCCGATAGACCGTTCATTTCCCGGGATCATCTTGGCTGAGAGTACGACGGTATCCCCCTCTTTGATCTTGATCTGTTTATGCTCGTCCGTAGCGATCCTCGAAAGCACGCTCATGGGTTCGCCCTGACTCCCGGTGGTGATGATGACCGCTTCGTGGTCCTGAAGGTTTTTGAGATCCTCCAGTTTAAGCCAGGTATCTTTGGGGATTCTGAGATAGCCGAGGCTGAGTGCTATCTGGGTATTCGACACAATGCTTCTTCCGCAGAGGATTACTTTTCTGCCATATTTGACCGCAACATCGATCGCCTGCTGAATCCTGTGGATATTCGACGCGAACGTTGCAATGATAATTCGTCCCGTGTTGTTCGAGAAAATATCTTCAAAGGCCCGCCGGACTTCCTTTTCGGAATAGGTAAAGCCCCCTTTTTCGGCATTTGTGCTGTCTGACAAAAGGAGGAGGGTGCCTCTCTCGCCGTATTCAGCGAACCGGTGGAAGTCCATGAGCTGCCCGTCCACGGGAGTCGGATCGAGCTTGAAGTCCCCTGTATGCACGACCAGTCCCAGAGGGGTTGTTATGCCCAGCCCCACTCCGTCAACGATGCTGTGGGTCACCCTTACGAATTCTATTGAGAAGGCCCCTATCCGGACGGTATCGCGGGGCATGACGGGAATCAGCTCGGCGTCTTCAAGTTTATGCTCCCTGAGTTTTTCTTTCACGAGCCCAAGTGTAAGGGGAGTCCCGTAGACAGGCACGTCTATTTCCTTCAGAAGAAACGGGAGGGCGCCTGTATGGTCTTCATGTCCGTGAGTGATAATGACGGCCTTCACCTTGTCCCTGTTGTTGATAAGATATGTCATGTCGGGTATGACAAAGTCCACGCCGAGCGTGTCCTCTTCAGGGAACATAAGGCCGGCGTCAACAACGATGATATCATTATTGTATTCAAAAACGGTCATGTTGAGGCCGCCTATCTCCTCAACACCGCCGAGGGGTATAACCGAAAGCGTGTTTTCCACTGAATGGTATTATATCAGATTTAAAAGAGTGTTATTGATATCTTCCCTGAACTCTCCGGGCAGAATCATTCGGCTGAAGTTCAGACGTATCTCGCCTAATAACGGTGAGTCTCTATTATAATAGTCAATGATGAGGACCTGTATCGTATGACATCGGAACTGCGGAAAGGTGCGGTATCTTTTTTACAGAAGGAGATAACAAGGGCACTGGAGGGATACGAAGTGAGGCACGCTCAGGCTGAGATGATGGAGGCCTGCTCTGAGATTATAGAAAAGGGGGGGATTCTTATCGTTGAAGCCGGTACGGGAACAGGCAAGACCTTTGCCTACCTCATTCCCGCCATGCTGTCGGGGAAAAAGGTTATCGTCAGCACACGGACCAAAAACCTGCAGGAGCAGCTTGTCGGGAAGGACCTGAAGTTCCTTGCATCGCTTAATGATTTCGATTATGCTCTGGCCAAAGGAAGAAGCAACTATCTCTGCCTCAGGCGTCTCCATGCCTTCACTCCCGCGAAGCGTGAAGAGGTGTCGGATCATGAGATGCTCATGGAGTGGGCTTCAGAGACAGAGGCCGGTGACTTCGAAGATTTCCACCAGAGGAATTCAACTCTCCCGGAACGGGTCTGCTCGGACAGCGACGCCTGCAGAAAATCAAAATGCCAATATTACCGGCAATGCTTTTACTATCGCGCGCGGGCGCGGTGGGAAAACGCGCAGATGCTGGTGGTGAATCACGCCCTCTTCTCCATCAATGCCCTGATGCCTGATGACGCAAAGGTCCTTCCTGAAGCCGATGTGCTCATCGTCGATGAAGCCCATGCCCTCGATAGTGTGCTGTCCGGCCAGATAGGGATCACGCTGTCAGTGCGCAGGTTCGAAAGCATCATGAACAGGCTCCTGAAGCTTGAGGAACGAGGGGTATACAGAGGTCTCCTTGCAAAGTCGCCTCATCTTTTTCCCGTGATCGAGTCCCTGCGGAGCGAAATGGGGCTGTTCTGGATACGTGTCAAAGAGGGATTAAGCAACAGGGAGATAATCAATGACTCTTTCACGCTCAAAGACCTGATGAAAGACCTTGCTGAATCGATAGCAGCGTGTATTGATACCATCAGAGCCTCCATACTCGGGCTCTTTCAGGAGAATGAGGAGATTGAGCTGACGGCGGCAATTATGAAACTTCATCTGTTTGCAGCCGACATGGAGACATTTGCTTTCGGAATGGAGGGATTCGTCAGATGGTCTGAGCTCGAAGATAAAAAAATCTCCCTTCGCATGATACCGATATATCCGAAGGATTTTGTTGCAGTAAACATAGTTACGGCTTATGAGACGATCATCCTCACGTCTGCAACCTTATCCGTCAATAAGGATTTCAGCCTTATCACTGACACCCTGGGGCTTGAGGGTGCAAAAACGAGAGCGCTTCCCTCGCCCTTTGATATGCAGAAGCAGGTCAGCATAGAAATAAAACAGGGGATAAATCTTTTGGTCAATGGAGGGGGAACCGAAAAGCTTGCAAAGGTTATCCTTGAAGAGGCCGCTAAGAAGGAAGGGGGGATCCTGGTTCTTTTTACATCGCGAAATGTTATGGACAATACGTGGGATATGGTCTTCGAGGATCTGACGCGGATGGGCCTGTTTCCCATGAAACAGGGGGGTGACCTGGCGAATAAAACCATGCTCGAGGTAATGAGGGATACGACAAAGGGAGTCATCCTGGGATTAGATTCATTCTGGGAAGGCGTGGATATCAGGGGGGATTCCCTGAAAACACTTGTAATAACAAAGCTTCCCTTTCTGTTGCCGACGGAACCCATAGTGGTTGCGAGAGAGGAAGTCATAAGAAAGTCAGGAAGAAACCCTTTCTATGAGTATATGCTCCCCGCAGCTGTCCTGAAATTCAAGCAGGGGTTCGGAAGGCTGATACGATCAAAAGATGATGAGGGAAGGGTGATAATCTGCGATGAGAGGGTCCGGACGCAAAGATACGGGCGGAGGTTTTTGGAGAGCATTTCTTGAAAATAGTGATTGTTATTGCTCCGGTAATTAAATACCCTAAAGTCGTCATTCCCCGGCTTGACCGGGGAATCCAGAAGGAACTGGATACTCCGATCAAGTCGGGGAATGACATGGTTCATTTTTTTAATTGCCGCTGTAATAATGTGACGGATAAAGTGATCTGATTATGCAGGTTCCCCCCTATCTTGTGAACGAACACTATGACGACCGCTATTTCGATGTGGTCAATGCAATTGAAGAAGCGAAGCACATCTTTTTCCGGGGTGCCGGCATTATGGATATCCTTTCTGCCGCAGGGGCGAAGAGGAAAGAATTCAGAATAGGCGAAACAGGCTTCGGCGCAGGCCGTCTCCTCATTGCCCTCATGGATTTTCTGGACAAGTGCGGCCTTACGGATATCGCGATTACCTACAATTCCGTTGAGCTGCATCCAATCACTTCTGAGCGGATGGCGTCCATTCTCGAAGGATTCAGAACAGAGGCCGGTCCGCTTATTGATCTGCTTGTCCGGAATTACCGGCGCGTCGAAATTTCGAGACCGGGGTGGCACCAGGTGCATCTCACGCGTCCTTTTGGCATCCTCACCTTGAATCTCTGGATTGGCGAGGCCCTCGAAATGGTCCATGCACTCACCATACCCTGTGACGCATGGTTTCTCGATGGTCACGGCCCAAAGAAAAACCCCGACATGTGGCGGCGTGAGCTTCTTATGGCAATTGGAGAAAAAACAGTGATCGGCGGGGCCTGTGCCACCTTTACGGTTGCCGGGGCAGTAAGGCGGGGCCTTATCGCTGCAGGGTTTTCTGTCGAACAGCGCCCCGGAGTTGGCGGGAAAAAATCAGTGCTCAGGGGACTAAAAAGGTAGTTACCGCGCAGCCCACCTCACGTCCTTGTCATCAAGGCGGTCCAGGTTCAAGTCACCCGGCTGTTTCTCCCATGCTTCAGGAATGAATTTCAGGGTATGCCTGAAACGCCGGAAGTCAGCCGAAATTCCTATTTATCCCTGATTTTTTGCAAACACAGACAAGGAAGGGGATCACTCACTTGTGCGGCACGAATTCCAGAAGGAGCTTCTTCTCTGCATCAGCGGTGCCGATGAGGATGAGTTCGCTGCCCTCTTTTAGTGGAATATACGGATTCGGACTGATGTGCATGATTCCGCCGGAATGTATCGCCACAACGCTGCAACCCGATCTCTCCCGCAAACCCGTTTCCTGGAGGCTTTTCCCTATCAGCATAGCCGGCAGATGAATACGAAAGACATTCAGCCCTTCGGTAAGCATAAGAACCTCATCGGGTTTCAGTATATTGATAATGGTGTTCACCGCCAGCGAGGCATATGACATGACAATATCAGCACCTGCCTCGTGCAGTTTGTTTACATTGCGGTCGAGGGTGGCCCTGCTGATGATCTGAATGTCCGGCCTCAGCCTCCTGCAGTAGATGGTAAGATAGATATTAATGTCATCGTCGTGAGTAGTGATGAAGACGCTTGGGGCCTCTTTGATTCCGGCACGGTTAAGGGTATTTATGTCAGCAGCGCTGCCCAGAATATAATTTTCGTCCTTTTCAGCAAGTTCCCTGTTGTTCTCCACTATTCTGCAGGCGATTCCCCGCTCATTTAATGCTTCTGCTGCAGCGCGGCCTACACGTCCCCCTCCGAGGATCAAGACAGGTGATGCAAAGGCATATGAAGCGCCGACAATGCGGTCGTAATTGCCAAGATGATCCTCGGAACCGGCGAGCACGAGTACGCTCGTAGGGCTTATGCGACTGTCAGGCAGCGGGATTTCGAATTTCCCCCTCTCCCACATACCGACTACCGTAACGCCTGTCTTATCCCGCAGTCTTGTTTCCTTCAAAGTTCGGCCCTCAAGAATGGTGCGCATTGCGGGCGCCTCTGCAATAAGAAGCTCGCCGAACCTTCCTATTACATTTGCTCTCAGATTAGATCCAAGGGAACGCCGCGCAAGGGCGCTGCCGAGCATCTTTGAAAAGTGGAAAACATATGAAGCTCCCGCAAGCGTGAGGATGTCGAGAGAATCATCTGCATCGGCAGTGGCAACAATCCGGATATCCTTCGAGAGCGATCTGATGGTAAAGGTGATATTGGTGTTGAGCATATCATTGTTGTTGACGACTACAAGGGCCGCACTCCCGATGCGCAGTCTTCTGTAAGTAGCCGGATCATCAAGATCACCAAGGACAACCTTGTAGTTCATATCATGGAGTTCCAGCACACGCTGCAGTTCGGGGACCACTATTGCATAGCTGTAATTATACTGTATGAGTTTTTCAACAAGACTGAGCGAAACAGGATCGGTATTCGTGAGGACAATATGCCCGCTCGTTCCTTCAGCCAACTCCCTTGGCGCTCTTGCCTTCTCCTGTGCTTCAATCCATGGTGCGTAAAAGAAGCGGATGAAGGTGAACGGGAGCATGACCAGCAGGAAAATGACCCCTGACAGGAGGACCACCACCGAAAATCCTTTTCCGAGATCGCCGGTAAAAGTAATGTCGCCGAACCCGAGCGTTGTCATGGTTACAAGCGTCCAGTAGACGCCGCTGAGCCAGCTGAACTTCCTGCCTTCGTACTCCATTATGAAATGAAAAAGTGTGCTGTACAGAGCGATCAGAAGGACCAGGATGATGAAAAATTTATACAGGAGCTTGATGTTTCTTCTTGAGCCTGAACCTTTCATGAAATAGACAAGCTGCGAAGGAATAAATTTCATGGACTGAACACCCTCCGCACACCGTTGGATTGTTGCACTCTGACTCCCTTCCCGTTTATATAGTCTTTTTTATATATTACCATTCCCGAAACATATCAGCTTGTATCGTGTCGCAACGGAGATTGCGTGTTGTCCGTATAGAACGAGAGAGCCCGTTGCCTTGATATTAAATCGCCGGCGGGGCGAGAACAGAAATTGTTCAAACGCAGGGGTGAGGTTATCTCGCCCCTGCGTTTGAATTACAATACGGCAGGACAGTGGTGCTATTTCTTCGCGCGCTCCCGCAGCTCTGCGGCGCGCTCTTTTATCTCTGTCACATCCCTCACCATCTCGCTCCAGCCGTACCAGAGCGCATAATCGGGATTTGCATGGAATGCCCCCTGGAACGTCCGCATCCGATGTTTGAGGAACATTATGAAGAGCTTTTGCTCGATAACGGTCGGAGCATCATGGAACGTAAGCAGGTCTGCCTGGGCGTGGGTATATTTCATCGGCTTCTTCAGTATGCCATCTTTATAGAGATCCCCGACGATACGGATGCCTAAAGCCATTAAACGGTCGGCTTCCCTGATCATCTGGTCGCCTTTTTCGAGCTCGGCCTTCGCAAAATTCACGGAATGGCACTGGTTGCATGTCCTGACCATTTTATCCCGCTCTTTTTGCCAGTCCTCCTGGGTGAGCCGCACCACATCTGCCGCCTTGACAACTGCAAGCCTGTCGGTCGGATTTCCCTGAGGATCAAGCACCCCGAGTCCCTGAAGTATTGTCGCCCGATCGGCAGCCCACTGCTTGTCATCAGGCATCGGAAGCCTCACCGCCAGAAATCCCCATGCGGTCCTGACCGCATGGTTCCCCTCCTGCATATGGCAGGTCTGGCATGTCGGCGCAGCAGTGGTTTCGGGCAGAGTCTTGTTCTGCTTTAAGAGAAACCGTACTCCGTGCTTTGAAGACGAAAACATCTCCCACTGCGGGTGGTCAATTCCCATATGGCATGTCTGGCATGCCTGCGGCTGACTTGCTTCTTTCACAGAAAAGGTATGCCTGGTATGACATACGTCACATGAGGCAAGACCGAACCCGCCGCTTTTTTCTTTCAGCCCCTTTACTTCTTCATCCGACTTCAGTCCTATCCTGTGGCATCCGCCGCACCCCTTCTTCCCCTCCATTAACGTCATGGGCTGCCAGTGGGCGGTTGGCATAGCCCATTGCGCCACCCATGCTAACGCGTGTTTGCCGCCTTTGAACTGCGTCACCTGGTTCGCGTGGCAGGGCGAACAGACGTCGGGACTTTGCGTACGGACGTTGGCCACATCATAGGCTGACGTGTGCTTGTCCCCGTGACATGTCGCGCAGTCCACCCCGTTTTTGCTGTGTTTGCTCAGTTCCCAGTCTGTAACAATGCCCGGCGTGATCTTCTTGTGGCAGTCAACACATGTCTCGGCTGACGCGTGAGAAACACAAAAAATGGCTGCAGCGATCACGACCATTGCTCTTATGAATGATAGTTTCATGGTGCCCCCCTTTTAAATGATCCGATATTGTCCATTATAGCAAAACGCTTTGCCGTTGAGAATATGATCGCCTGTTAATCCGGAAATTAACTATATGAAATTCCAGGGCTAAAAGCATCTCAAAATCGGCGATCGCTTATACGCTGTCATTTCCGCAACCGCGTATCTGATATGGGGACGTCGGGAATCTTTTTGAATCGGATAGCGAGCGCATTCCTCGCAGCTTGCTGCGGGGTTAGCGAGCGAATATGAAAATAGAAACTCCTTACGATAAGATACCTCGCAGCTCTGCTGCGGGGTTCTTCATTTCCCCCTTAGTAAAGGGGGATAAAGGGGGTTGTCTTCAGAGAGATTCTCTTCTCGGCGAGTCGCCCGGGGCATCCGGCTTGTTTACTGACGTATGGAAAACGGCTGATCCGAAATCCGGCAAGCCCCGACAGCGATCAATCATTCATGAGAAGATAGATTTTGAGTGATGTCAGAAAAGACTTATTTCTCACAGTACATCACGCTGGCAAGCGTCTTAATTATTCTGACGAGTACGAATGAAAACTATTAAACCTGAATAATATGACCATAATACTATACTTCTGACAGTTTATTAATCTTTCTTAGTCCATGATACAATACCGTAGTTCGCCGAAATGCATCATTTTAAGAAGTTGACTGGCGGACACGGAGATAATAATGGGACTGCGTTTAAGGCGGATAGGAAATCAAGTCTGCATTTTCAGAATGAGTACCATCCAAGATTGTGGTGATAATCTCAAGATGATTTCGCGGATGGGTCCAGTTGCTAAGTTAACCAGATAGAAAGTTGTTTACAAAAGGGGTCCTATGGACAGAACTTCTTTCTACTCAGTTTTAAGAAAACTAGAACCCTCGGGCATAGACGGTTTTGAGGGGCTCATTGCCAGCTTGCTCACTGCACTGACGAAGAAGCAATTTTTTCTTGCAACAGCGGGTTATCAAGGAGGTCGTGATTCGAGTACAGCCGGTATTGGCGGAATTTTTATCGCCGTCGAATGCAAGCGCTACTGTAATGACACTGCTTTGAATGACAGACAAATATTGGGCGAACTGGAAGAAGTGAGCCAAAGCTTCCCTTCTCTGGATTTATGGGTGCTGGTTGCAAGCCGAACAGTTGATGATTCATTGAGAGCCAAGCT
>DDYT01000033.1 GCA_002348095.1 Erysipelotrichaceae bacterium UBA2227 | reverse complement strand
ATGCTTTTCGTTTTTCTTCATTTCTCTCTTGATTTGTAATAGTTAATTTCCCTCCTTGCGTGATAAGTATTCCTTAAATGCTTTGGTATAACTCCGGTTGACTTCCAGTTTTTTCTTGTTGTCCATCAGCAACGTCAGTTTCCCGTTGAAGCCCGATGCAATCGCTTCGATACGTGCTACATTGACGATTACAGACTTAGATATCCGAAAGAATCCTTCCTTAAGCAACTCTTCTTCCAGCTGATACAGCTTTGCTGTCAGACTGATTTCGGCTTTATCCGTATAGGCAAACACATCGTTTCCGTATGATTCGATCGTAAACACCTGATCAAACCGCACCCGCACTTCACCTCGCGATGTTTTGCCTGAAAGTACCCTGCCCGTAGATTTCTTATAAAGTTCGAGCCATTGGTGCAAGACTTCGAGTTTATCCAATTCAAAAACCAGATTGATTTTGTCGTGCTCGCGATCAGCGATATCACGGCATAAAACAATCTCGTAGTCCGGCGATTCTTCGATTTTCAAGGTCTGTTTGATCTTCTCTTTACCAGCAGGATCAAATTTGATCTTAAACACCTTATATCCTCCCGGGCTTACACCCATATTGTAAACAAACCCGTGTCTCAAACAAGCAAAAAAAGATAAGTTGCACTATTTATTCAATAACTTACTCATCATTTTAGAAAAGCCTGGCGCAAGTGCAATTGCAATCAACGCACATCCCATTCCCTGAATGATATTGTAACTTGCTGATGGAATAAAGTATTCCCAGCTTTGTGTCAGAAAGACATCGGTCAGACCGTATGCCAACGTGATCCAAAGTCCACCGGCAACAAAAGGAACAAACCGTCGAAGATTTCCGTTGATTGTCCTATACAGATAGGAAACCATGACTCCTTCACTGCCTTTGATCAGTACCGTGAATATGATATATTGAGGATACCCAAGGGCGAAATCTGCCAGTCCGCTGCCGAACCCACCAATCACAAACATCATCGGCGCCGGCAGTACTGTTGCCAGCAGCATGATCAATGCATCCCCAATATTCAGATATCCGATAAAAATCGGTACCGCCACAAAAATCGTGAGCGCGGCGACCATACCTGTAAAAAGCGCCGTAACCGTAATTTTCTTTGTCAAGTTCATACATCAACTTCCTTTCCGATCCACATCTTCCCGATTCCGTTATAGAATTCTGTGGCTGTAGTTTTCTTCTTGCCTTCCAACTGCAACGAAACGATGTGTAACCATCCGTCATTGACTGCCAGTACCATGGCATCTTTCTCAAATCCGACGAACGTCGGTTTCACAAAATCATGTTTTCCTTCAAAAAATCTTACCTGATGGACCTTGCATTTTTTACCTTCGATCATAAAATGACCGACCGGCCAGCTGATCAGGCCGCGAATCTGATTATAAATAACTCTCCCTTGCTTTGTAAAGTCGATTTTCTCGTCTTGGGAAGAAATATTGTATGCATATGTGACTTTGGATTCATCTTGTTCGATAAAGACTGCCTGACCGTCAATGACTTTCTTCAAATCTTCCCTGATGCAAAGAGCGGCACATTCCATCAGAAGGTCGTGAACTGTCTCTGTTGTATCATCGGATCCGATGGGTACTTCCCGCTGGGCAAATACCGGTCCGGCATCCATTTTTACCGCCATTTTCATCAGTGAAATTCCGGTTTTGCTTTCTCCCTCTATGACCGCTTTATGAATCGGTGCCCCGCCACGGTATTTCGGCAGTAATGAAGCGTGGACATTGATACAACCGAATACCGGGATTTCAAGCAGGCGCTGCGGAAGCATTTGACCGTAAGCACAGGTGACAATCAGATCCGCAGAAAACGATCGGAGTTCATCGATGCACTCCTTTATTTTCAGAGGCTGTAAAACCGGGATTTTCATGGATTGTGCCAATACTTTGACCGGGGTGGGCGTCAAAACCTGTTGTCGGCCAATGGGCTTATCCGGTTGAGTAACGACTGCAACCACGTCATAGTTTTGTTCCACAAGTGATTTTAGGACTGCGGTAGCAAAGACCGGAGTTCCCATAAAAATAACTCTAACACCCATATTTCCACCTCACTGCCCTATTATAGCATTTTTTCGAACCAAATCGAATTTGTCATCCGCCTTTTTGCGCTTTTTATGATGGATTGTTTTATTGCATTTTGCTGATACCTCTGCTATAATTTTAAAGCGAAACTTCAAGGAGGTGCAAGGATGCCAAACATTAAGAGTCAAAAGAAACGTTCATTAACAAACTTAAAGCGATCCGCGGCAGTCACTTCGGAAAAATCAGCTCTGAAAACACAAATCAAGCATGTGTTAAAAGCGATTGCCGATAAAAATAAAACAGCTGCTGTTGAAGCAAATGATGTATTGAACTCACGCTTAGACAAAGCGGTTACCAGCGGAATCTATCATAAGAATTACGCCAGCCGTCAAAAAGCCCGTTTTTCAAAAGCCATAAACGCAATGGAGTAAGAACACCAGCCCAGCTGGTTTTTTTATTTTCAAATAGAGCCTTGCGGCTCTAATGTTCGATATCTTCGGGTAAATCCCAGGTACATTCCGTAGCCAATCCACCCAATGAAGTTTCCTTTAGCTCCATAGGTATTTTTGCTCCGGTATAGTTCATCGTCCGGATGACCATATCAAAACTGACACGGTTGGGCTTGATCGCACCAATCGTTTTCGCCATAAATGCCGCATCGACCGCACGTAAAACCGCAGCACCGTTGCGCTCGATGCAAGGGATGATGACATAACCGCCAACCGGGTCACATGTCAAACCCAGATGGTGCTCCATTCCGATCTCCGCTGCATACTCGATAATTTTCAGGTTGCCTCCTTCGAGATATGCCATCGAGGCCGCCGCCATCGCACAGGCAACACCGATTTCCGCCTGACATCCGCCTACGGCTCCCGATATCGTTGCGTTGGTCTTTACGACATTACCGATGATTCCCCCAACGGCCAAAGCATTGATCAGCTGCGCACGCGAATACCCCAGATCGTTATAACAGTGATACATCAAAGAAGCCATCACCCCGCTGGCTCCCAGCGTGGGTGCCGTGACCACCTTGCCCAAGGATGCATTTTCCTCATTGTTGGCATAGGCATAAGCCAGTAATTTCATGCGGTTCCGTTGGGTATGGCTTTCAAGGATATTGGCCTGCAGCATCATCGACTTCGCCACCCTCGGCATCTTCAGTTTACCCGGCAAAAGACCGGTACCCTCCAACCCGCGTTTGACCGCAAACAGCATATCATTGAGAATCAACGACAGATAATCCGGCAGATCCGGCTCATAAGTAAACACAAACTGTGGCAATGTGATTTTATTAAACGCACAGAAATCCATGATTTCTTCAAAGTTACGATGCGGATATACCTGTCGCTGAAAATCAAAGTCCTCATTGAGGATCATAATGCTTCCACCGCCGATCGAATACACGACCCACTCCAACAGCAACTCATCCTGGTTATTGAACGCACGAACGATCATACCGTTAGGAAACGGATAGGCCCAATCAAGTTTAAAATCAACCGTACACGGGATCGGAGCAAAGGTATCGATAATGACTTTGTCAGTAAAATGCCCTTTCCCGGTCAGGGAAAGAGAGCCGTACAGTTCAACTTTGGCATAAGCAATATTTTTCACCCGCTGTAAGAACAAAAGAATGGCGCGCCGAGGGGCCAATGTATGACTGCTTGAAGGTCCGGGACCTGATTTATATAGTTCTCTTAGTGATTCCATCGGTTCACCTCATTGCCTCAATTAAAAACAGTTCAAATCCCATAGATCCGTTGACAAGACCGGATTTGATTTTTAAGTCTAGCTGCGCCAACATTTCCAGCAACTCACATACCCGATCCAAATTCGTCAGTCGGGCATATCCCAGAGCCTTGGAAAAAACAAACTCATGGACACCGAGGATCTCTTGAATTTCAAAATCCGAAATCCGCTCTCTTTTATAAAGCAGAATCTGAAAAATCACACGCAGCTGCCAGGCAATCGAAGGCACCAAGGCAACCGGTTCGTACTTAAGTACTTGCAAATCCTTGTAAATCCGCAGCGCTTTGGCTAAATCCTTTGAAACGACGGCTGCCGATAAGTCAAATACATTGTCCTCCAATGGCTTGGAAATCAGCACATCCAACACCCTCTGATCGATTTTCTCGGGAAACAGCGCAAGTTTATCCAACTCCCGCATGCATGATTCCACCTGTTTGGGCAAACGCTCCAACAGATACTTCATTTTATCATCATCCAGATGAATATGTCGCAAAGAACACTCCCGCCGGATAAGACTTTCGAACTCACTCTTCCTGATTTTTTCCACTTCGATCCAAACCGTGTTCTTTCCCTTGGTTTTTATCAGTGGTTTGGTCATTTCAGCCGTTTTATTGATCTTGTCATTTTCAAAGAGAATCAGCAGGATGACTTCTATGGGCATCGACTCAATCAAAGCAACCCACGTTTTGGATATTGCAGAATTCTCAAAGTTTTTTAACGTAAAACCCGGAGGGTTGATCAGTTCAATGATTTTGATATCGGAAAAGAAAGAAACCGTCTGGATTTCTTCAAACAACTCATCCCAGCTGAAACTTGCGGAATAGCCGTCAAAAACAGCCGGTTCTATACCCAAAGCTGATTTATCATTCTTTTCGATCCACTCTTTCGCCTTCTGCTTTAAGAAAAAGCGGTCGCTTCCGGTTATGACGACATTCATTTTATCACCGTTCTCATTATACCAAATCCACCCGAAGATGACATTACAAAATGGAAATTTCCAAGACTCGAGATCCGTATATCTCCGTGTCGGTGAGTTGAGATGGAATGAACCCGAAACTGCCAGAGCGAACGTAATGTCTGTTTGTGCGGATGACCGTATATCCGAGGATCAGCACTGATGATTGCCAGTCGCGGCTGCGTGTTAGCCAAAAGGATCGCCGATGTGCTGGTTTTACTGCCATGATGGGCCAGTTTAATGACATCGACAGTTAAAAACGGATATTTTCTGATCAGTTCTGCTTCACGCTCTTCTGAAATATCAGCTAAAAACAATGTGCTGAAGCCATTGACAGAAAATAAATGAACTAAGCTGTTATCATTGTCATCAAACGACGGATCCGGCTTCAGCAGACTGTACAAAATAAAATCACCGGATTGAATGTGTCGGTCATCTTTGACCCATTGACCGACCGTAAAATCCCGTGCAAGCATATCGACACCGCCGCTGTGATCCAAATCATCATGACTTATGATCACAGCATCCAAATGTGATAATCCGCGAAATAAAAGGTTTGCCCGCAGCAAAGCTGATGTCTTAGGGCGACCTGTATCGATAAGCCAACTGCCCTGTCTAAATGGCAGCTCGATCAAAGCACTGTCGGCCTGACCGACATTAAAAAACGTTACGGTCGTCAGCGGATTAAGATAAAACCGAAGCTGAAACAACACGACCATAAGACACAGACGCCAAGCAGTTTCCCTTTTCGTTAAGCGTCGGTGAAGCAGAACAAAAACCCAGATCAGTGCAACGATGAATCCGGGATGACCGGTTAAACGGAAAATGGAGAAAAGCGGAAACATCTGAAACGACAGTCCCTGACAAAAAGAAATAAGGTAAGGAAGGAACTTTGGATATACTACACAAAGCCAAGACAGGATGTATCCCGCCAGCGCTGCCATTCGAAACACCGGAAACAGCAATGCGCTCATCAGATCAAACCGATACAGCAGCCATGTCTGAATCAGCGGTAAAAGGGCCAAACGAGTCATAAACCGCGTATATCCGAATATCCGGATGAGCGAAAGCGTCAGAGGTATGATTAATGCAGGGTGGCTTATATGATAAGGAAATAGACTGAGTAACAGCGAATAAACTATACTCACCCTGGCCAATGGCGTGAGTTTGCTGTAGCGAATACCATCTGATAACAACAGGCGGAAGCAGACAAACGATTTTCCCCATATAAGAACGCTGAGAATCAGGAGGATCGACATGATGATCTGCCGTTTTTTTTCTTCAAACACAAATCCCAGCAGTTTTCGGATCATCGAAACCATCGAACTTGCAATCAGTCCGCCAGACACAAACAATATCGTAAAATGACCGACGATCGGAGCCGGATGGGCAAACAGAAATGTTTTCAGCCAGCCGGAGTCATCGATTGCAATGACCCTCTGAAACACTTTTGATCGAACGGAAGTGCCCTTTTGAATTACATTCAATGATTTGACATCGATACTGCCGATGTGTTTTCGCTGATTCGCCCATCGAGTGATTGGATCGCTCACAAAAGTCGATCGATGACTGTCTTCCATAATCTCACCCTCGATGCAGACATAATCATCCAATGAAAGATTCTTCTGTTCAAAAACCGAATACTCAAATCCCTCGATACGCACATAGGCAGCTTTTTCCCGGATATCCGAAACAGTTCCGCACATTTTTAAAGGGGCTGAATAGTGATTTGCGAAAAATGACAGAATTACCAGCATGAGAAACCAGACACAGAACCGTAACCCTGTCTTGACCAAAAGCAGGATCAGGATCAGCGGCAATAAAAAAAAGCGAAACGGTTGAAAAGTCATGGAATATAGAAAAAGAAAAATCAATACAATAAACAGCTTACGCTCTACAGACATAATCGGTCTTTAAATTTCGCAAGTGTTTTTATACCGATGCCTTTGACGCGGGTAAGTTCATCAATCGTCTGAAAACGGGCGATGCCGGTCCGATAATCAATGATTGCCGCGGCGGTTTTCTCGCCGACGCCATTGAGCGTGATCAGTTGCTGAAGCGTTGCCGTATTGATCGACACACAGGGCACATCATTTTTGAATGGAATGAAAAGAACATCCTTGTGATGCAGGATCGTCTGAAGATTGAGTGCGGACAAATCCGCTTCGGGAAGCAAATTAACCATAACAAGGACTTCTTCAATGGTCGGATAAGGATCAACGGTCAGTGTCACTGGTTTTAGGATGGCTCCGTTGACCGTAATCACAAAGGAGCGGTCGGTCTGAAAATCAAAGGGTTGCGGATAGGTGCAGGATGAAAGCACTGCAAGAATGATGAAGAAAGCCAGAATGCGGTTCACAGGATCACCTCATTCTTAATTACGTCAACTGCCGCCGATTTCCAAAAAAAAAGCACCGAAGTGCTTATTCGATGCTTAAGATTTTAACTGTATACGGTGAATCGACATTGACCGTAACTTCATCGCCGGATTTCTTATCCATTAACGCCTGGGCCAACGGTGTCACGTTTGACAGTTTTCCGTTGAGCGGATCGGACTCGACCGAACCGACGATCGTGTACGTTTCTTCCGCATTGGTTTCATAGTCCAAAATGGTAAAGGTCGTTCCTAAGCGGATGACTTTCTGCCCACCACGTTTTTCATCGATGATCTCGATGTTGTTCAACATATTTTCAAGTTCACGGATACGGGCTTCCACACGTGCCTGACGGTCACGGGCTGCATCGTAATCGGCATTTTCCGACAAATCGCCTTGAGCGCGGGCTGCCTGCAAATCTTCAATGACTTCCTTACGGACGACATGAATCAAATGCTGCTGCTCCTTGATAAGCTCCTGCAATCCCTCTTGAGTAACTAAAACTTTTTCTTGTGCCATGGGGTTCAACTCCTAACTTGCGACATTATAGCATATTCTCACGGATGATGCTACTGATTTTCGTTGTCAGTAAATCAATCGCGACTTCATTTTTCCCGCCCTCAGGGACGATGACATCCGCATACCGTTTGGTGGGTTCGATAAACTGCTCATGCATCAGACGGACCGTGGTCGTATACTGATGCACGACCGAATCCAGTGTACGGCCGCGATCTCGGACATCCCTGACCAATCGACGGATGAACCGGACATCTGCCGGGGTATCCACATAGATTTTTATGTCCAGACGCTGACGGATGCGGGCATCCTCCAGCACAAACAAACCTTCCAAAACGATGACATCGCTGGGCAAAACGATTTCTGTTTCATTGCTGCGCGTATGGTTTATAAAATCGTAGGTCGGCTTCTCTACACACTCGCGATTGGCCAGTTTGTCCAGATGCTCGACGAGCAGATCATTATCAAAAGCAAACGGGTGGTCGTAATTCGTCAGCAGCCGCTGCTCAAAGGGCATATGGCTTTGATCACTGTAATAATCATCCTGACGGATGATGTATACCGAGTTAGTCTCTTCAAATGCCTTCTTCAAACGTTTGGCGATCGATGTTTTCCCGGACGCACTTCCTCCGGCGATTCCGATAATTACAGGTTTTAGCATAACTTAATAACTTACCTTCCTCTGAGATATTTGTCTACATTCGCTTTATGTTCGGCATAAGTACGGGCAAAATGAATTGTACCCCCTCCGTAAACATCAGCCATGAAATAATAGTAATCGGTGTCTGCCGGCTCAAGAACCGCCAAAATAGCCCATTCACCCGGGTTCATGATCGGTCCGATGGGCAATCCGCGATACTTATAGGTATTGTAAGGTGATTCAATGTTGGGATTTGACTCACAGTCACGCCACGAAGTGAAATCATAGAGCGAGTAGCAGATCGTGGGCGATGCCTGTAAGGGCATATTGATTTCCAGGCGGTTAAAAAACACGCTCGCGATTTTCTTCATATCATCCAGTGTCCGCGCTTCATACTGAACGATGGAAGCCATGATAAAGACTTCATGCACAGACAGCGGTGACTGCTGAAACTGTGGTTTGTATTTTTCATAAATCCGTTTGGTCTGATCCAAAATTTTAAACGTCACTTCCCTTGGATTGGTGTTGACAAAAAATTCATAGGTATTTGGGAACAGGTATCCCTCCAAACGGATGCGTGTTTTCGGATTCAGGATATCTTCAGTTAAAAACTCATACCGGGTCATAAGCTCACGTAAAAAAGTTTCATCGTTCCAAAGGTCCAACAACTGCTGTTTTTCGACAGAAGTCAGATTTGAAAGCTTGCGGGCAAAGTCACGTGCCCAATCCCCTTCCGGAAAGGTGATTCTCACAGTATCGACGATTGTCTTGGTCGAATCATTGAGCGTTGTCAAAATCTCTTTGACAGACCAGTTTTTATCAACGACAAACACCCCGGCTTTCAGTCCGGTCAGATTCTCGGTTCTTGCTACCAGCTCGACCACCAGCGAGGATCGGACGATACCCGCTTCTTGCAGGTTTGCAGCTACTTTCCGCAAGACATCACCGGATTTAATCTCAAATAAAACGGCATCGCTTTGATCCGCTGCCGGTTTGGATAAATCGTTGAACATGATTCCCGCAGTTGCGCCTGCCGCTAAAACCAATACCAGAAACCAAAGGAAAAACTTAGCTAACCTTTTCTTCATCTTCTTCACTTCCGAAGGCATTGAAAACTTCTTCGACCAATGCCCATTCCTCTTCATTTTCAATCGGACTCAGATTCCCTTCATCATCATAAATTGATGCGAACACCTCACCGGACTCATCTTCAGGATTGAAATACAGTACGTACTTATGACCGTTTTCCTCATTTTCAAAGGTAAACAATACTTCCATCTCAATCTCGTTGCCTGCATCATCGATGACAAACAATGTATTCGATTCCATAGCGAATCCTCCTTTATTTACGATCCAGATAACTCTGCAAAATACCTGCTGCCGCTACCTGATCAATCACTTCTTTGCGCTTTTTTCGCGAAACGTCCGCGCTGATCAGCATTTTCTGAGCAGCTGCCGTGGTCAGACGTTCATCCCACATCGTCACGGTTGATAACCCGGCTTCTAAAAGCATTTCTTTAAAATCCAACGCCATCTGACCGCTTTCACCGATATCACCATTCATATGCCTTGGTAACCCCAAAACAACATCACTGACTCCGTTTTGACTGCATATTTCCATGACTTTCTTGCAGGCACTCTCAAAATCATATGAGTCAAAACGAACCGTCGTCAGCGTACGTGCCAGCATTCCCAGCGGATCACTGATGGCGACACCGACCGTTTTACTCCCCAAATCCAAACCGATCAGACGTTTCATTCGCCATCTTCCAGGTAACTGCGCACCAGTTCTTCAATGATTTCATAACGCTCGATCGACTGAATGACGCTTCGGGCATTTTTAAAACTGGAAATATATGCGGGATCATTGGAAATCAAATATCCCGACAACTGATTGACGGCATTGTACCCTCTTTCCTCCAGTACATCCTTAACAAGACGTAACACATGCTTGATGTTTTCTTTACGCACAGCCTCCGACTTGAAAGCCATCGTTTCGGTATTCTGTTTGTTCATCGTTGATCCCCTCCTTGTGTACATTCTACCTCAAAGTTAAAAAGAATTAAAGACTTAAACCTAATTTCAGACGGACAGTTTCAATCGCGAAAGACAGTTTCGAAACTTCCTTTCCTCCGGACTGCGCAAAGTCCGGACGGCCCCCGCCATTGCCTCCGGTAATCTGTGCCGCTTCCTTCGCCAATTCCCCGGCCTTAAAGCCTGCAGCGATGGCTTTGGGGCTGCAACTGACCACAAAGGTCACCTTTTCGGATTCTTTCAGCCACAAGAAAACCAATCCATCCGGAACCAGTCGTTTCAATGCTTCGCTGAGCGTTTTTAAACCATGGGTATCCGTTTCCTCAACTGCAGCAAGCAATATATTCAATCCACCATGAGCCACCGCCTTTTGAGATAATTCCTGCGCTTTCATTTGCAACATTTTAAACGTAAGTTTATCAAGTTCGCGCTTGGTATCGGCAGCTTCCTCTAACATTGCGGCAATCTTGCTTTCCAGATTGACCGTCGATTGCATACGCACCAAATGAGCAATGGTTTCCAACTGACTTTCCAACGCCACGAAATCCAGATAGGCTTTCATTCCGGTCTTGGTAGTGATCCGGCGTATACCAGAACCGATGCTTTCTTCACTGTCGATCTTGAATACGCCGATTTCCTTGGTATTGCTTACATGAGTCCCGCCGCATAATTCCATCGATACATCCCCCATCGATACGACCCGGACGACATCTTCATATTTTTCATCGAACAAAGCCGTGGCACCGCGGCCTTTCGCATCATCGATGTTCATAAACTCGACCGACACCGGATGCTGGGCAAAAATCTCCTTATTCACTAATGCCTCGATTTCTTTGATCTGACTGTCACTGACTTTCTCATAATGGGTAAAGTCAAAACGCATATACTCATCACTGACAAACGATCCGGCCTGTGCAATGTGCGTTCCGACGATTTTCTTTAATGCCGCCTGCAATAAGTGCGCCGAACTGTGATTGGACATGATACGCAGTCGCCGCTCAGCATCGATTTCCGCAATTACTTTATCCCCTAAACGTAACTCACCGGAAGATACATCAACACTGTGTAAGTGCTGTTTGCGCGGTGCTTTCTGCACATCGCTGACAATCGCCAATCCCCAGTCTCCTGAAAAAGTACCCGTGTCCGCTACCTGACCGCCGCTCTCCGCATAAAAACAGGTTTTATCCAAAATGACTTCCCCTTGGTCGGTCAAAACCTCGACAGCACGGCCGTTTTTAAACAAACCGACCACTACGGCATGATTTTTCATCGACTCATAGCCCAAAAACTCAGATTGAAGCGTAAAATTCATCAGATCGACGGATTGTGAAGACATCGACTCGATTTCCTCGCGGGCTGCCCGGGCACGGGCACGCTGCGCTTCCATCTCTTGATTAAACCCATCCATATCCAAGACAAAACTGTTCTCCTCTGCGATTTCTTTGGTCAGTTCGACCGGAAATCCATAGGTGTCATACAGTTTGAATACTGTCTTACCATCGAGTACGTTTCCTTGCAGTTTATTTAATACATTGTGCAGCAGGTTCTCTCCGTCCTGCAAGGTTGCATGAAAACGCTCTTCCTCTGCCTTAACTAATTTACTGACTAAACCGGTTTTCTCCTGAAGATACGGGTAAAAATCTTCCATGGCATCCGCAACTACATGCACCAGTTTGTACATAAAAGAACCGCTGATACCGATTTTTATACCGTAACGGACTGCCCTGCGCAAGATCCGGCGTAAGACATAGCCGCGGCCTTCATTGGCAAACAAAGCCCCGTCACTCAGCGCAAAGGTCACCGTTCGGATGTGGTCGGCAATGACCCGGTACGCCATCGGAAAGTCTTTGTAGGATACTTTCGCAAATGTCTCGGTAGCGGTGATGATCGGCATGAAAATATCCGTATCGAAGTTGGTTTCCACTTGCTGCACAAGACAGGTCAGACGCTCAAATCCCATCCCGGTATCGATATTACGCTGCGGCAGTTCCTTGTATTCACTGCGCGGCACCCCTTCTTTACCATCGTATTGCGAAAACACGACATTCCACACTTCGATGTATCGGTCGTTTTCGATTTCTTCAAAAAACAAACGCTCACCTAACCCTTGCGGATCATATTTCTCACCTCGGTCAACATAAATTTCCGAGTTTGGACCGCAGGGTCCTTCGCCGATCTGCCAGTAATTCTCTTCTGACTTTAATATCCGCTTCGGATCAAAACCGATGATATCGGTCCAAATCCGATATGCTTCCTCATCCGAGGGATGAACAGTGACATACAGCTTGTTTTTGTCAAAACCGATCCATTTTTCACTGGTCAGAAATTCCCAGGCAAACTGAAGGGCTTCCTCTTTAAAATAATCACCAATCGAAAAGTTGCCGAGCATCTCGAAAAAAGTATGATGGCGGGCCGTCTTTCCGACATTTTCGATATCGTTGGTCCTAATCGACTTCTGTGCATTGGCAATTCGATTGTTGGCCGGTTTGACGGAACCGTCAAAATACTTCTTCAAAGCTGCGACCCCGGAGTTGATCCATAAAAGCGTCGGATCGTTGATCGGAATCAGTGAAGCTCCCGGTTCGATCATGTGGCCTTGACTTTTAAAATAATCCAAGAACATTTGTCTGATTTGATTGCCTGTCAGTTGTTTCATCATGTTTCTCCTTTTCATAAAAAAAAGTTCCCAAACTACAGGAACGAAAGTATCGCGGTACCATCCTGATTCACGCCAAAGCGTGCACCTCTTATGTCGTAACGTGACGTGGACGGGAAATTTTAATTCCTCTTCGAAGTAGCTTCATCTGTCAATACCGGAAACTTGCACCATCCGTTTCCTCTCTGCAGGCTTGATTGAGATTACTCGGCTTCATCAGCGATTTACAGACGAATTATAGCATACCCTGTACAATCGTTCAACAACAACAAAATCAGTTTTATGATAGAATAGAACCAGAAAAGGTGAGGTTGATATGAACAGACGTCGATATTGGCTCATAGGTTTGCTCTTACTTACCCTGGTAACGATTGGGTTCAGTTTCCGTTTGCTGTCAAATGACAAAACGCCGGATGGCATCATCGACCCTACTGAGCATCAGAAAAATCTTTATGCAAACGTAGAGACATGGGGATTAGGCAAGAATATATCGGTATATAAAAGCAATGACCGTGATTATCTCTGGTTTTATGATCAGGGGGACACCGGCATTCATTCCGGAAACAATTGCGGTCCTACTTCGATTCAGATGGTCGGCCGATGGGTCGACAAGAGTTTTTCATTGACCGGCGAAGATATCCGCAAGGACTTTCGACCGTTGGGGGGCTGGTGGTATGGCGAAGATATCAACGGATCGCTGGAAAAGTACAAAATCGTGTATCAGATGAAAACGATCGAAGACAAATATGACCTGATGTTTATTATTGATGCCGGTAATATCGCGATCATCAATAACAACATGGACATCATTCCCCGTAATACGAACGAAAACCAGCGTACCAATCGTTTTTATGATTATGTCACCGGCCACTATTTTGTTCTGAAGGGATATGTCATCGTCGATAATAAGACGTATTTCGAAGTCTATGATCCCAATAATTGGGGCGCTGCCTACACCGACGGCACCCCAAAAGGATTCAATCGCTATTATGAAGCTGATGCGCTGTTAGCCTCGATATTGCAATGGTACAATCAGGCCGTCGTGATTTATCCCAAAGCTAAGTAAGCACTTCGATCAGCCGCCACTTTAAATAGGTCCGCCTTGTGTCTTTATCGACCGTCGAAACCGCTTTTTCAAAAGCGGTTTTTTGTCCGACCAAAATCAGCGAACGGCTCGCCCGGGTGATCCCGGTATACATCAGACGGCGTTGTAACATTTGACCGTACTCAAGGATGGCCGCCATGATCACGATCGGATATTCGCTTCCCTGCGCTTTGTGAACGCTGATACAGTAGGCGTGGGTAATATTGATGAACCACTCCGGCGAGTATTCGACGATGATCCCATCGAAATCAACGATCATGCGGTTTTGATTGTTTTCATCTTCTGATGCATAAATGATTTCAACCAGGATACCGATATCCCCGTTATAAACATCATCGCTCGGCTGATTTTTAAGCTGTAAAATCTTATCGCCCTCACGATACAGACGGTATCCGACCTGTAATTCGCGTTTTTTGTCCGAAGGTGGATTGCACAGTTTCTGTAAGGCGTGATTCAGGGCATCGATCCCCGCAGGACCGCTGTATTTTGCGGCAAGCACCTGGATATCCTGGATACGATACCCCTTCAGCATAGCTTCTTCAACGATCCGCAAAATCAGATCTTTGACATCATATGGCTTCGCATGGAAAAAGCGCACATCATTTTTACACATGGACTCATCGAAATATCCCTCTTTGACCTGATGGGCCAGGGATATGACATCAGAACCCTCCTTTTGACGGTAAATGTGTTGCAATCTCACCGTTAAAAAACGTTTGGAAGCAATCATATCGCGCAAGACACTGCCACAGGCCACAGAAGGAAGCTGATCTTCATCCCCGATAAACAGAATCTTGCGAACATAACCGCTCGCCAAAGCCAACTGTGCCATCAGCCAGGCATCGACCATAGAGAACTCATCGATGATCAGTACATCCGCCATCAGCGGATCGGATACATTTTTGCCAAAGGTATTGGTTTCCAGATTCCATTTCAATAAAGCGTGGATGGTCGTCGCAAAGTTTCCGGTAACTTCTTTCATACGCTTGGCAGCCTTTCCGGTGGGAGCGCAACATATGATTTCGTAACTCGGATAGCGTTTTTTACATACATCAATGATGCCTTGAACGATGGTCGTCTTTCCGGTTCCCGGTCCGCCGGTCAAAATCATGACATCTTCCGTAAAAAAGCTTAAGACCGCCTGACGCTGAATATCATCATACTCGATGCCGATGCGCGTTTCAAAATCACTGAGCAACTCTTCGACATCCCGATCGCTGTGATCAAAAGTGCGCAGCGGAAAAGTCTCAAAGAAATGTGCAATATCAACTTCAGCTTTAAATTGCGAATGATGGTAGAGCCTGCCTTCTTCTTCAACGACTTTGCCCTTTTCAATCAGCCGAGAAATAATTTCTTCTATGTCAAAGAGCCACTCTCCGAAATTCCGCGTGCATCGATACGCCAGCGTTTCCATATCTGTATAGGAATCGCCGCTGGACATGCAGGTATCCATGATAACAGAGACGATGGCAGCTTCTTTACGCAAAGGATGTTCTGCATCGAACCCCATCGAAAGAGCCAGTTTGTCGGCAATCGCAAATCCGATGCCATCGACTTCATCGATCAGCCGATAGGGATTTTCCCGAATCAGATCCAATGCTTTCTCACCATAAATCTGATCGATTTTCATGATATTGCGAATGCCAAGTCCATGAGTCGTAAAGAAACGGACAGCTTCTTCCAGATTGTCCTGTGTACAAACCCCCTGGATGATGACTTCCCGCTTTTTGGGGTTCATACCGGAAACTTCCAGGCTGATTTCAGGATCATTGCGGATCATCATCAGCACATCCTCGCCATATGTGTCAACGATGCGCTGAGCCAAAACCCTGCCCACCCCGGGAAACAGCGGTGAAGACAAATAACGGACGATCGAGTCTTTATCCGAAGGTAACAGCCGGCGGTAACTCTGTATTGAAAACTGCATACCGTATTTGGGATGATCGATGTAGGAACCGGTAAACTCAAAAAGGATATCCTTGGGCAGTTGCGGTAAATACCCCGTAACAAAGATATCCTTCTCAGTCAGTTCATACAAACGAAAACGCAATACGGTAAACGAGTTGCTTTCACTGCGAAAGAGCACTTGGCGGATTTTTCCGGTGATAATGGCCGTTTCGCTCATAGCATCGTCCCTAGCCACATGATGCTCAATGCGATCGCATTATTGATCAGATGCAAAAAGATTGCCGGAAACACCGAGCCGGTCTCTTCATAAATCTTGACAAAAAAGAAACCCATCGCCATATAGGTGAAAATATTCCATAAATCAGAAAAATTTCCGGATAAAAGTGAAGCAAATACATGGATAAACCCAAAGGTGAACATACTGATCAGCGCAGCCCGTTTGAATGAATAGCGGTTGCGTAACGCACGGTACAGTCCGCCGCGAAAGACAAGTTCCTCAACGATCGGTGCCATGATCACGGCTGCAAAAACAATCAGTCCCGGAGACTGTTTGAAACTTTCAAAAACCAACTCCTGATTTGCACTCGTCTCGATTCCGGTCAGTGCTTTGATTGAAATATTGACCGCAATCAATGAGCCAAACATCAGAAGATAATTTACCGGCAGTTTCTTCAGATGACTCCACCAACGGTTTTTCGCCATACGAAAAGATTCCTGAAAAATCGGCCAGGCAATCAATACGGACACCAGTATTAAAAAGACATAAATCCCGACTGCCGCTTCCGCAGTCATGGCATCGGATTTACCGGTTAGAAGATAGGAAATCATGACGCCGATAAAAGGATAAACAAACAGGTATCCGATAAAATAGTTCAAAACAAGCAGATAAACACGCAACCGTGACATCGGCAATGGCTGATCCAGCCGGGCATTTCTTCTGATCATGGTTTCCCCCTTGCAATTCTTTCACTCATGGTAACTCCCTGATAAAATGTTTCATCAATGACTCCGCCACCCAAACAGACATCCCCTTGATAAAACACTGCTTCCTGCCCCACAGTGACCGAAGCGATCGGAACATCGTAACAGACGATGATCTTCTCATTTTCAACGTGCAGTGTGACCGGATGATCTTTCTGACGGTAGCGAAACTTCGCAGTGCACTTCAGCTTCTGATCAGGCAACGGCCCAAACCAGTTGATCCGCGACACATGACATTCATCGCTCTTGAGCCATTCGTTATCTTCTTTGGCAGCTACATAAAGTGTATTGGTATCCAACTGTTTATGTACCACAAACCAAGGACCTTCAACACCGCCGACACCTAAGCCTTTGCGTTGTCCGATCGTATAAAACATTACGCCGTGATGTTCACCAAGGACTTTCCTTGAATCGACATCCATGATCATTCCCGGGGTTTTCGGAATGTAATTATGCAGAAACTCACGGAAATGACGCTCTCCGATAAAGCAGATCCCGGTCGAGTCTTTCTTCTGAGCCACTGCAAGATCCAACTCAAGTGCAATTTTCCGTACTTCGGTTTTATTCAGTTCACCAACCGGAAACAATGTATGATTCAATGCCTGTTGAGGAACCTGTACAAGAAAATATGTCTGATCCTTGTTGGCATCGAGACCTCTGAGCAGGATCGAGTCTTTGCCTTCTTTATGAACGACACGGGCATAATGACCGGTCGCAACCCAATCAAACCCCAGATGTTTCGCATAGTTAAAAAACGCATTGAACTTAATATGGCGATTGCATAATATGTCTGGATTAGGTGTCCGTCCTTTTTTCGTTTCTTCAAGAAACACCGAAAACACATCATCCCAGTACTCCTTGACAAAATCAACACGCAGCAAAGGCAGTCCGAGTTTATCTGCTACCTTTTTCGCATCAAGATAATCTTCTTCCTGAGGACACACATCATCAAGTCCGCCGGCAGGGTTGCCCAGGATATCATTGTTGGCATAAGCATCCCAATTGCGCATAAAAGCACAGGTCACATCATGTCCCTGTTTTTTCAAAATGTAAGCGGCGACTGCCGAATCGACACCGCCGGATAGTCCGACCAAAATTCTCATATTTTACCTCAACGAGTCTATTATATCACAATAAAAAAAAGCTATGAAACATCATAGCCTTAATTCTCTTGACGGACTTCTCCGCACGTGCAGAAATTCGGACAGCTCGGACTGCAATTGGCTTTGGCAATATTGCGCAGTTCCGGCGGTACGAATGCACCAATCTCCTCTTCGTCGTAACCGACCAAGAAGCTCCGTTCATTCAGGATAATCGGACGTTTGAGAACCGATGGGTTGTTCTGGATAAACTTGACCAAAGCACTCATCGACAGTTCATCTAAATCGATTTTCAGTTCTTGAATGACTTTCGAACGTTTCGAGATAATATCTTCCGTACCGTTCTCCGAGCGCATCAGCAGATGCTTGATCTCGCTCTCATTCAGTAAGGTGGTAAATATATTTTTTTCGATGAACTTAAGATTGCGGTCTTTTAGCCACTGTTTAACTTTACGGCAGGAAGCACAGCCAGGAGATGTGTAGACAACGATCATGCTTTAAACCTCCTTGTCCTCCTATTATATACGATAAATCCTAAGAATAAAAGATACTACTTGACAAAAATAGCGTTTACACTTTATTATTTTCAGTAAGTTTTCATGTTTTGAAAACAATTTCAAAAGGGAGAAATTCATGGACTCACAACAACAACGGAAGTTTGGTCTTTTGACTACAGTTGCGATGATTGCGGGCATCGTCATCGGATCCGGCATTTTCTTTAAAACCGACGATATTCTGCGTGCGGTCGAAGGAAATGTCTTGCTTAGTTCTTTGGGATGGATACTTGGAGCCGTCGGCATCATCTTTGGCGGATTGACCATTGCTCAGTACGCCAAAAAAGAAGATATGATCGGCGGAATCATCACGTACAGTGAGCTGGCCTGGGGGAAAACCCTCGGATATCTGGCGGGCTGGTTTCAGGTCATGTTTTATTATCCGGCTCTGGTTGCCATCATCGCCTGGGTGGCCGCAAGTTACATCCTGGTACTCTTTGGCGCACCCGGACCGTTTTCATCCGGGGAGTTTACCGTTTTCTCATGGGTACTGACCGTCGGGCTGATGGTCGTATTCTTCGTTTTCAACAGTTTCGCTACCAAATCGGCCGGTAAATTCCAATCCTTTGCTCTGGTAGCCAAGGTATCGGCATTGGTCGTACTCGCCTTGTTCGGCTTGATCTTGGGGGATCCGGTGGTCGCAGTGCAAGCTGCATCGACCGGTGGAGCGATGAGCGGATTATTTGTCGCTTTGATATCGATTGCCTTTGCGTATGACGGCTGGCTCGTCGCCCCTTCTGTGGCACATGAAATCAAAAATCCCAAACGCAATCTTCCTTTAGCTCTTACCTTTGCGCCGGTGCTGATCATGGTCGTTTATTTGGCATACACCATCGGCTTGACTTCCGTCCTTGGTGCAGACACCGTGATGGAACTTGGAAACGCAGCGGTTGGTCAGGCAGCGACGATGTTCTTCGGCGCTTGGGGGCCGAAAATCATATACGTATTTGTCGTCATATCGATTCTGGGAACTTTCAACGGCCTGATCCTGGGCTATATCCGATTGCCCTATGCCCTGGCACTACGTGAAGAACTGCCTTTCCATAAGCAATTAGCCGTATTGAATAAGAGATTTGATATCCCACTGGCCTCTGCATTGGCTACCTTCTTTATAAGCCTCATCTGGCTGGTTTTGCACTTCTTAAGTACCAGCGGTGTCGTTCAGTATGGTCTGACCATGTTTGAAGGTTTGGAAATCGACGGACTGCCGATCGTACTGACTTATGTGTTTTATGTCATGCTGTACGTTGGCGTTATTAAGAAAGCCAAAGAAGACAATCTGTCCGTCCTAAACGGCTATATTGTTCCAATACTGGCAGTCCTTGGTGCTTTGATCGTTATTTACGGCGGTTTCAGTGCACCTAAGTTCAATATGTATTTTGTAATTTCATTGATCGGAATCGGTGCCGGACTCTTGATTAAACCGAAGAAAAGTGCTTAAATAGAGTCAATAACAAAGAAAAAAGGAAGTAGTATCGCATTCTTGCTTCTAGAGAGACAATGACGGTGGAAATTTGTCACAAGCTGCGGTATGAATTGGGCTTTTGGAGTTGTGAGCGGCGTCAGTCGTTCACCGGCGGAAACCGTTATCCCGCACAAGCGACTCGTAAGAGTAAGTTGGGTGGTACCGCGCAATCAGCGTCCCTTCATCAGGGCGCTTTTTTTATTTTCAGGAGGAAACATGATGAAACGAATGTTAAGCGGCATAAAGCCAAGCGGCGAACTGACGTTAGGAAACTATCTTGGTGCACTGCGCAATTTTGTCAATTATCAGGACGAATACGAGATGGTCGTATTTATCGCCAATCTTCACTGCATTACTGTCTATCAGGATCCCAAAGAACTTCGACAGTATCTTAAAGATGCGGTAGCTCTGTATCTGGCATCCGGACTTGATCCGCAGCGGTCGATCATTTTTTTACAGTCCGATGTCATGGAACATGCACAGCTCGGATTTATTTTGGCATGCAACAGTTATCTGGGTGAAATGAACCGCATGACCCAATATAAAGACAAAATGGCCAAGGGTGAAAATGCCCTTACGGTCGGTTTCTATACGTACCCGACACTGATGGCCGCGGATATCCTGATTTATGATCCGGATTATGTTCCGGTCGGCGATGATCAGAAACAGCATGTTGAAATCGCTAGAGATATCGCCGAACGATTCAATAACCGTTATTCACCTACGTTTAAAGTGCCTGAACCGCTGATTCCGAAAGTCGGAGCCCGGATCATGTCGCTGTCTGATCCGCTGAAAAAAATGAGCAAGTCCGACCATCAGGACAAAGGTGTCATTTACATGCTCGATGAGCCAGCCGTCATTCGCAAAAAAGTGGCTTCTGCCGTGACCGACTCAATCGGGAAAGTAAATTTTGATCCGAAAGAACAACCCGGAATCGCCAATCTTCTGCAGATTCTGGCATCGTGCAAAAGTACGACGGTTGAAGCGGTATTGCCTGAAGTCGGACATCTCAACTACGGCGAGTTTAAGAGTGTCGTTTCGGATGCGATCATTGAACTGCTCGAGCCTATCCAGAAGCGGTATCATGAGATCGTGTCAACCGATTTATTGGAAAAAACGTTATATGAAGGGAAACTTAAAGCGCAAGCAATCGCTTCTAGAAAGCTAAAGAAAGTTCAGCATAAAGTGGGACTGGAAATCTTTAAGAGGTAACTATGGAAAACTTATTTGTATTTATCGTTCTAGCCATCATCCAGGGCATCACGGAACCGATTCCGGTTTCATCTTCCGGTCATCTGGTCATTGCCAAGCATTTGTTCGGTTTACAAACCACGGATGCCACCTTGGAGATCCTTTTGCATGCCGGATCTTTGGTTGCCATCATCATCTATTATTTTAAAGATATCAAGGATCTCTTCATCTTGGGATTGGGCTATTTCATAAAACCGACCAAACAAAAGCAGCCGTATTTCTTATACGGTCTTAAGCTGATCGTTGCGACCATACCGGCCGCTGTGATCGGTCTTCTGTTTAAAGACACTTTGGAAGCCTCTTTGAACTCACCGAAGTTTGCGGGAGCTTTCCTGTTATATACCGCACTCATACTGTATATTGCATCACGGATACGGCCTAAAAAAACGTCAAAGGAATTTGGCTTTAAAAATGCATTTCTGACTGGATTGGCTCAAGCCGTTGCCCTTCTGCCCGGTGTATCGCGCAGCGGCTCGACCAATGCGGCTTCTTTGATTCAGGGGTATGACACCGACACTTCCATGCGCTTTGCCTTTCTGATGTTTATTCCGATCGCTCTGGTCGTCATCTTGGGCGGTATTCCGGATATGCTCGCAAATCCGGACTTCGGGTCACTTTTTATCCCCTATATGATCGCCATGGTCATTAGCGGTGTTGTGACATACTATGCAATCAAACTCTTCAAAATCGTTCTTTTAAAGCGAAAATTACACTATTTTGCCTATTACTGTGTGTGCATCGGAATCTTCACCCTCTTGTTTATCGGATAAGTTTGTACTAAAATGAGATTTGTGAATAGGAGAACAACATATGATTAATATTCAAAATGTGACAAAAGTCTACAACGGAAAGGTCAAAGCCGTCGATAATGTCTCTTTGGCTGTCGAAGACGGTCAGATCGTCGGATTTATCGGTCCCAACGGAGCCGGAAAGACGACAACGCTGAAAATGATTACCGGTATTTTGAATGCTGATACCGGAAACATTTCACTCAACGGATATGACATTCGCAAAAATCCGATCATGGCAAAGAAGCAGTTTGGTTTTGTTCCGGACAATCCAGATATTTTCCTTCGTCTGAAAGGTCTGGAGTATCTCAATCTGATGGCGGATATTTACGAAGTTGATTCACAGTCCCGCCGCACGCGGATCAGTGACTTGGCGAAACTTTTCGAGATGGAACATGCCCTCAATGATAAGATTCTGTCATATTCTCATGGGATGCGTCAGAAAATCGTTGTGATGGGCGTTCTCGTTCATGATCCGAGCATTTGGATTTTGGATGAACCATTGACCGGATTGGATCCGCAATCCGCCTTTGCCTTAAAGGAAATGATGAGAAAAGTTGCCCAGCAAGGAAAGACTGTATTCTTCTCGACCCATGTATTGGAAGTTGCTGAGAAACTTTGCCACAAAGTGGCCATCATCAACAAAGGGAAAATCGCTTTCTTCGGTACATTGGAAGAGTTGAAAAAAGATTATCACGAGAACATGTCGCTGGAAGAGATTTTCCTTGAGGTCACGAAAAATGCATAAACTGAAATCACTGATCTTCGCGATGCTGAAGAACACCTTCAGCATGGTCGATCAAGGAAAACGCAAAAAATCTTCGAAGTTATTACTTTACGGTTTTCTGCTGCTGATGATCGTGGCTTTTTTACCGACGCTGGTCATGCTGCATTTTTTAACGATCGATGCTGTTGCCTTGTTGGCACCCTTTCAGCAGTCCGGGGTCATCGTTGCCCTTTTACTCAACTCGCTGGCACTGATGATTTTCTTTTTTGGCATATTTCTCATTCCTGCCGTATTTTATTTTTCCAGGGATAATGAAACCCTGTTGGCCTTGCCTCTGACACCTATCGATATCCTGCTTTCAAAATTTACGGTCACACTGATATATGAGTATATCACCTTGGCTTTATTCTTTATTCCGGTCATTTCCGGCTATGCCCGGGCTACATCACCGGATATCCTGTTTTATGTTTATGTGCTGGTCGTCTTTCTGATATTACCGATCATACCGCTGGTGTTGGCCGGACTGATCATCATGCTCATCATGTGGCTCATTCCCTTTGCGAAAAACCGTGATTTCTTCAACATGATTTCCGGGGGTATAGCGTTGGTGTTTGCCCTATGGCTAAATTATGCTCTGGCCGGATTGTCGACGGTTACCGAAGGTGATTTGATCAGACTGCTTATCGAGGGCAATAACTCGCTGATTGCCTTATTTCAGTCATTTATACCCAATATTCCATTTGCGATTGCCGCCGTGGTCAACATCGATATCGTTCAGTTGCTCATTTCACTGGCCATCACTGCACTTATCTTCGTCGGATTTTTGCTTATTTCCCAGTTGCTGTACTTCCGTGGGGTGATCGGTATCAATGAGACATCCTCGTCACGGCGTCAGCTTTCAAGCAAAGACTTTTCACGTTCGACACGATCTCAAAAGGCGATCATCACCTACCTGATGAAGGAACTTCGGCTGTTGTTTCGAACTCCGATTTATCTGATGAACTGTGTGTCTGTCAATGTTTTGATTCCTGTCTTGTTTATCATCATGACCGCAGCCTTTCCAGAGGAAGAAGACCTGTTTGCTTTAATTCTGTCCATTCCTTGGAGCAGTACGATGGCCATATCGCTGGCATCCGCCTTTGGAGTCAGTTTCGGACTGATCATGGGCAGCATGAACATGGTCAGTGCCACCGCCATCTCGCGGGAAGGTCAGCATGTCTACTTCATGAAAATGATCCCGATGGAAATCGTGGATCAGTTACATGCCAAGAGTATGAGCGGATTTCTTCTTTCATTGATCGGTCTGGCTCTGACTGCGATACCCGCCGCACTGTTTCTGAAAGCACCTTGGTATATCCTTGCGATTTTTGTGGTCATGGCTGTTCTTGGTTCATTGTTTATCAATTACGTTTCGATCATCGTCGATGTCATTCACCCCAAACTGGTGTGGGAGACCGAGCAGGCGGCAGTCAAACAGAATATCAACTTTCTGTTTACCATGATCCCCTCCTTCGGTTTGGCTTATCTGCTGGGTTGGATCGCATTAACATTCAATTTCGACTATCGGATTTTCGCTCCGGGCACTTTCATCGTCATGGTCGTTCTGACATTGATCTCGATCGTTGCGACCAAAATGATCGCTCGGGTCCGCTTCGACGAAATCAGCTGATTAAAAGGAGAATCGCTTGATTCTCCTTTTCTTTATTCAAAACGTAAGGCTTCGACCGGTTCCAGTTTGCTGGCTTGCATCGCCGGGTAAATTCCGAAAATGACACCGATCGTTATGGAGAATACCAACGACAGCAATACGGCATCCCAGCCCAGCACGACATTGAAGTCGGTGATGGAGGTAATCAGCTGAGCACCGATATAACTGATGATCAGTCCGAAGATACCGCCAAGAGTCGTGATGATGACCGCTTCGATCAAAAACTGAATCAGTATCTGACGGCGGCGGGCACCCAGTGCTTTTCGGATACCAATTTCGCGGGTCCGCTCACGCACCGTGACCAGCATGATATTCATGATGCCGATGCCCCCGACAATCAGTGATATTGATGCGATGCCGGACAAAAGTGTTGTCAGTAATGCCATCAGTGTATCAAGAACTCCCAGAATCTGGGATTGAGAGAAAATCCGGGATTGATTGGACGAAGGCAGATATCGTTGTAAATAGGTCGTTATCCGGTTCATCGTCAGATCGATATTTTCTTCCGACGCCGCAGTGATATAGTACGTCTTAAATCGTCCGCCCATCGGAAACATCGTACGGGCAAAATCAATCGGAATGTAAATCATCATATCGTTGTCCCCGCTGAAATTGGTACCTCTCGGTTCAACGATACCTACAACTGTAAACGGCATTCCTTTGATATATAAAGTATTTCCCAACACTTCCTGATTGGGGAAAAGCAAATCCGGGATTTTCGACCCTAAGACGACCGCCGGTAAATTGTGTTGGACATCAAATTCATTTAAAAACCGTCCGCCGGTCATATCCAGACTCGAAACAAAACCGTAGTACTGATTGACACCGCTGATCGAAACATCGACATTGGAACCATCGACCAGATACGAGGTCTGACCGGAAATCATTTCAGAGAAAGCCGTGATTTCTGCTTTGTCCTGGATTTCATCCAGCCAGGTTCTGGGCAAGGCTCCCTGACGATCTGAAATACTGACGTAAATCAGATTGGAACCGATGCTGCGGATCTGGTTGGCAGCCTCTGTTCGGGCACTGTTGCCCAAGGACATCAACAGGATGACGGAAGCGACTCCGATGACAACGCCCAGAGTCGTCAGCAATGCCCGAATCTTATGCGCAACGACTGAACGGAAAGCGATTGCGAAATATTCTTTAAACATATGCTTCCTCCATGGGCAGGTCCGTTAAGACTTTGCCGTCTTTCAGTGTGATCACGCGGTTGGCAAAACGGGCGACTTCGTGATCATGAGTAATTACAATAACCGTTTTCCCGTCATTGTTCAGTTTCTTCAGTAAAGATAACACTTCTTTCCCGGTTTTTGAATCCAATGCACCGGTCGGTTCATCCGCCAAAATGATGGCCGGGGAATTGGCCAAGGCTCTGGCAATTGAGACACGCTGCTGCTGTCCGCCGGAAAGTTCGGTAGGTTTGTGATCCATCCGGTCTTCCAAACCGACCAATTTCAACAACTCAGCTGCTTTGATTTCCCGCTGTTTCTTGGTAACTTTTGCATAGGTCATGGGCATCATGACGTTTTCGATGGCTGTAAAACTGGGCAGCAGATTGAACTGTTGAAAAATAAAACCAATCTGCTGATTGCGGATATCCGCTAACTCATCCTGATCATATTCCTGAATCGGGATTTTATTAAGAACATAGGTTCCGGAAGTAACGACATCCAGACAGCCGATGATGTTCATCAGCGTTGATTTACCGCTACCGGACGGTCCGACGATCGCTACAAACTCCCCTTCCTGAATATCCAGTGATATCCCATCCACGGCCATGACGATGTTACTGCCCATTTCATAACGTTTGGTGATATCGTGAATCGTAATCATTGGTTGCCCCTTGCAAAGAACGGGAAGTTACTGCCTGTATTTGGTAATATGATGATTTTTTTGCCTATCAGACCGCTTCCGATGACTTCGATGTCATAAATATCCGCTACCCCGGTGGTGACCGGAATGTAGAAATCGCGTTGCGGAAGATTTGTGTTATCTAACCAATCTGCTGAAAGCAGATAGCGTTTCCCTTCAAAAGTGATAAGTGCTTCCACCGGAACGACCGCAATGTTTTCAAATGTTTCCAAAACGATTTTCGCGCTGCCGCTCATCCCTAAATATACCGGTTCTTCGCCATGATCAAATCCTATGGTGACGGTATACGTCGTAAAATCTCCGGCCGTGTTTCCAAGTGAACCCTTATTGACGACTTCACCGGTAAAGGTCTGATTGATAGCCGAAATATACACGGTCGCTGGTTGTCCGATCACGATCTTATAAATATCACGCTCGGTGATCTGAATTTCCAGCTGAAAACGGTTAGGGTTGGAGATTACAAATTTCGGTAATGCCGCTGAAGCGACTTGTGTGATCAAACCGTCCCGGTTTGCCCGGATCGCGAACAATTGCCCCATGTTATTTAGATACTCTCCGATTTTATCATTTCTTCGTACACTGTCCCCGACATTGACGGTCGAACGACGAAACGTACCGTTGAATGTTACTTCTGATGTATCCGAGGATGTGATTTTCCCGGAGGCCAATGCCTCAAGGGATATCGTCCCCGACTCGATTTCCATCGTTTTTAAGTTATCGATCATGCGTCGGTTGGCATTCTGAAATATCTGATAACCTGCTAAAACCAATACACCGATCACTGCACCGGCAATCAGCCAGCCTTTGAATTTTTTGCCTTTTCGCTTACTCATCTTTTGCTCCTTCTTCCATCATGTAGAATCTGACGATTTTGCTTAATATTTCGTTCAATGTGCGGGTGTCCTGTTCGCCCAAATGACGCACCATCGTACCCATATGCACTTTCAGTTTTTCTTTGGCTTTTACAAGCTCCTTTTTCCCTTTTTCAGAAAGTTCGATCATCGATTTGCGCTTATCTGCGGGATCACTGATTTTCGTTACATACCCTTTAAAATGAAGGATATTGATAAATTGCGTGATCGCCGGCGCGGAGATGTGCATATGTTCTTTCAACACCGATACGGAAATCGGGCCTTCTTTGGTAAGCTGACCAATCATCATCAGCATGCTCACCGGCTTTCCGCCAAATCCGGATTTTCGGTTAAATCCTTTGTCTACGCAGCGAAACTGTTCCAACGTCGAAAACAGATCCTCCGTCAGTCGATATTCAGTTTCTTTGTTCACTTGATCACCTCATTACTTAATTAAGTTACTTAAATATAATATATCACTTCTTTGTCGTTTTCAAGCAATATGAAAGGAAGATTGCTCTTCCTTCTTAAACTATAGAGATTTGACTTGTTCCCACGGGAATCCGTCGCGGCCAAAGTGACCAAATGCAGCGGTTTTCCGGTATATCGGGCGCAACAGGTTAAGTTCACTGATAATGTTCTGAACACTGAAATCAAAGTTTGCATGAATCAACCGATAGATGTCTTCTTTATCGATTTTCTCGGAACCAAATGTTTCAATATAGACCGATAACGGATGACTGTGACCGATGGCATAGGCCAATTGGATTTCCAAGCGGTCGGCCAATCCGGCAGCGACAACGCTCTTGGCAACATATCGGGCATAATAGGCGGCTGAACGGTCGACTTTGCTGGGATCTTTGGAGCTGAAGCAGCCTCCGCCGATACGACCCATCCCACCGTAGGTATCGACAACGATCTTGCGTCCGGTCGTACCCGAATCCCCGAAGGATCCTCCGGTAATAAAGGATCCGCTCGGATTGATGAAGTATTTGGTATTTTCATCCAACCATTTCTCGTCGATGGTTTTCAGAATAATTTCATTTAAAATGACTCTGCGGATTTCTTCCTGAGTAACTTCGGCCGCATGCTGAGTCGAAACAACGACTGCCGTAATGCGTACCGGTTTGTGATCGATATATTCGACGGTCACTTGCGTTTTCCCGTCGGGACGAAGCCAGTCAAAACGTTTTTTTGCTTCGCTTAAAGCGCGGGAGAGCTGATGGGCAGTGATGATGGCCAAGGGCATATACTCCTCGGTTTCATTGCTTGCATAACCAAACATAAGCCCCTGATCACCGGCACACGTAATGTCCTGGGCCACAGCATTATATATTTCTTGTGACTGGGCATTGACTTTGACAATGACATTGTACTCTTCTGTATAGCCGATGTCTTTAATGACATTTTTTGCAATTTGTGCATAATCGATTACAGCTTTTGTATTTGCTTCACCATAGACCAAAACCAGATCGTCCTTGATCGTGGCTTCCACAGCCATCTTCGAATGAGGATCCTGACTTAAGGCCGCATCCAAAATTGCATCCGCAATCTGATCACAGATTTTATCGGGATGTCCGTCCGTTACGCTTTCTGAAGTAAATAAGAATCTTTCCATGTGTTTTTCCTCCTATATTTCAATAAAAAAGTCTTCTCAGCATAAGAGAAGACACGATGACACTCGATTTCCCTTATCGCTGTTAGCGGAACCACCTTTCATGTTTTATTCATGGAGGTTGGCGTGGGGTCATCGAGCTAACTCTCTACCCCATCTCTTGATAAAAAGACCATAGATATTTAAACATATTGTTTAATAATATGCAAGGTTTTTTTTATAAATACTAAACTTTTTATTCCAGCGGCTTTCGGTAGTAATTACCCAGCACACGTTCCGTTTTACTTATGTCGATAAAGACCTTTGGATCGACCGTCTGAGCGATCGCAACGATGTCTTCGACCTCAAACGCATTGACGACCATATAGAGCATGCACTTAGGTCGTTTGGAATAGCCGCCTTCCCCCCAAAGTTTCGTGATGCCATGTCTTGTCGTTTTTAAAATCGCCTCGATCATAGCATCCGGAACCTCGGTAAACAGCCGCAGACTCATCAGTTTATAGCGCTGGTGCATCGAGTTAACGACTTGAGTTGATACATACTGAAAGATGATGGAATATAGTGCCTTCTCCCAGCCAAAGAGCAGACCGGCAACCACCAGCAGCAGACTGTTGCCATATAAGATATACTGCCATGCCGGTGCATTGGTTTTATTGGAAATGTAAATAGCAATGAAATCAGTTCCGCCGCCGCTGGCGTTGGCAGCCAGAGCCAAAGATGCGCTGATTCCCGATAGAATACCGCCAAAAATCGCGATCAGCACGATATCATAGGTGATTTCCATTTCGGGAATCACAGCAACCAAAATACTGACCAAGGCAAACTGTAATACCGAATAACGGGTAAACCACTTGCCGACAAATTTATACACCAAAATCGTGGGAATGATATTAAATGATACATACAACACACCAAATGGTATATCGATGCCATATTCCCGTAAAATCAATCGTGACAAAAGTACGGCCAGACCGCTGAACCCTCCGGGAAACAGTCCGCCGGCACTGATGAACACTTTTAAAGACAGTGCGGATATAAGTGCACTGATTACGATCATCAGGGTCGTTTTTACGTGTTTTTTAACAATAGGCATGATCATTCCTCAGTTCCTATATCATTATACACATTCTGTCTTGGTAATCAAGAAAATGATGACCTCAAAGAACTAATTGCAGTTAATGCATTTAATATTTTTGCAGGATGCACAAGTACTGATTTTATGCTTGAACTTCTCGATTCTTTTGATCTGGTTTTTAAACTGATATCGTGAGAATGTCGCCTTAATCATCTTATGTTTGCCGATATAGATCGAATTCTCCTCATTTGGGCTTGATTTATACCTTAACAGTGGTGTTTATCGAAACCAAATCGGCATTTTGGTTTCAGAACATTTAACAGTAAAAAACAGTACATTCATTTTACTGCACAGACAAACAGGAACATTCTTCCGTATTTTCAAATCTTGTGCAAACCATTGTGCACCTATTCCTATCTTAATTCCGTAGTGACGGCCTAGCCGGCACATAAAATCAGCAGCACTCAAATCGATGGTCATTATCTGATCCTTTTCCCCCAGAATATTGACACGGTCTGCAGCAATACTTTTCACAATAAACACGTCATCAAACAGTCGATTCATATTTTTTCCCTCTATATCTTATTTATTTTGTTACAAAATCTGATTATCCTACAGCTTATTGATTTTCAGAATAAAAAAAGCTGCGGTTATCCGCAGCAGCATCCATCCTCACAGGTTTCTTCGCCGTGTTTATGTTCGTGACCTTCGCAGTCACACCCTTCTTCACCTTCACAGCCGCAGCCTTCATCACCACATCCGCATCCGTCATGATCATGTTGATGCATATGAGCTTCGTAAGCAAGGGTGTCGATAACTAAACACTCGATTTCAATCTTTGCGCCTTTGGGCAGTGCAGCGACTTGCACGGTTGAGCGAGCCGGATAAGGCTGCATAAAATATGTAGCATAAATTTGATTCATAAGATCAAATTCTGCCAAGTCGGTCATAAAAACCGTTGTCTTAAGAATATGTCGGGTTTCAAGACCCATTTCCGAAAGTACGGCTTCAATATTCTTCAATACCTGATACGTTTGCTCCTGAATACCGCCGGCAACGAGTTCGTTTGACTCAGGGTCAATCGGTAATTGTCCGGACATGTAGACAAAGTCTCCCAGCTTAACCGCCGGCGAATAGGGCCCGATGGCTTTTGGGGCATTAAGCGATGTAATCGTTGTAAACATAATGTCTCCTCCTGTTGTTTATGTGGTCATTACCACTCTTTGTAATATTCGATTTCCTCTTCGATCAGCCGTTTGCGTCTACGAAGGTAAATTCCGCGCAAAATCAAATACAATGCCGCCACAACAATGACACCGATACTTGCTAATGACAGAAAATCGTTTACGCTGCTGACCATCCAAATCACCTCGCAGTTTATTATAAAACACAAGTCATCACTTTACAATCCAATCGCAATGTCAACCATTATCAATAAACAACGGCAAATACCCGAAAATCAGTGCCGTCAGCAGCAATAACAGCGAAACGATCAATCCGAGCGTGCCGCCTACCAACAATATCCACCCTCCCAACTGCAAGGAAAGTGCTGCTTCAAGTCCTGTGGATGACCACATGGCATTGGCTATCGAATAAATCACGGCAACCAACTGCACCGTCAGAAGCATGATCAGAAACTTCGCCGCCTGATGAAATCTCTTATGTGGCACACTCATCGTTGTCGAAAACACGATCAGTCCCCCGCCAAAAATCAGCACCCACTGTTCAACCCGAAGCGTAAAGAGAAAACCGACTGCCAACCGGAGCGGTTGCCATGGCGTATTGAGCGTCATAGTCAGCCAACGGGTCAGCCATAACGAGGATACGCCGGAAAACTGAGCAAGGTTTAAAATATCATTGGGCGATTCGATTGAACGCATAGTCAGTCCAAACCAGGCATTGAGAAAACTGACATATCCTGCACATATCAGAACCGCAAACAACAGCACATAAAACCGCTTCTCAAAAGTGTTGACAAGCAGATCGATCCGTTTCATACATCACGCTCCAGCCAGTCTTCCCCTTTGATGACCTCACTTTTCGACAGCATCGGATAGTCGAGCTGACGCAACACTTCGTACAACACGATAGCAACGGAGTTGGACAGATTCAGGCTTCTTGCATCTGCAACCATCGGTATGCGCATGCACCTGGACAGATGTTCTCGAAGTATTGATTTGGGAATTCCGGTACTCTCTCTGCCGAAAACCAGAAAAATATCTTTCTCATCCGTCGAGAAAGTCATGTCTGAATGAGGCTTTTTACCGTATCGTGTAACGAAAAAATAGATGCCGGGATACTTACGGGTAAAATCCTCCCAGCTCGAATGAATTTCATGCACGCACAAATCACGATAATCCAATCCGCTGCGTCGCAAATGTTTTTCGTTTAGTGAAAATCCCAACGGTTCGATCAAGTGCAGCATCGTATTGGTAGCCGTGCACGTACGCATGATGTTCCCGGTGTTTTGTGGGATTTCCGGTTGATACAGTACGATGTGAATCATGTTTTGATCTCCTTGCGATGCAACACATAAATTGCAGCAATTAACAGCGAACAGCCGGTAATGGCAGCCAGGATGATCCGGGTGACCAGCGCGATAAAGAAGTCCAACGGAACCATCAGAATCAGCCGGTCGGTATTCGGATTGAGCAGCCACAAATCATTCCGGAAAAAAATCAGATGGAAGTTCGTCCAAAACGTGTTGAAATCAATCACGGCAGCCATGACGATAAATGCGATGACCGCAAATATGATCGTTGCTGCCTGTTTGACGCTGTGCCAGTGACTGCTGAATGAAAACCTCTTTCTGAAGCGATCGGACAATACCATCATCCCAAAGAAAATCACACCTGCATTTCGGATAAATATCGCACCCAGATATAATTCACGTACATCGACCATATGATCGGTTTCACGCTTGTTAAACATCTCTTCTTTTCTTCCATCCACCGTGACTTCCACATCCATGGATTCAGTTGTTCCCCTTGTATAATCCAGCAATACCTCAGTTGAAGTCATCAGATCCTCAAAAGAAATCCCGATTTCTTCAGCAGAGTTATTTTTCGAATAAAAGTCTCTAAAGAATTTCAGATCAAAAGACATTACGTCTACTGCTGTGATGATGATGGCAACAAAAGCCAGTAAATAGGCTAATGTCCTAAATGCTCTTATCATATGCTTCCTCCATGATTATCCGGCAGTACTGGCGTAATGCCTCAAGCGCTTTCGCCCGATGACTGATCGTGTTTTTGATTTCTGCAGGCAATACCCCAAAGGTATCCGCATACCCTTGCGGGATAAATATCGGATCATAACCGAATCCGCGGGTCCCCTGAATCGAATGACTGATCGATCCTTCGCACTTATTGACTGTGATCCAGTAAGATCCGTCCTCAAAGACCAGTGCAATCGAACAGACAAATCTCGCCGACCGATCTTCGACATCTTCCAGTTTATCCAAAATCATTGAATTTTTGATTTCATACGGTGTATCCTCTCCCAGATAGCGGGCCGAGTATATCCCGGGAGCACGGTCGAGGGCATCGATTTCCAAACCCGAATCATCGGCGATGATCCACCCATCCGTCAGATCACGCAAGGCCATGGCTTTGATCAGAGCATTCTCGGCATAGGTCGAACCATTTTCCTCAACTTCGATGTCTGTATTTAAATCGGCCATTGTTACGACATCGACCGCCAACTCCTTCAGCATTTCTTTGATTTCCTGTGCTTTATGTCCGTTATTGGTCGCAACGATCAGTTTTTGTCTCATAGAGGATCTCCTTGATATGTATAGTATCCGTAATTTCCGTGATGATCCGGTGTAAAAAGCCAGCACTGTATGCACAGCCTGTTTTTATAAATGGCAGTATGCAGCCATCCTTTCCGACGCATCAAATCGTAAGGCACCTGATATTTTTCAGCAGCAAAGCGTAGTATCTTCAACCGTATCTCCGTCGGACAGACAAAATCAAACCATCGTTGCGGAGTGACCCTGCTTAACTTCGCAATATCCGTCATGACCGCAGCTTCGATCCACTTACGATCGACTAGACCTTCGACCGTACTGATGACACAATCGATCACATCTTTTTGCTGATAGGGATGGGTCAGTATCTTCAGTTTCTTACCGCAATCGATCATCAGGGAAGCAACATCATAGCCCAGATGATCCAAGAGCTGCCAACACGTCTTCGCACGCGGCAGATTGTATGTTTTATCCGTACATAAGGCTAATGCCTGGATATCGTATATGTCGTCTTGTGAACACCACGGTGTCTCTATTACGGTATAAGGAGCAATTGGGTAAAACCGGTAGTGAGTCGCCTTCGCCTGTACGCTCATCAGCGTGCCGGGCAGCAATTTCAGAGTACCGACCTGTATTTCTGCCGGAGCCAGTCGAAACAGCTGGATAAAACTCTCTTTAAACTGCGATAGTCCTTCCTCTGGAAGACCGGCGATCAAATCCGCATGGACTGTCAGCTGTGCCTTTACCCAACGGTCAATGATCCGTTTGACTTGAGCGTTGTTTTGTAAGCGCCTGACCGCCTGAAGTGTCGGAGGATAAAACGACTGAACGCCGATTTCAAAGCGAAATCGCTGTTTGTCTGCCTCTTTTGCAAAGAAGTCTTCCAATTCTGCAGATAAAGATGTTACTTCACACTCGAACTGCACGATCACATCCCGCCGTATCTGATTCAGAGCTTTGGCAATAGCCAGTGCCCGTTGGCTGAACAGATTGAATGTACGATCAAGAAACTTGACCTGTCTGACATTACTTTTTTCGATGTCTGCGATCAGTTGCATCATATATTCCAAATCGAAGGTGCGCAGTCCTTTTTCAACGGAGGAGAGACAATAAGTACAGTCAAATGCGCAGCCGCGTGAGGATTCGACATAAAGATATTGCTTATCCATCATCGGCAGATCCATGGGCAGAAAATACGGACTTTCTGCCGCTTGCAGTTTCGATAAGTCCGTGACCGCACATACCGCAGACAGCTGATTGCGGGTACATACCCCGTCAAACATCAAATCTCCTTGGACTGCCTGCCAGAAAGCCTCTTCCCCTTCGCCGCGGATCACGATGTCCGCACCGATATCCAGCCACAGAGATGCGGTGTATATGACTTCCGGACCTCCGACCACGATCGTAGGACATTGATCAAAATTCCTTAAACCGCGGATCAGCTGTTTTGTGATTTCGCCATTCCAGATATAAACGCTAAATGCGATCACATCCCATTTACCCTGAATTTCCTTTAAGATCCGCTCCGGTTTATCATTGATGGTAAATTCCGCAATCCTCACTGAAAATCCCGGCGGACGCATCACGTAGAGCCAACGCAGAGCCAGATTTTTATGAATATAGGAAGCGTTGCACGTCGTCAGCAAAATGTTCATAGGTCACCCTGTTTATTATTTTATCAAAAAAGTGTAAACTATGCTATGGAGGGCCTTTATGACAGAATCACTTATTCGGCGATTGTTTCAAGATGAAGTCACATCGATCTATCTGACAGGCAAAGGTTTGACCAATCAAAATTGGCTGGTCGAGTCCAAAGGGGATCGGTTTATGGTGCGTATCCCGTTTCAGGACAGCGAACACATCGTTTCGCGCATGCATGAAAAAGCGGCACTCGATTTGATCATACGTGAAAACCTGGATGTCGAGACTGTCTATTTCAGCGAGTCGACCGGTATCAAGATTACACGTTATATTGATGATTTTCAAACATTTGATCAGTATCCGGGCAAGGATAAGTATTACCGGGTCGGACGGCTGATGCGAAAATTTCATGAATTGCAGGTACGAAGCGGATTTCTTTTCGATCCGGTCGGACGGCTGAATCAATACAGAGCTCAGATCAGAGAGCCATTTACACCGCTGGAAAATCAGCAGATTTACATCCGGTTTATCCAACGGCAGACCGAAGGTTTTACCCTGTGTCATAATGACTGGGTCGAAGGAAATATCGGATTTTCATCGGACCGGGATTATCTGATTGATTATGAGTATGCCGGAGATAATCATCCGTTTTTTGATGTTACATCATTTCTGAGTGAAAATCAGATTTTTGATGCAAAGGCACGAAACGAGTTTTATATTGCGTACTTCTCGAAGATTCCCGATCCGCAGACGCTGGATACGCTTTTTCAGTTTGAAATGTTTCATCATATTCTTTGGTATCACTGGGCTATCATGATGTATCAGTTCAGAAACGAAGAAATTTATCTGAAGATCGCACAAGATAAAGCCTATATGTATTTGCAGGGACAGAAAAAGTGAGAATTAACCTCACTTTTTTTCATACCATGCTTTAGCCTCGATGACTTCTTCCATCGTGATCCGATGACCGCCGGGCTGCCAGTGGATACTGACATCCGCATCTGCCGATGAAAGGATTTCGTAAAGCTCTTGAGCCTGTTCGGGCGGGCAAATGGGATCGTTTCGTCCGGCGACGATCAGTACCCGTACGTTTGAAAGATCGGGCATGTCTTTTCGGATCGGCACCATCGGATGAAACAGGATAGCTTCTGACAAAGCGTCCGGATAATGACAAAGGATACTGCCGGCAATATTTGCTCCGTTGGAATATCCGATGGCAATGACCTGATTTCGATTAAAATGATAGTGATCGGCTGCCCAATCAACAAACTCCTTCAATCGTTTGGTGCGAAAAACCAAATCCTCCATGTCAAATACACCTTCAGCCAATCGTCGGAAAAAGCGGTTACTGCCATTTTCAATCACCTGACCGCGGACGCTGAGTATATTGGCTGCCGGGTCGATCAGATCAGCCAGCGGTAACAGATCACGTTCGTCCCCGCCGGTGCCATGTAACAGCAGCAGGGTCTTTCCCTGATCATTTTTCTGTTTGAATATGTGGATCATCGCGGTCGCTCCAATGAAAAATGTTCACCCAAGACGGCGTAATGCGTTCCGCTGAGTCGTCCGACCGGATTCAGTTTTTCAAAATCAACATGGTTATTTTCATTGATGAGTTGGTCATCGATGACGATATTGACGACTCTGCCGATAAAAACGTCGGTTCCGGTCCCCTTTTCATTGCCATATACCTGATGATCTTCCAATAGCACTTCAAAAGTCACTTTTGCCTCTTTTACAGACGGTACGGCAACGATTTCACTTTGTCGAAGGGTAAGTGTGCTGTTATCTAATTCGCTGTCTCCGTAAGGCAGCGAAGCCGAGGTTTGATTGACCTCACTGATGATCGATGGATCGACGATATGTACGATAAACTGACGGGTCGTCAGAATATTGCGTGCCGTATCTTTCATCAGCCCGTTTTTCCGGTTGACCGAAATCATCAGCATCGGCGGGTTGGATGAGATAGCATTGAAATAGCTGAAGGGTGATGCGTTGATAACTCCTTCGGAAGACATAGAAATTACAAATGCAATGGGACGCGGAATGATTGCCCCGTTTAACAGTTTTGCGATGGTCTTGGTTTCTGTTTTTTGCGGATCAAAACTGGCCATAGTGATTCCTCCTGACATTGATTCAACATCTGTACCCTTACATCTTACTTTCAAAATAAATTGTATGCAACCTTATTGACTGCCAAAAAAAATGAAGACCTAGCGGTCCTCATAGTTTTGTCTGAAATATTCCATTATCCGGCGTAAACTGGTTATCAGCGCAACATCCTGATCGATTTTCAGATCGCTGATAAAGCTGTCTATCATCTCTTCATGAAACTGATCGTGAATCGCCAACACATCCAAAGCCTTAGCGGTTAAGGAGAGCCGGATAATCCGTTTATCCTGAGCATCCTGAAGACGGCTGACATAGCCCTTTTTCTGCAAACGGTTGACCGCGACGGTCAGTGTGCCCTGGGTCACCAGCTGTAAACGGGCGACATCGGACATAGTTTTCGTTTTGCTCTTTAGGATGTTTTCCAGTGTATGTACTTCCGTCATCGAGAGCGTGATTCCGCGGTCTTGCAGATTCTTTTCTTCCAATACCAGGATATGGTTAAAAAGGTCGACCAGAAGCTCATTGAGGGTGTGTTTTACATCTTCCACTCATGTTCCTCCGGTATTTCATTTTTACTTTTCCAAAGCTTTCTTGGCTTTGTCAACGATTCCCGTAAATCCCTTCGGATCGGCAATGGCGATTTCCGAAAGCATTTTGCGGTTGACTTCGATTTTGGCTAATTTCAAACCATGCATCAATTGTGAATAACTGATGTCATTCATGCGGGCTGCCGCATTGATACGGGCAATCCACAGTTTGCGCATTTCACGTTTGAGTTGTCTGCGATCGCGATATGCATACTTTAAGGAGTGCATGACTTGCTCATGGGCCGTACGGTACAGTAAGTGTTTTGAACCGAAATAGCCCTTAGCTAATTTTAAGATTTTTTTACGACGGTTGCGGGTAGCAACGCTTCCTTTTACTCTTGGCATTCTCTATTCCTCCTAGTCTTGCAACATCAGTTTGATGCGTTTGTAATCGCTCTTCGAAACCAATGCGCCCTTTCTCAGTTTGCGTTTTTGTTTTTGTGATTTATTTGCTGCAAAGTGAGAGATGTATGAACGGGTTCTCTTCAATCCTCCGCTGCCTGTGCGTTTCACACGTTTCGCCAGTGCTTTTTTAGTTTTCATTTTTGGCATAGTACATGTCCTCCTGATTTTACTTGCGTTTGGGTGCCAATATCACATACATTGTATTGCCTTCCATCGAAGGCGCTTTTTCGACATTGGCAATGTCGGATATACTGTCAATAAAACTGTTCATTACTTTCTTGCCGACTTCGATTCGGGTAATCAACCGGCCGCGAAAACGCATATCCACTTTGACTTTCATACCATCAGCAATCCACTCTCGGGCATGCTTAAGTTTGGTTTCAAAATCATGGGTGTCGATGACCGGCGATAATCGCAACGGCTTAAGTTCGGTGACATGCTGATTCCGTTTCGCTTCTTTGAGCTTCTTCTGCATTTCGAAGCGGTAACGTCCGTAATCCAAAATCTTGCAGACCGGCGGCACGGCATTGGGAGCTACACAAAGCAGGTCCAGATTTTGCTCGTAGGCTTTTTCCAGCGCTTCTCTGCGCATGAAAATCCCCAGTTGCTCACCATTGGCTCCGATCAGCAATACTTCTTTGAAACGAATGTTTTCATTGACTAATTCGTCAGTCGTTGTTTTCTTTGTAATAATTTCACCTCCGTGACATATAAAAAGGTACTCATAGAGCACCCAAATAACACTTTTTCACCGATAAACCATGGTGATGCAGCATTGACCTATTCCCTTCGGAAATCAGGTGAGAAGAGTGCTTCTACTTTCTAACATCTTATTGCCTGTTCATAATAACACATCGCAGTCATTCCGTCAACGATAAATCATTTCCGACAATCGACTCTCACCTCAAATGCATTTAACACATCCTTCTTCGAAGGATTGAGAAAGTCAATGAATGCTACTGCTTATCCTTTTTTTGAGCAAAGTAAATCAATACTAATCCAAATGATAAGGAAAGTCCGGAAAACATCAACAGTCCTGAATTAATGAAGCAGTAAAACCAGTCATGAGTTCCTTGATTTTGGATAGCTTTCAATTCAGAGTTGAAAATGAACGCATCATAGGTGCCGTTAAGACGGATGTAAATATAAAACATGAAAGATACAAGTGCCGTAACGATCAAAACAATACTGTAATAGAAAAAATGCCGCTTCCGTCTTAAATCAGCAATCAATTCACTTTCGCATTCACCAGGCAAATCATTGTCGATCAGCTCATCATAGGAGATACCAAACAATTGCTTGATTTTACGCAAAACTTCAATATCGGGTGTACTTTGACCTAATTCCCATTTTGAAACTGCCTGTCTTGAAACAGACAGCATGGCTCCAAACTCTTCTTGAGATAAACTCAATCCTTTTCTAAGCTTGTAAATCTTTTCTGACATGCTCCTACTCCCCCTTCAAGTACCATACTATAAAAAATCACAGGTATTGTCTACCTTTGTTAGTGGAAATGTGTCAATGGATGGTTGCATGTTAAATATATCATTCCATCAATGACATGAATCATTTCATGATTCAAAACCACAAAATCCTATAAAACTAAAATGTAAGGTTCGAAGATATAAATATGCACATGGGCAGTCTTTCGTTGTTCACTTCTCTTCGCATCCGTTAACATTTTCAATTGTCATCATAATAAATCAGCAATAAAAAAAAGCGGCCGATGGACTCGACCGCTCAAAAATTATTCTGCCAACTCTTCTTCGGCTTCTTCAGGTTCAACAGCTACAACTTCCGGTTCCGTAGATTCCGGTTGAGCAGCAATGATGCGGTTTAAAACCATTTCCTTCAGCACTTCGACAAAGCCGGTATACGTGTTATGAAGGCTTGTTGCACCGCTGACCGTATCGATATCATCGACATTCCCATGGGCAACCAGATAGTCATCATAAAGTTTGAACACCTGCTGAATCGTGTATCCATCCGGATTCTTGTCCTTCATTGCCGGATAATAATTCGGATCTTCAACCTTTGACAGTCTTCCGTCGCGGTATTCGTTATAGAACGCATATTCCAGTTGACCTTGCGAATTGATTGAAATCTTCAGTTCCGGACGCCAGGCGGTCGATGCCACCTCTTTGGTGACAGTAATTTCAACATTGGCACTCGGAGCATTGATTTGGCTGACCAGCGCACTGAAATTTGTGAATAATTCCGGCTGGCTCGTTACCGTTGTGTACTGCTCGATACCGGATAAAGTTCCGTAGCGTTTAAAGTAATCCGCATAGAAATTGTATGCTAACCGATATCCGCTGTAGACGGTCGGTGCGACTGATCCGGTGGTCAGCGTTTCTGAACGCTTCAATCCAGCGTCACTGATTTCATCATATACGACCGTACGGATCGTTCCGTCTTTTGCAACTGAGACGAGCAGATACGGAGTCCAGCCGTTTTGTGTCGTTCCTGTTGCTTTGATTGTATAAGGTTCATTGTAGGAAGTAAGTTTCCCAGCAACCGAACCGTTTGGATTCAACGCAAACATTCTCGAAATCTGCCCGGAAAGTAAGTTGAATGAATTGATGCTGCGGGTTGCATTGGTCACTGTATCTACAGCATCCATGTTCCCCTGGTGACTGAACTTAAACTGATAAATTCTGAAAATCTCATCGAGCTTTATAAATGCCCGTGTTAACAGCTGTGAAAAATACGGGGTCGGAGCATTCAAGTTAGCCACTTTTGAAGAACCGTTTACATCGTGGATTTCATCATAATAAACATCAAGGATCTTTCCGTCACTGCCGATTTTTACGGTCATGTACGGAGTATAACTGCTTGCTGAGTTACCATACACCGTCACTTGTGCCGAAGGCTGCAAATTGATTGCTTTGGCAGCCAGATCCAGGAAATAGTTGTGTGTCCGGGTTGCTCCTGAGGTCATATCGATTCCTTCGGTTGAACCGGTGTTTTTGAAATGCTCTTCGTATTTTTTATATAACTCTCCCATGGTCATGTTATTGGCAGCAACGAACGCCGGATAGTAGGCGGGATTGGCAGATTTTAACTGACCGGAAGCGGTGGATTCATCAAAATAGACGGATGTGATCGTACCGGTCGCACTGACGGAAACTTCAAACACCGGGAAGTAACCGCGGCTGTCCGTGTTTCCGATGATACGCACTTTATATGGCTGACCATACGCAACCAACTTGGTCGACGGAATTACCGGAGGTTCACTCGGATCTTGAGGATCTTGCGGTTCATCCACCGGCGGATCGACAACAACCGGATCTTCGTTCCAGTCACCATCTCCGGTCGGTGAAGTCACGACATCGTCGGATGGCGGATCGATGACTAAATCAAGATCATCGTCATCCGGGTCTTCGGTATTGTTGTTGTCTCCGGGTTTTGTTGAAACCAAAATCCTGATCGTTTCAACCGGAACGCTTTGCAGGGTTTTTACAGCCAGACCGATAAAGCGGTTGGAAGTAACCGTCGCAGAGGATAACGTATCTACGTTGCTCGGATTCTGTTTTGCAATAAGTCTCTTTTCCAGAATGGTGATGGCATCCGCGATTGAAAATCCGTACAGATTTTTAAATCCGGCATTGTAAGAAGCATCATTGCGCTTGGACGTGCCTGTCTTACTGATTTCATCAAAGAAAACTGCTGTTATTTTTCCATCAACCAAAGTGATGGAAATCGTTGCTTTGTAACCGTGTGAATCGGCTATCGATTCCGATGCGGAATAAGTGCCGTTTACCCAGCGGGTGACGACTTTATACACATTGCCCTGAGCATCGGTTTCCTGTTTGCTCGAATCAGACGGTTTGACAAGAATCGGTGTGACCGGTCCGATCACGACCGGATCTTCTTTGGGATCCTCCTGATTGGGATCTTTGTCATCGGGGTTGTTCGGATTGACGATGATCGGATCCTGATCAGAGGGATTCTCCTTCTTTTTGCTGCAGGCAGCACTTGTAATCAAAAGCGTAATCAACAGAAATATCGTAAGTATTTTCTTCATCTACATGTCCCTTTCTAGACTGCATTTATATAATATCAGAATTGCATGTGAAATCAATAACTTTTTTTATGAATATGATACTTTTTTCACTTACATGATTTGCAATTTTTTACATCATTTTTCATAAGTTTTTTCAAACAGAAAACCGCAAAATTCCGCTTTTTGCTCTGCTTTCCCTTCGGAATATGTCACTTTACAAATTGATGTGTTATAATCAATGAGATTAACTGAGGTGAATGTTTATGAAACTGAACAAAAGCTATTTTTACACATTAAGAGAAAATGTTAAGGACGAAGATTCGATCAGCGGCAACCTTTTGGTGCGCAGCGGGATGATCAAGAAAAGTTCTTCCGGTGTGTACATGTATCTGCCCTTGGGATATAAAGTATTAAAGAAAATCGAGAACATCGTTCGTGAAGAAATGAATGCAGCCGGCGCACAGGAAGTACTGATGCCTTCGCTGATCCCCGAGGAAGTGTATATAGCTTCCGGGCGTCGAGAAGGTTTCGGTTCGAGCATGTTTTCACTGAAAGACCGCTTCAACAAGCCGTTCGTGTTAGGCCCCACCCATGAAGAGCTGTTTGCAGCTGCGGCAGCCATGCACATCAGATCGTACAAAGACATGCCGATCAATCTGTATCAGTTTCAGACGAAGTTCCGTGACGAGCCGCGTCCCCGTTTCGGATTGATCCGCGTTCGTGAGTTCATTATGAAAGACGCTTATTCGTTTGATACGGATGTCGAAGGATTGAATTTATCGTATCAGCGGATGTTTGATGCGTACAAAAATTCTTTTGACCGTATGAAAATCGATTATAAAATCGTTACGGCAGATACCGGGGTCATGGGCGGGATGCTATCAGAAGAATTTCAGGCTGTGACCGATATCGGCGAAGATATTTTGGTTTTGTGTGATGCGTGCGGGTATGCTTCCAATCTTGAAGTCGCTGCGTGTGTCAGTAAAGATCCGATGTCCAATACTTCGTTGGAAACAAAGGAACTTGTGTTTACACCGAAAGCAAAAACGATCGAGGAAGTCTCGGGATTCTTTGGGTTGCCGGTGACTCAGTTTGTCAAAACCCTCATTTACCTGATCGATGACATTCCGGTTGCGGTCATGGTGCGCGGTGATCATGAAGTGAATGAAACAAAAGTTCGTAAACTGCTGGGCGGATCCTCGATCGAACTTGCCCCTGCCGCCATCGTTGAAGATGTGACGAATGCCGCAGTTGGTTTTGCCGGACCGATCGGACTTTCGATTCAGATCGTTGCAGACAATGAAGTCGTCAAACTCCGCAATTTCATCGTTGGTGCCAACCAAACCGATCATCACTATAAGAATGTCAATCTTTCGGATTTTAATATTAAGGTCATCGGTGATGTCCGTCAGATCATGGAAGGTGACCGTTGTCCGAACTGCACCGGTCATGTCCATTTTAAACACGGCATCGAAATCGGCAACACCTTCAAATTGGGCGATAAGTATTCTAAGGCCATGAATCTCGAATATCTCGATTCCGGCAATCAGCTTCATCCGGTCGTAATGGGCTCGTACGGAATTGGTCCGGGTCGCTGTCTGGCGGCTTTGGCCGAGCAGAATCATGACGAGTTCGGCATTCGCTGGCCGATGGCCGTAGCCCCTTTCGAAGTCGCCATCGTCATAATCAATCTGAAAGTCGAGAAGCAAGTGGACATCGGTAATCTGCTGTATAATCGTTTTATCGAGGCAGGCATCGATACCGTCCTCGATGACCGTGATCAGCGTGCCGGCGTCAAGTTTAACGACATGGATTTGCTCGGTATCCCCCTTCGGATTACCGTCGGAAAAACCGTGGATCAGGACCTGGTTGAACTGAAGGTTCGCGGTCAGAATGAAAGCAAACTGATATCCATCAGCGAAGCTCTTGAACAGGTAAAATCATTAATGAAAGAACAACTGTCGAAATGACAGTTTTCTTATGCAAGTTAGCCGATTTTCTGTGCATCTTGTACAGGATTTCAGGTAAAAAAACGCGGATATGCTATTCTATACTCGAGGAGGGCTCCTTATGAAAAAAAGTTTTTGGATATTGATCATTGCCTTTTTGCTTGTACTCCCTTTTGCACATTTCGAACGTAAAAAAGAACTGGTTGCCGATGCCAAAGTAACGGCAGTAACCAGTGAAACACATCTCAAACAAATCATTCGCAGCATACGCAGCAAAATGAATGCCGGATACCCTGTTTTACCGGGAGCTCCGGAGTTTGCGACCGATGACCGCGCAGCTGCCAAGCCGGATTTCACCGGGACGAACAATCAGATTTCCGGTGTCGATGAGGCAGACATCATTAAAACCGACGGATTGTATATTTACCAGCTGACCAACAACCGCTTGCGTATCCTTCGGGCATTCCCGGTGGAAGAAGCCGGTTTGATCCTGGAAAAAACCTTTGAAGAAAATGCTTATTATTATCAGATGTTCTTACACGATAATTACCTTGTGCTGCTGGGCAATCGCTGGGAAGCATATCAGCCGGAACCCGAAGGCGATCAAAAACCGGATGACGGTGAACCGAAAGCGGATGAGCCGATCGGCGGCAAAGCCATGTTCTGGTGGGGAAAATCGTATCAGCGCATCGTTGTTTACGATATTTCCGACCGTACGCAAATCAAGAAAGTCAAATCCCTTGAAGTCGAAGGATACGGACTCGCTGCCCGTAAAATCGATGACAAAATCGTCTTGGTTACCAACAAGGGCGGTTACTGGGGTATGTACCGCGGTTTTGCGGAAGGTTCGACCGATGGCAGTGCCGGTGACGTCAACCTCAACGAAGTGCTGCCTTCTTATCGTGTCGATGATGAAAAGGCAAAACTGATCGATGCGACCAGTGTCAAAGTGATCGGCATTCCGGATTCTACCGATATGACGACCGTAACGACCATGATCTTGGGTGAAGGTTTCAAAACTGAAATGGAAGCCATTATGGCCGGTGCCGGAACAGTAATGGCAACCCGGGAAAACTTGTACATCGCTACTCAGAAATGGCCGCAGTACAACGCACTGACCGGATTTTATGACGGATCTGTCAAGACTGAAGTTTATAAGTTCAATATTGAAAACGGAATCAAACTGCTTTCCAGCGGAACAGTGGATGGTTATCTGATCAATCAGTTTGCCATGGATGAACATGACGGTAAACTCCGTATCGCCACCACAACGCAAAAGTACGCATTGAATCAGCAGTGGGAAACCGAAAATCATGTCTATGTTCTTGATTCGAGTATGAAACAAGTCGGACATTTAGGCAATATTGCCAAAGGCGAAACTATTTACTCCGTACGCTTTACCGGTGATCGCGTCTATATGGTTACTTTTGAGCAAGTGGACCCGTTCTTCGTCATTGACTTAAGTGCAAATCAGCCGAAGATCTTGGGTGAACTGAAAATCCCTGGATTCTCCAATTATCTGCATACTATCGAAGGCAATCTGGTTTTCGGTATCGGTAAGGACGTCAAAGTCCAGCCCGACGGCCGTCTGATTACCGGTGCACTGAAGATCTCCCTGTTTGATGTGGCAGATGAATTGAATCCGAAGGAACTCAAAAACCTGATGATCGGATCTGAATATACATATGCGGAAGCCCTGTATGACCACAAAGCCGTCCTGTATGTTAAAGGCAAAAATCTTTTAGCCTTTACCATCAATGATTACAATGTAGCCGTAAGCTCCGATGAAAAGTATTATTATGTCAATCAAGCCGTGTTTGTCGAAATCGATCCGAATGGAAATCTGAAGGTAAGAGGAAAAATCGAACAGAAACCGACCAGCAAGGAAGGCGACCATTCGATCCAGCGGATTGTCCATATCGATGAATATGTATACCTGCTCTCTGACAAGATGTTTACCATTCTTGACATCGAAACACTGAGCGTTGTTAAGCAAATCAACAAATAAGATGCAAAAGCCGGGACTGATATCCCGGCTTTTTTGTGTCAGATTACTTAAATCGTTTTCTCGGAGTGTAGTGGGTGTGCAGCAGCTTATGCGAAACATGTCCGCACGGCTCGTGCAAGAAGTTCTCGTACAGGGCTAAGATCTGAGAGTTCTTGTGGGATTGACGGACCGGACGGGCTTCATCTTCTGCATAAATCGCCTTGGCACGCAGCTTGAGCCATTGATTGTTGGGATACTTGTTACGGATGGTCGCATTGACGATCGACTGCCCGCCGCCATTGATACATCCGCCCGGACAACCCATGATTTCGATGAAATGATACGGTGACTTCCCTTTACGGATATCATCCAGCAACGGTTTTGCCAACGTCATGCTGTGAGCAACAGCCACTCTGATGTCGGTACCATCGATGGAAATGGTCGCTTCTTTGATTCCGTGAATACCGCGGACAGCTTCAAACTTCACGTCATCAAGTTCTTTGTTGGTCAGCTTGACATACACGGTACGCAATGCCGCCTCCATGACCCCTCCGGTAACACCGAAGATGACACCGGCTCCGGTGTACTCACCAAACATATCCTGATCATATTCTTCATCATCGAGATATGCAAAATCGATTCCGTAAAGTTTGATCAGACGGGCCAGCTCGCGCGTCGTTAACACTGCATCAACATCTTTCATCTCATTCTTGATCATTTCCCTGCGCTCTTTTTCTTCTTTTTTCGCAACGCACGGCATGATGGATACGACATACATATCTTTCGGATTGATTCCTTTGGTTTTCGCATAGTACGACTTCAAAATCGCCCCAAACATCATGTGCGGGGATTTGCAGGTCGAAAGATGCGGGATCAGATCCGGATATTCAAACTCCAGATAACGCACCCATCCCGGAGAACACGAGGTAATCATCGGCAAGGTGCCTTTTTCGCTGAAACGGTGTAAGAACTCTGTCCCCTCTTCCATGATTGTCAAGTCAGCGGCATAGTTGGTATCATACACCTTAGCAAAACCGATGCGACGCAAGGCAGCGACCATTTTCCCGGTGACTCTTGAGCCGATGGGCATCCCGAACTCTTCGCCTAAAGATGCTCGGATAGCCGGAGCAGTCTGGACGATGACATGTTTTTTCGGATCGCTCAATGCCTGAACGACCTGATGGATTTCTTCTTTTTCTGCCAATGCGCCGACCGGACAGACATTGATACACTGACCGCATTGCATACAGTTTACATTGGCAAAACTCTTATCCATGACCGGACCGACTTTGGTCTTAAAGCCCCGATCGATGTAACCCAAGATTCCTAAACCCTGAACATTCTTGCACGTCTCAACGCAACGTCCGCAAAGGATACATTTTGAGGTATCGCGGACGATTCCGAAAGCAACATCATCATAAGTGATCGCCGTCCGTTCTCCTTCATATTTGACATCGCGGATGCCCAGGCTGTCGGAAAGTGACTGAAGTTCACAGTTTTGATTGCGGATGCAGGACAGGCAGTCCTTCGAGTGATTCGAAAGGATCAGGCTGACCGTATTTTTGCGTGCTTCGATGGCACGGGCAGAATGTGTATATACTTCCATACCTTCAGATACCGGATAAACACACGCAGCACCTAAGGTTCTTGAACCTTTGACTTCTACGGTACATACCCGGCAGGCACCGGTTTCCGTGCAGTCCTTCAGATAGCACAGAGTCGGGATCTTGATGCCGGCTTTTTGAGCGGCGGTCAGAATCGTTGCTCCCGGTTCAACCGTGACCGGGATATTGTTAATTTTTATATTGATCATCATCTTACCTCCTAAACCCTGACAACGGCATCAAAACGGCATGCCGTCACACAGGCGCCGCATTTGATGCACTTGCTCGGATCGATGACATACGGTTCTTTTCCCGGAACACCTGTGATCGCACCGGTCGGACACTGTTTTGCGCACAGTGAACATTTGCGGCACTTGTCACGTATGATCGAATACGTGAGCAATGCCTTACATACACCCGAAGGACATTTCTTTTTGACGACATGCGCCAAATACTCATCCCTAAACAGACGCAAGGTAGAAAGGACCGGGTTGGGAGCAGTCTGTCCTAAACCGCACAGCGATGTATCTTTGATTTTATAAGCCAAATCTTCCATATCATGGAGCGTCTGAAGTGAACCGCGCCCTTCACAGACGTCATTGAGCATTTCAAGCAACCGTTTCGTTCCTACCCGACACGGAGTACATTTACCACAGGATTCATCAACGATAAAATCCAGATAAAAGCGGGCAACATCGACGATACAGTTGTCTTCATCCAACACGATCATCCCGCCGGAACCCATCATCGAACCCAAAGCAACCAGATTATCAAAGTCGATCGGAGTATCTAGATCATTTTCCGTCAGACAGCCGCCCGAAGGACCGCCGGTTTGAACGGCTTTAAAGTTCTTGTTGTTGGGACAGCCCCCGCCGATTTCATAAATGACTTCGCGAAGCGTCGTTCCCATCGGGATTTCAACTAAGCCGGTATTGACGATTTTCCCGCCAAGTGCAAAGACTTTGGTTCCCTTTGACTTCTCGGTACCGATCGAAGCAAACCAATCGGCTCCCTTCAGCAAGATAATGGGTACATTTGCAAAAGTTTCAACATTATTGATGATCGTCGGCTTGCCCCAGACACCGCTGATCGCCGGAAACGGCGGTTTCGGCATCGGCATACCGCGTTTCCCTTCGATCGAAGCAATCAACGCAGTTTCCTCACCGCAAACAAATGCGCCGGCGCCCAAACGGATCTCGATGTCGAAATCAAACTTCGATCCAAGGATTTTTTTACCTAACAACCCGTAATTTTTCGCCTGTTCGATAGCAATTTCCAAACGTTCGACCGCAATCGGGTACTCCGCACGAATATAAACATAGCCGTGATTCGCACCGATCGCATAACCGGCGATGGCCATGGCCTCAAGAACCGAATGGGGATCGCCTTCCAGAATGGATCGATCCATAAATGCGCCGGGATCACCCTCATCCGCATTACAAATCACGTATTTCTGACCTTTGGGCTGATTGGCAGCAAACTGCCACTTCAATCCGGTCAAAAATCCGCCGCCCCCACGGCCGCGCAATCCGGATTTCTTGATTTCATCAATGACTTCCTGAGGTTTCATCGATTCAAGTGCCTTACCCAAAGCCATATATCCGTCTTGAGCGATATACTCATCGATATCTTCCGGATTGATGACACCGCAGTTTTTCAGCGCAATACGCATCTGCTTGGCATAAAAGCGGATTTTTTCAATTTCAAATACTTTCTCTTTCGTTTCTTCATCGATATCCGACAGTTCCAATCGTTTGACCGGACGGCCTTTGTACAAATGTTCTACGACGATTTCTTCGACATCGCTGGGCAAGACATGACAGTAAAACGTCTTATCCGGATGAATGGCAATGATCGGACCTTTTTGACACAGACCAAAACAGCCGGTCTTGATGACCTTTACTTCATCCTGCAAATCAAACTGACGTACATAACTGCGAAATTTCTCGACGATAACATCGGACTGAGACGACGTACAGCCCGTTCCCGCACAAACCAGTACATGGACGCGTTCCATCATAAAGCTACGCCCGAAGAACCGACGGTATACTCAGTTTTTACCTTGCCCTTTCCGATATGCTCTTCCAAAATCTCAACGGCTTTTTTCGGATCGATCAATACATAGGTCGTTTTATCGCCTTTTGGACCATATACTTCCACAATCGGTTCCAAGGTGCACATACCGATACAGCCGGTCTGTGTGACCGTGACCGGATAATTGTTTTTCGCTGCTTCTTCTACCAGCGTTGTCAGTACCGGACGTGCACCGGCGGCAATGCCGCAGGTAGCCATACCGACAACGATACGATATTCCTGATTGCCTTCGCGCATCCCGACACGTTTTTTCGCTTCATCACGAATGCGCTGCAAATCGCTCAATGATTTCATAACTTTCCTCCCTTAAATATGGTGTTATTTGATCAGCCACATAATCTCTTAACTGAATCAGTACCGCAGAATCATGACACAACTCACGATCTCCGATAGCTTCGATGATCTCCTCGCTGTCGATAACGACCTTGTGATCATCAAAATCAAAACTAAATATCAGACGCCCTGATGGGAATGCGTGGAAACATTCCATCCACGTTTGTGCCAAATCTCCCCAAGGCGGTGTATCCATATGACTTCGCTTCATTTTGGCAATGACCTCTGTCTTTTGCCACGGCAATGATGTGATCGAGAAATCACCGTCACACATCGTACATGTCATTTTCAGCAAAGGCAGTCCCAAACCGAACTTGCGGGTCGTACGCGTCGTAAAAAACGGATCCAATACTTTATCCAAAACATCCGCCCGCATGCCGATCCCGTTATCAATCACCGAAAATCCGCAAACATCTTCACTCTTTTTACAGAAAACATCCACGGTAATCGAGTTGGCTTCTGCCCGGATGGAATTATGGACAATGTCTAGGATATGCATAGCTAACTCTTGCATCATAATGATTCACCCCAAAATTCTTTCCATTGTTTTCCGGTAATATAGAAATCTTTTTCGCTGATATCGATCAGCTGATGCGCATCTGAATTGTAGAACCACAACACCTCTGCAAGTTGCGGATGCGTTTTCGTCAGTTCGATCTGATGAATGGGCTTGATGACCTCGATCCCGCTGATGGAAACATCCTTGGGAATAAAACCCAACTGACGGATGATCCCGTGACTTTTACCGATGGCATGGGCAAATACGCATCTGCCATCATATGAATCAGCCACCGAAAGGATTTCTTTGAGCGTTGCCGTCGTCGCCATCGAAAGACATACATCGACCTTTGAGGTGATTTGATCATTCTCATCATAAATCAACTGTCTTCCGAAGAACTTCTCATTGTTTTCGATCGGAAGCAATACGGTTTCCAGCCAGAGATCAAACCGCATGCAATCTTCCAAACGAAGAAAATAACACAAAATATGAACTTCTTCACTGCTGGTCACTTCAACACCATAGACGACCTTAATCGGTTTGTCCATGGCGGCTTTTGCGATGGCCGGCTGTTGTTTGCAGCTGTTATGATCACAAACGGCAATGACATTCAATCCCTTCAGGACAGCCATGTTCAAAATATTGTTGGGCGTCATATCATCGTCGGCACATGCCGACAGCGCTGAATGAATATGAAGGTCCGCAAACATGTCAGACACCTTCGCTTATCAGTATTTTACAAATCTCATAGGCTGATAATGAGGATTTCAGAATAAGAAAATCCTCTTGATTCGCCTTTTCAATTGTCTCGGGTTGAACTTGTGCATCATGTGCAATGATCACACATGCCAACTCACGCAGCAAAGCCACGGCAATGATGTTGGGATGACCCAAAATGGTAATCCAGGCATCATCACCTTTGGCATGCCCCATGACCCAACTGAGTAAATCACCGATAAATGCATGTTTTATCTCCGGATCCTGGGATGAGACGCTCAATTTTTCAAATCCATACTTTTCTGTCAGAACGGAGGCTTTCATGTTATATCTCCTTAACGTGGATGATCCGGCAATCGTCTGTTTTTGCATTACCGGCCACGATTTCCTCGGCCATGACTCTGCATGATGGATATCCGCATGCCCCACAGTCATAGCCCGGCAGCTTCTCTAACTGAACATTGATCTTGGTAAATTCAGCCATTCTTTCCTTCAAAGACTTCATATTCGCACGATTGAACATGACAGTCTCCTGAATGATTTCTTCCTGACTTAACTGAATCGGTGCACCGGATGCATTTGCATGATGGTGCCGGATGTTGATTGAGGCTTCAAACGGATTTCCCCATAAGGAGTTGCCGCCGATACAACCATTGATACAGTTCGATAACCACAACAGATGCTCACCTTTCAACTGTCCGAACTCCGCCAAATCAAGGACCAGTTGCACCTTCTTAAGTCCGTCGGCAACGATCGTCGAGGTTTGAGTCCGATCTTGAACAAACAGTTCCGAAGCAATGGAACTAATCCCCTTGGCACACAGTTCTGTCTTTAGCTGATTGCCGTTGCGGATGCGGGCGATTTTCGGAAAAAGATCGACCAAAGAAATGCAGTGATCGATATCCGACCGCTTGTTTCCGTAAGGATATTTCCCTAACGGCAGCTTGGCAATACACTCGCTTAAATAAAATACTCCTACATTCACATTTTCATGTTGTTGTCGAATACGCTTAGCCGCAATTTCCGCTGTCAGTTCAAACGGAATCATATTGGATAACAACATGGGATACTTCATCTGAATCAGCCGGTTGATGACCGGACAAAACGACGAAATCAGATACCCGCCGGGATTTTCCTTGCGGTATTGCTGAACATGCTCGTAAATCGCACCTTCATATGCGCTGAGCTCTACGACTTCATCGAATCCCATCTCGACAAAGGTATGCATCAGCTGCTCGATTTCCACCTGATTATGGCATTCGCCAAAGACCGCCGGCGGCAGAAGTGCTACTCTCTTCTCATACTGCGATAAATCCTCAAGTGTACTGCCCTTGGCCTGCAATCCCTGATGGACACAGGCATCCAGACATTGTCCGCAATTGATACACTTTTCACGGTTGATTACGATCCGCTGCTGATGCATGGACAAGGCTTCGGTCGGACAGATCCGAATGCAAGCCATGCACTTCTGGCATTTCTCCAGGGTATAGGTAATGACACTCATAACACTCTGAACCCGATGACCAACGTGGTCCCTTCCGGAGAAGTTGTCAACGTAAATTCATCACAATTGCGCTTGATGTTCGGAAGTCCCATCCCTGCCCCAAAACCAAACTCTCGTGCGGATGCTTTCGCAGTCGACCAACCCGGAGTCATTGCTTTCTCGACATCTTCAATCCCCGGACCGATATCCGCAAACTTCAGTTCACATTGCCCTTCGGCTGTTAATGATAACACGACCTCACCTCCGTACGAATGGATGATCATATTGATCTCCGCTTCATAACACGATATGGCTATTCGCCGTAAAACTTCTGAGGAAACACCCAACTGCTTAAGCATTTGCTTGATCTGACTGGAGATCCTTCCGGCATTGGCATAATCTTCCTTTTCAACCCGAAAATGCTGGTGGATCATAACTATACGACTGCCGTCAGCAGTCCGTTGCTGTAAAGGATACCGCAGGCATCATACATCGAAGCTTTGGTCGTAAATACATTCATCCCCATTTCCTTGGCCAACTGGTGATCATGTTCGCTCATGATTTTCCCGCGGACATAAACCACGACATTGATATCGAGCATTTCAGCTGTGCGCAAAGACTGGGCATGGACCAACCCGGTCACCAAAATCGTTTTTTCACTGTCACTTTGAACCAAGGCCAATGCATCACTCATCAGATCAGTCGCAGATACATGCTCAAAACTACGGTGCAGACAATTCGGATCACTTATACATAGAGGTTCTGCTTTTAATAACTCAATGATCTTATTCAGCGTCATGCCATCACCTCGCTCAAACGCTCTTCACGTTTCGTTTTGGTTTCTTGTTCGACTACAAACCGGATGAACTCTTCAACCATCTTTGATTGCGTCGCATTACCATATACGCGACCATCGATGATAGCAACCGGTGCCAACCCGCAGGCTCCCAGACAGCGCGTTGCATCTACCGAGAACAGTTTGTCTTCACTGGTTCCGTTGACCGGTGCTTTGGTCAGCTCGACGACACGATTCAACAGTTCCTGTGCCCCTTTGACATAACAAGCTGTCCCCATGCAGATATTGATGACATGTTTGCCCTTGGGTTCAGTGGTAAACTGGGTATAAAATGTCACAACCCCGTAGACTTCCGCAACCGAAACACCGGTCGCCTGGGAAATTTTATCCATGGCTTCAAAGGGGATGTACCCCAACTCATGCTGAACATCATGCAACATCAGCTTCACAGGACCCTGACGGCCGAGATGGCGTGCAACGATATGCTCAATGGTTTCCAAAGATTTCTGATTTAACCGCTCCATTTCTTTCACCTCCTTTTTATAATTAAAAATCAAACTTTTTCCGAATGATTTTTATTCCCAAATCCATCAAAACATCAAAACCGATCCCGATCAGGATGATCCACACCGTCCAGGCAAAAATTGAAGTGGTATCCAGATAGAGCTTTGATAAGAACATAGCCTTACCGATCCCGACTTGAACCTGTCCTAAGACCTCCGACATGATGGCTACCTTAAATCCCAAAGACAGACCGGATTTCAGAGAAGCAAGTAAATAAGGAATCATGTTTGGACCGTAAACGTTTTTAAATTTGTTGGTCCGGGTTTCCGGATACAGTGCCAGCACATCCAACAGACGACGGTCGACGGAAGTCACACCCATCTTCGCTGCTTCGAAGAATATCGGAAACAGAATCAGAAAGCAAATCAGTATCACACTTCGATCACTGCCCAGCCAGATCAAGGCAATGATGATATAAGAAATATTCGGAATCGTCTTGAGTGCCGTAATCAGGGGCATGAGATAGTCATCTGCCTTGCTTTTCAAAGCACAAATATACCCCAACAGCACCCCCAGGATCAAGGCGATCAGCAGCCCCTGAAACAATCGCCAAAGTGTCGCAACTATACTCGAATAAAATTCAGACTGCCCCACTTGACTGAGCATCGTCAAAGCCACGTCCCACGGATACGGAAGCAGAATATCGTTTGCGATTGAATGTGCCGCAAGCCACCAGGTTAATGCCAGTATGACAACCGTGATCAGTCGTCGCCTCTTCATTCCATCACCCCGCAGAAGTTGATTAAACCTACGATATGATTATACCATACTAGTTGATAATTAGTTCACGAATATTTGTTAAGCCAAATAATTTCAGAAATGCCTTCAGTTCCGCTTCGACATCCAAAGCTTTTTCTAATTTGACATTCATGCCTTTGAAAACAACAGTCACCAGTTTTGCACTTGGCAGCCCAAGTTTTTCCGGGGTCAGTGACGTGATATCTGCTTCAAGAGTTGAACTTTCACTCCAACACTGATCTACATATGATTTCATAAGAGCAATCGTATTTTCTATATCCTGTTTGTTTTTCGAATAAGCACTTTCAAGAACAAAAATCGCAGCTTGAGGATAATTCTCCGTTTGCGTCGTTTCTTTCCACAGGGACTGAAGATTTGCAATGACTTTCAGATCCTTACCCATTTCCTTAGCCTTGGCGATCGTCGCTGCCGCAAGCGGCTGTGCCAGCATGGCAGCATTTGCCTTACCGGTTAACAGCTGTGCCTGCGCATCATTGACCGAAGGGAAATATGCAGAACCAATCTGCAGGTTCATTTTCTCTTTGACCGTATCAAATATTTTCTGCGGAACTGCATTCTCACCAAACAAAGCCAAAGTACCTTCACTGCCTAACACTGCTTCATTTTCCCCGACGATGTATAAGTTACCCCAAGTGACCACGCCCCACAGACGATACTGTGTTGAGTTTTTACTGATTAATGCCGCACCCAGATTCACCGGTGCAATGATGATGTCATATTCCGGATTCGGACTGATCAAAGCCGCCTGCAGCGGATCAGTGCCGCTTACGATATTGACGGAATGTTCATCCTTCTGTAATACAGGGATCACCGCGATCGACGGTGCACCCATCGGCACTAAAATCGAAAGTTTAACTTCTTCTTTCTTCGGTGTACATCCAAACATTACTGATAACATAAGAATACATATCAAAATTTTTATTTTCATAGTTCATCCTTCATCGTCAGCACCCTTCTGACTCAACCATTATAGCACAGCATGATATTTTGTTCACATGATTTTTGTTATTTTGTGATTTTTTTCATGAAGTTTATTTCACGTTCAACCGACATTATCCGACAAAAAAGAGCAAGGACTTTCCTTGCTCTGAAAACTTATCTTTTCTCTTGGATTTCTGACAGCAGCCCGGCGATGAACTCATCCACCGGCAGTGTCTCGCTGCTTTGCTGACCATAACGACGGATGTTGATGGTTTTGTTGGCCATCTCCCCATCACCCAACACCAGCTGTATCGGAATCTTGGTGATTTGCGCTTCCCGTATGCGATAACCGAGCTTTTCGTTGCGGTCATCGACTTTGACACGGATATCCAAATCTTCCAGACGTTTGGCCAGAGCATACGAAGATTCACTGTGTAAATCCGGATTGACCGGAACGATCACAGCCTGAACCGGAGCAAGCCACAATGGGAAAGCCCCGCCATAGTGCTCGATCAGAATTCCGATAAAACGCTCGACCGACCCGTAAATAACACGGTGAAGCATGATCGGACGTTTCTTTGATCCATCCGGTGCAATGTAGTTTAAGTCAAATCGCTCCGGCAGATTCATGTCCAACTGGATCGTACCGCACTGCCATACCCTGCCCAATGAATCTCGGATATGGAAGTCCAGCTTCGGTCCGTAAAATGCTCCGTCACCCGGATTGATCTTACATTGTTTGCCGGCTGAATAACAAGCCTTCTCCAAAGCAACCTCACTGCGGTTCCACACTTCGATATCACCGATATATTTCTTTTCCGGACGTGTCGAAAGTTCGATTGAATACGTCAGTCCGAATACTTTATAAATACGGTCGATAAAGTTGATCAGCCGCACGACTTCACTTTCAATCTGATCTTCCGTCATGAAAATATGAGCATCATCCTGCGTGAAATTGCGTACTCTGAACAAGCCGTTTAGCGCACCGGATGCTTCATGACGATGCACCAAACCCAGTTCGCCGACACGCAGCGGTAAATCCTTATAGGAATGAAGCGAATTTTTGTACACCAGCAAACCGCCCGGACAGTTCATCGGTTTGATTGCAAAGGTGCGTTCATCCAAGGTCGATGTATACATGTTTTCACGGTAGTTTTCCCAGTGACCGGAAATCTGCCATAACTCCTGTGAAAGCATGATCGGTGTCTGGATAAACTGATATCCCTCCTTGACATGTTCTTTCCACCAAAAATTTTCCAGCAAATGGCGCAGCATCATGCCATTAGGCAGCCAGAACGGGAATCCGGGTCCGTATTCGCTGATCATAAACAGCTCAAGTTCTTTTCCCAGCTTCTTATGATCGCGCTTCTTAGCCTCTTCCAACAGACGCAGATGCTCATCAAGTTCTTCCTTGGTTTCAAAACAGATGCCGTACACACGTTGCAACATATCATTTTCCGCATCGCCCTTCCAATAGGCACCGGAAACTTTTAATAATTTAAAGTTTTTCAGTTCTTTCAAAGAATCGACATGCGGACCGCGACACAGATCCATCCAGTCTCCTTGTTTGTACACAGAGATGACCGTATCTTCTTCATTCATCTGCGAAATCAGATCGATTTTGTACTTATCATCCTTAAACATATCCAAAGCTTCATTTTTGCTGACTTCGACGCGGACGATCCGTTTGCCGTCCTTCGACAGTTTTTTCATTTCGGCTTCGATTTTCGGCAAGTCTTCCTCACGGATCGCATCGCCGTCTAAATCAATGTCATAGTAAAAACCGTCGGTAATGACCGGCCCGACCCAAAACTTCGCCTGGGGATACAAATTCTTGACTGCATGGGCCATCAAGTGGGCACATGAGTGGTTCATGACGTTAAGACGTTCATGCTCTTTAATATTGATCATACCTTCACGCTCCTTATTGTAAATAAAAAGACCCTCATCCAAAGGACGAGAGTCTCGCGGTACCACCTTAGTTCACATTGCTGTGCGCTTGAATCCTTAACGCGGAAAACGGGTTCTTTTCGAAAAACCTACTCCAAGGCGGTAAACATACCGTTCATCAGGAAACTTTCACCGACCGCTTCCCTCTCTGATCAGAAAGATATGTTGTTGTCCTCTTCACTGTATTTACTCTTTAGTTATACAAATAAGTTGTCCTTTTGTCAATAACATTAACCTAAATCACGAAATTCCCTTGTTCAAACACAACGACTTCGCGTCCGTCAAACCGTATTCCGATGATACTCATATCTGCACTGCCAAACATAAAGTCGACATGTTCCATCGACATGTTGGCCCCGGCAGCCAATAGTTCTTCTTCGCTCATGTCGTTACCGCCCTTGACATTCATCGGATAAGCCCGGCCCAATGCCAAGTGACAGGATGCATTTTCGTCAAACAATGTGTTTAAAAAGAGTACACCGCTGTTGGAAATCGGTGAATCATGCGAAATCAGGGCAACCTCACCCAGATACTTACTGCCCTCATCGACATTCAACAGGTTCTTCAGCGCAGCTTCTTCTTTTTCGGCACTGAAATCGATTACGGCACCATCCTTAAAGGTCAGTCTGAAATTCTCGACCAGGCGGCCCTGATAATTGAGGGGTTTGGTTGAGACGACTGTTCCGTTGACCCCGGTTTTCTTTGGCATCGTAAACGCTTCTTCCGTCGGGATATTGGGGTTGAACACGACACCGTTTTGGGCATGTTCCGCACCACCGGCCCAATGATGATTCTCTACGAGCTCAACGGTCAGATCGGTTCCCAGACTGTTTTTAAAATGAAGGGACTTAAAATTGAAATCATTGAGTTTTTGATTATACCCGGCCAGACGGATATTGTGTGCTGCCCAGTCAGCTACCGGATCATTGGTTTCATCGACACGTACTGAAGTGAATATGGCTTCCCACAGTTTTGCGACGGCTTCTTCTTCACTTATTTCAGGGAAGACTTTCTTCGCCCAAGCCACCGTAGGAACCGAAACCAGCGACCACTGGGCTTTATTGCCCATCATATACTCGCGGTAACTCTTCAGTGCTTTCTGTGATGCAACGGAAACCCGTTGGATTTTCATCGGATCGATTTCAGCCAGCAGTCCCGGGGTCGGGGCATAAATGCTTAGTGCACATGCACCTTCATCCATAAAACTCTGATACTGATCAACGATCCATCCGGGAATCTTCTCCAGACGCTCCACATCCGCATACGTATAGTTTATTTTTTGTATCGGATCATCCGCCCAACGGACATACACATAGCCGGCTCCGGCCTTGTAAGCTTCTTCCACACACAAACGCGCAAATTCATTGCAATCCGTGGTGGTTTGTATGACCAGAGTTTGTCCTTTTTGTACATTGACGCCGGTACATACGGCTAACTGCGCATATTTTCTAAGTTTTTCTTTCATTTTTTCCTTACTTTCCAAACGATACCGGCAACATTGCCGCACCGATCAATCCCGGTTCATCCAACTGTGCCGGTCGAAATTCTACGGTACGCATGCCCGTATGAACATGCTGCATATAATACTCAATCATTTTATCAAAATACAGATCCTTCGATTTCATGACCCCGCCGCCCACGATAAAAGCATAGGGATCACACACATGGGCGATGGCCGAAAACATCATCGCAAAGTCATACGCCATCGTATCCACGATTTTCAGTGCCCGTACATCACCGGCTTTGGCTAACGCAAACAGTTCGCCGGCCGAAGTAATCTGATCGTCGATTTCTTCCTTGGCTTTTCGCACCAGCGAAGTCCCCGATGCCTCATTTTCCACCGCACCGACATTGAGATGATTATACTTCCTGCGTGCCCGGTCGATGATGATATTACCGATTTCTCCGGCATGACCGTGTTTACCCGAAACAACTTTCCCGTCAACGATCAGTGCACCGCCGATACCCGTCGAATGGGTCACATAATAGACGATGGGCAAACCCTTTCCGGCTCCGACCAATGCTTCCGCCAGTCCGGCCACATTGGCATCATTATCGACATAGGTTGGAATATGAAATTCATCTTCCAGTGTCTTAGCAATGGGGAAAAACTCAAAACCCGGCAGATTGGTCGCCATCAGCATGACCCCTTTCGTCGTATCGACCGGACCGGGAACCCCGACCCCGATACCCGAGCAGTCTGAATATCCTTCGATTTCCTTAATGCTGCGGATCAGATTCTCCATTACTTTTACTGGTCCCTGCTGAGCATAGGACGGGCTTTTGACTTCGGCTAAAATCTGTCCGTCAGCCGTAACCTTCGCAACGCGGACATTGGTTCCGCCCAAATCGATACCGATATATTTTTTCATTTTGTTCACCTCTTTTTCACACCTTCTATTTTACAACAAAAAACCGGATAATTGACACATTATCCGGTAATTATTTACTTAACTTCAATGATTTTCATCATGTTGGCCGAACCCTCACCGGTCGGATAACCTGCGGTGATGATGACCTGTTTTCCTGCTTCGATCCCGAAGTTTTTTGCAATGATGCTGGCGAGTTCATCGTCATTGGTCATTTCATTCTGTATATCCGAGTAAATCGGAATAACCCCCCAGTTTGCCTCTAACTTCCGCTGAACGCTCTTGGTAAAGGTGACCGCAAAAATAGGTACCGGCGGGCGGAACTTGGAAATCCGGCGGGCGGTCGAACCCCCTTGGGTAAAGGCAACGATGGCTTCGACTTCATCAAGATTCAGTGCCGATTCACATACGGCAATCCCGATTGCATCCTGTAATGTACGCTTACCGGACTTAATGGCATGATCCAGACGATCACGATACGGCAAAATTTCCTCGATGCTTTTGGCAATGATATCCATCGTCTGTACGGCTTCGATCGGATAATCACCGACCGCCGACTCCCCGGAAAGCATGATGCAGTCGGTACCATCCAAAACTGCATTGGCGACATCGCTCGCTTCCGCTCTTGTCGGACGCGGATTGGACATCATCGATTCAAGCATATGCGTCGCGGTAACGACAGGCTTGCCAAACTCATTAGCCATCGAAATGATTTTTTTCTGATAAATCGGAACCAAAGCCGTAGACACTTCGACACCGAGATCCCCACGGGCAACCATGACCCCGTCAGCAACCTCCAAAATCTCTTTGAGATTGTCGACCCCTTCCTGATTCTCGATTTTCGCTATGATCTGAACTTTCGGTTTACCTTCTTCAGTCAGGATTTTTCGGATGGCGAGCACATCCTCCGCCCGACGGACAAAAGATGCGGCAATAAAATCAACATCATTGCGTGCACCGAAACGGATATCGGCATCATCCTTCTTTGAGATAAACGGCATCGAGAGTTTGACATTGGGAACATTGACACCTTTACGGGTTTTGATAACTCCCGGATTTTCGATTCGGCAAGTCAGTTCAGTACCGTCATTCTCCAAAATCGTCAGCCGCATTTTCCCATCGTCGATCAGCAGGTAGTTGCCAGGCACTACATCCGCAAACAGTTCGGGAACGATGATCTGAAAACGTTCATTGGTGCCCAAAACTTCTTCTTTGGTCACTTTGACGATGTCTCCTTTTTTAAAGGTCAGCACCCCGTCTTTCATGACGCCGCAGCGGATTTCCGGCCCCTTGGTATCCAGCATGATGCCCAGATTGTATCCGGTCATATCACTGACCGAACGGATCATTTCGATACGAGCCAGATGTTTCTCGTGATCTTCATGAGAAAAGTTCAAACGGCAGATATTCATACCGGCATCGGCCAGTTTTTCGATCATCTTCGGTGTTTCACTCGCCGGTCCCAAGGTACAGATGATTTTTGTTTTCCGTAATTTTTGCATATTTCCTCCTAGACGAGCCGCTCATGCAAAGCAAACAGCGGTCTTCGTGATTTTTTCGGTAATCCCAGTGCTTCCTCGATGGGCGTAGAGACGATTTCATTGTTGACCATCCCGACACAATGACCGCCGATCCCGGCCAACAAGAGTTCCACGGCTTTATCGCCCATCCGTGTCGCCAGTACCCGGTCAAAGGCCGTCGGTGAGCCGCCGCGCTGTATATGTCCTAATACTGTGGCCCGACCGGAGAATCCGGTCGCCTTCGATATTTTTACGGCCAGCATTTCGACATCGGTGATTTTTTCACTGATGATCACGATGGCATGACGCTTCTTCTTTACTTGCTCGTAATACCGCAGCTGTTCCAGAACACTGGGTTCATCATATCCGGCTTCCGGCGTAATGATGATCTCCGCACCGCAGGAAAGTCCTGAATAAATGGCTAAATCGCCGCACCGGTTTCCCATGACTTCAACCACCGAGCAGCGGTGATGCGACGATGAAGTATCCCGCAGTTTATCGACACAGTAAATCACGGTGTTCAGTGCTGTATCAAACCCGATGGTATAATCGGTCGAAGCAATATCATTATCGATCGTTCCGGGCAGTCCGATGCAATTGACCCCAAGTTCAGTGAGGGCCATGGCACCTTTATACGTACCGTCACCCCCGATAACGACCAAAGCTTCAATACCCCGTTTATTTAGATTTTCAACTGCCTTTTTCTGAACGCTCAGTTCCTTAAACTCCGGCAGCCGGGCACTTCCCAAAATCGTGCCCCCTTTGATCATGATGTCACTGACAGTGCTGCGCTCCATCAGAAACATATCATCCTCAACCAAACCGCGATAGCCGTTATTGATGCCGTATACTTCCAAACCATGGTAAATACCGCTTCGGGTTATGGCACGGATGGCCGCATTCATGCCCGGGGAGTCTCCACCGGAAGTCAGTACACCGATTTTCTTCACCATAGGGTCACCTCATTTCTGTTCAATGATAACATTTTCTCAAATTCTTGGGTAGGGATTTTTATCCTTTTCTGCGGTTATTGCCGCGCAGGTTCAACGGGGTCGCCAAGGCTTCGATACGTTCGATGATCCGGATGGCCTTCATTTCTTCCTTTTCTCCCTTTTGATTGTACATATAGTGATTCTTCAGGCTTTTCATGTCCTCATTGCTTGTAAACCACGTCGTTCTCCGACGCTCAGCCCGATCGTTGAGGATGGGCAGAAGCAGTTCATCCCGCACCCACGACGTGACGCTTTCTGCACCGATATCGTCAAAAACGGCGATATCCGCAGATTTGACTTTATGGAGGACATTTTCGAATTCATCCCGGTTATCCAGATAACTCTTGAGCCGTTGCATCAGCGTCGGTACGTGAACAAAAGCAACGGTTTTGCCGTTTTTGGCCATCATATTGGCCACGCAAGCCACCAGATACGTCTTTCCTGCCCCGGGCAAACCGTAAACATAATATCCTTTATCCAATGGAGAGCGCACCCAACGGGCCAAAAGATCGACGATACGCAAGTAATCGTCCGTTTCTGCATCGAGATCAAGCGATGCCAACGATAATGTTGCCCAGTGCTCCGCCATATCGGAAATAATGAATTTCTTCAGATGAGCCCGTTGTGCTTCTTCTTCCGTCAGATACGCACATTTACGGATTTCCTGCATCAAAATACCGTTATCCACGATCATATCCAAAATCAGGCCGCGGTCATTCTGTCTGCACATATGCAGCCCCAAACAGCCGTCACAAAGACGGATATTGACCAGCCAGCGCTGATAGCGTTGGACAAACGGTTCGATATCCGAGTCACTCAGATCATACTTCTTCTTGAACTCGATGATTTCCGGCTGGGTAAGCAAAGACTCAAACATCGTGCGTCGCTGCTCTTTCAGTTCTTCGTTTAACTCAAACTCCAAGGATACCTTCTTCATCTAGCTGCCTCCTTTAATCTTTTTGATCAGTGATGCCCGATCGATCGGTTCTTCACTGGTTTCTTCATCTTCCTGCTGATACCACAGGGGCAAAACATCATTGCGCACCGACTTGCCTTTCGCCGGTTCGCGCAAAGTCGCAGCCAACGCTTCTTCTTTGCTGGTGACATTGAGGCGGATCCAGCTGGCGGCAATTTTCTCTACATAACTGCGGTTTAGGCGCATGGCATTGTTCTTCAGCACATATTCCAGAAGTACGTTGACGACTTCCGGAACGAGTTTCATTTCCAAAATCAAATGTTCGATAAGGGTTTTATCAGCCGAGGACACAGCCACCCCATTTTGTTTGGCTTGTAAAAAGGCAATGGACGAGGCGGTGTAAGGATCTTGCGGCAAAGAGACATCGATTCCTTTAAAGCTGCGGACCTTCTGTTTAAGTTTCTCGGTATCCAGGGTATGATCTTTCAGGCGGATGCAACGGGACACCAGAACCCTCATATCCTCTTCGCGGATCCCGTAGATCGTAGCACATTCTTCGATCAGCCGGATATTTTCTGGGGTTCTGGCTGATAGCGGAAAAGCTAAGACCGATATATCACGCAAAAATTTCTGTGTGTCAAACTTTATTTCAAGATGGGCAGCCGGAGCCTGTTTGGGTTTTGAAAGCTGAAACTTTTGCTCAAACTCAGCATCCCAATGAGTCAGATCATCGGCTTTCAGTGAAGCGCTGATCGCTTTAAAGTCACTGAAATCGCCTTTGGCTTTTTTATAGGTCTGTTTGACTGATTCAAATCGGTTCTTACCGATCAGGCTATACAGCCTTCTGCCCAATACTTCATGGATCAGAAAATCGTCGATCAGCATCGGCAGTTCCATCTGCCACACATAGAAGTCCCGTTGCTCAACGGACTTTTTATAAGTACGGATCAGATATACCCGTTCGCATTGCATTCGGGCATTTTCAATGCGATCGATCGGTAACTCACTTTGCTCAAGTAAAGGCTGATGCGTTGAAAACTGTTCGTCGGTGGACAATGTCATGACACTCAAGTATAAAATGACTCCGTCATGTCCGATCAGCGGAAGATAACAAGTCATAAGCGAGCGAATCTCAGCATCACTTAAGGACCGTTTGACTCGAAAACTAACACCGTCATTGGCTTTGAGCATGTATATCACCTCCGCTTACATGATCGAGTATACTCAACACGACGACTTTCAAATCGTCTAAATCTCCGTTATTGTCAATTACGATATCTGCCAGTTCCATTTTCCGCTTTTGATCCATCTGATAACTCATCAGCGCAAGGGCCTGCTGTTTACTGACATTCCGCTTGCTGACAAGGCGGTCGATGCGCACTTCATCCTGAGCGGCAACGACCCATACCTGATCAAACTTGTCTTCCCATCCGCTTTCATAAAGCAACGGGACTTCTGCAAACATCAAAGCAGAAGGGTGACAGTCAAAATACTCATTGATCCGCTTTTCTACGACGGGATGAACCAAAGCCTCTACCCGTTTTTTCTCATTTTCATTTTCCATCATCTTTGCAAAGAGTACTTTACGATTGACCCTGTGATCTTCGATCACTTCTTCCCCATAAGCATCCTTCAGCCGGGTCTTGATATACGTATCAAAATCATACAGATCAGCGACCACTTCATCGGCACTGATCAAAGGCCATCCGGCATTTTTTATAATACTGCACACCGCACTTTTCCCCGATCCCATCGATCCGGTAATTGCGATTCTCAATCCTTGATTCGTTTTTGACATCGCAGACATACATATGTCCCCCTTCCGGATACCCGGGTTTTAATGATCGGATCGCCACATACATGACAAGGTTCACCTTTGCGCATGTGGACATTGAGACGAAGCTGAAAGCGTCCGGAAACACCCAGTGAAGATGTATATGAACGGATGGTCGTTCCGCCATCCGCGATCGCCTGGCTCATTACCATTTTAATGCAATCCGCGACTTCATTAAAGCGTTTTAGTGATATTTTGCTGACCGGTGATTCCGGATGCAGACGTGCACAAAAGCAGATTTCATCGGCATAGATGTTGCCTATCCCGCAGACAAACCGTTGATCGAGCAGAAAGGTCTTCAATCCGATCTGACGTGAAGAAGCCAGTTTCTTGAGTGTATATCCGCTCATCTGCGGATCAAAGGGTTCTATCCCTAACGTCGAAAGCCGCCGGCTTATCTGATCAGGTCGCACGATTTCCAGCCGTCCGAACTTGCGCACATCGTGATAATGAAGGAATCTGCCGTTGTCGAGATGAAAAACGGCATGAGTATGCTTATCCGTCGGATTTCTTTCATCACGTACATAAAACCGGCCTTCCATGCGAAGATGGACCATCAAAATCACATCTTCCACCGTATACAGCGCATATTTACCGCGACGTGAAAACCCGGTAAACCGTTTATTGATCAGTGACTGACGAAATGCGTCAATATCTCCGCTGACAATAGGCATATAATGAATATCGATATCCGTGATTTTCAGTCCGCCGATCAGAAATTCCAGCGTACGGACCACGGTTTCAACTTCAGGCAGTTCAGGCATACTTATTTCGCCTCATACCACGTTGATCCGATGGCTGTCGATACTTCCAGCGGAACATCGAGACTGACTGCCTGCTGCATTGCTTCTACGACCAGATTTGTCACTACATCCGTTTCATCCGGTGCAACTTCCAGCAGCAGTTCATCGTGAACCTGTAAAAGCAGATGTGACTTCAGCTGACGCTGTTTCAGTTTTTTTGCCACCTGAATCATTGCCACTTTGATCAAATCAGCCGCACTGCCCTGGATCGGAGCATTCATGGCTGCCCTTTTACCGAACTCACGGACGGAATAAATCCGATCGTTGATCTCCGGGATTTCACGGCGGCGGTTAAACAAGGTCTTGACATAGCCGTTCTCTTTACAGAAGTTCACGGTCTTATCCATAAACTGCTGGATCTGCGGGTAGGTATTCAGGTATGTTTCAATAAAACCGGCGGCTTCCTTGCGCGATATCGAAAGTTGTGCGGCCAGCCCGAAATCTGAGATCCCGTATATGATTCCGAAGTTGACGGCTTTAGCCTGACGGCGCATCAGTGATGTGACTTGATGGGCTTGGACTCCAAAAACATCCATAGCCGTTTTGGTGTGAATGTCAAGACCTGAGCGAAAAGCATCGATCATGGCACTCTCCGAAGCGATGTGCGCTAAAATACGCAGTTCGATCTGAGAGTAGTCGGCACTGAGCAGCTGCCACCCGGATTTGGCAATAAAAGCCTTACGGATTTCCCGGGTTTCTTCGCTGCGTATTGAAATATTTTGCAAGTTGGGATCGACGGAAGACAGCCGTCCGGTTTGCGTGGATACCTGAGAAAACACAGTATGGATCTTGCTGTCTTCTTCGACATACTTCTTCAGTCCTTCCGCATAAGTACTGTACAGTTTTTGGTATTTACGATATTCGATGATTTCATCGACGATCGGATGTTTTCCGGCCAAATCCTCAAGCACATCGACAGCGGTAGAGCGCTTGGTGTTGGCGGGCAGCTGCAACTGATCAAACAGGACTTCGGCCAGTTGCTTTGGCGAGTTGATATTGAATTGGCTCCCTGCCAGGAAATAAATGCGCTCGCTCAAATCATTGATTCTCTGCAACGTTTTTACAGAAATTTCCTCGAGTGTTTTCTGATCGATCTCAATGCCCCATTTCTCCATTTCATATAAATCGAAAAGTAAAGGAAACTCGATATCCCGATACAGATCCGCCATTTCTTTTTCTTTAAGTCGATCAAAGATTGTGCTGATTTCGTTATGAGCCATCTGAGCAAACAGGGCTGCCGAGTGCTTCGGATCGTCTTTGGCCACCGATATGCCCCACTTGTCCTTCAGTTTGTCCTGCGTCGTCAGCATCGTATCATCCAAAAAAGCCATCAGCATGATATCATCCGAAAATCCCTTAACCCTCAATCCCCATTGATCCATAATGTGCATCAGCAGCTTGACATCATATCCGACTTTTTTATGTTCGCTGCTTAGCCATTCTTTAAACAGGGATAAATCCGACATCTTTTCTATCAAAGCTGCCGAAGTACCGTTACAGATCACAAATCCCTCACAATCAGCTCGAAAACCTCGTCCTTGGGTTTCCAGGGCAACGATGACACAGCCATCGATGAAAAAGGATCGGTCAAAATCCGTCCACAGAGATGATTTCGACTCTTTTTGCGATTCATCCTCTTTGCGGTTATTAACGAACATCTCCTGAATCATTCGATCCAGTGAACGCATTTCATACTGACGGAAAAACCTGCCCATCCCCTCAAGATCGGGACGGTTGACACACTGTCCGATATCGATGGTCAGCGGTACGTCTTTAAAAATCGTTGCAAGCTCTTTGGATAATCGGGCTTGTTCAACGTTTTGTTCAACGGTTTCTTTAAGCTTCCCTTTGAGATGATCGACGTTAGCAAGAATATTTTCCAGATTCTCATATTCCTCAAGAAGCTTCATGGCGGTTTTCTCTCCAACTTTCGGTATGCCGGGAATGTTGTCCGAGGGATCGCCCATCAATCCTTTGAGATCAGGAATCTGATCCGGACGAAGCCCGTATTCACTCTTTAAAGTNNGTTCGGTGATCCCTTTTTTCATCAGAATGACCGAGGTCGTATCGTCGATCAGCTGCAGCAAATCGCGATCGGAGGTCAGTATCGTGGTCTGCCAGTCTGGGTGGCGCAATGCCATCGTACCGATGATGTCGTCTGCCTCATATCCTTCAGCTTCAATCCGCGGATAGTTGGATGCATCCAGATACTGACGCACCAACTGAAACTGATCGATCAGTTCCTGCGGCAGCTCTTTTCGGGTGCCTTTGTATTGAGGATACTGATGGTGGCGAAATGTTTTCTTGCCGGAGTCAAACGCAAACAGGATTGCATCGGGCTGAAGCATCTGAAGTGCCTTATTGACCATATTGGCGAAACCGAAAACCGCATTGGTCGGCTGACCAAAGGATGTGATCATCGGCCGGGTATAGATCGTTGCATAGAAAGCACGGAATACCATGGAATTCCCATCAACGAGTAACAGTTTTTTCATAAAAATTCCTCCGTTCTTATTGTATCATAAACATCCGCTGCGGTTGAAAAAACCTCGCAAAGCGAGGTTATTGTCCGATGGATTCCAATAAGGAAAGGTTCTCAAACATGATCGTCAGATAGTCCTTATTACCCTCAATATCATTGGCTGTCAATGAATGCAGATTGTGCAGATTGATCTGAATCAGATTGAGTTCCGTGCGCAAATCATTGTATAACTGCCGTAAATCGTCCGTCAGGTTCGGTTCAAAGGCGATATAACGAACTCCATCATCAATGATGCGCTGCTTGATGA
>DDYT01000005.1 GCA_002348095.1 Erysipelotrichaceae bacterium UBA2227 | reverse complement strand
ACCAACACCAGATTGCCGGTGACATCCTGGGTATACACGGTTCCGGCCCGTCCGACGGATTGAGATCGGTAGGTCCAATACGGTTCCAGCCCGCTGGTGTTGCGATAGGATATAATGACCATCGGCCGGGTCCCGCTGGATTCAGAGGAATAAAACTCGTTGTAACTGGTCCATGCCGGTTCCGGTGACTGATCCTCAAGCATAAATCCGTGATTGACCCCGCTGTTGTACCACTGCTGGACCAGTCGGGTAATGTTCCACTGATGCGAAGTCCCTGAACTTCCCTGAATCATCGCATAATCTTCCACGTTGTTACTGACCGGTACATTCGTCCCTAACGGCTGGTTGTTCCAGGTCAGCGTGCTGTTGACCCAGGGAGAGGTCACTTCCACCAGATTTAACTGTCGGGCGGCACTGGTATGATCGGTCTTCTGGGTCAGCGTAAATACCGCATCCGTAATCATGTCCGCACTGGATAGGGTTGGCAGGTTCAGAAAGCGGAAGTAAATCCGATTCATAACTGAAAGATTTCCCCACCCTGTTTTCAGAATCGTACTGAATATATAGTTGGTATCCGGATACCCTTTCGAAACATGCACATCGTTGATATCCGCACTGTTAAGACTGGTGGTAACGACCGGGTCGATGATGACCGGATACACCCGTTTGGCATCCCTGAGCCATGCTTCATCCGGACGCAAGGTCAGGATCATTCCTTCCTCACTTTTGGTTAACTGCATCGTGATGTCCGTACTGATTTCACCGGCACCATCCATCATGTGCGGGGGTTCAAGAAAGAAGACATCCTTTCCCGTTTCCGTGTCCTTGAACACGACTTGTCCCTCAAACTCTTCCATGCTCAGATTTTTCGTCTGATAGATAAACCGGAAATCCTGAATGGCATCCACCGATGTCAGGATGATGTCCTCTTTGAGTCTCTCCGGAAGAACAGTATAGCGAAGGCTTACTCCTTTAAACACCTCATCATACGTAATGACTGAGGACAGATTTCGCAGGACTTTCATGCTCTCACTGGCACTGAGCCCCTCGGCTTCTTTAGACAAAGCGACTTGAGACAGGGATGACTGAGCATCAAGCAATGAAAAAGAGATCTCATACGATCCCTGACTCAGCTGTACCAGTTGCTTGGATGTGGCGGTTTTCGCAAACAGCACCGAAAAACTGTTTTTCTTGTTTTTATATACCTGCTCACCCTTCATATTTTGTTCAGTGAGCGTATTATCGATATCCACCCATGCACCGTTTTCCTTCACATGGACCGTAGTGGGATACAGGACGGCTTCATAAGAAAAATCATCTTTAAAGAAATGCTTGATATTCCTTTCCCGTTTGCTTAAATCTTCCCCGACAAGTTCCCCTTTGGCGTTGTACTCCCTGGATTCTGTTTGTTGGATCACCGGTGCTAAAGCATTCTCATCGCTTTCCGATGTTGTCTGGGCGAACGACCGCAGCGGTGCATGATGAAAAAGCAGGCACACGGTGAGCATGAAGATGAAACATGATTGTAGGCTTTTTTTCATAAAATCCCCCTGGTGATTCAATGAAGGGAGAATAAAGTCAGAATCACTGTTTTTCAACGCAAAAAAACATGGTTTGAATAGGCTTCAGTTTCCCATGTGCGACCGCATGATTCATACGATATCCCCCGGCATTATTTATCTAAAAATTATCATTCAACTTCATGATTGTCAAGAGCGTTTTGTAAGATTGATTAACAAATTTGAAGCATTCGTTTTCGTGCCTTCAAACAGTGTTCGGTGTGAAGTTCACTTTGATGTCATCTGATAAAAAAGGCCGGAATCCCTTCGGACTCAGCCCTTAACAACACTCTGTCAAGACTTCTGATCTTACACCAAGAATCATCCGTCAATGTCATTCTGATACGTTTTACTAATACTGGATATTCAAAGAAAGTATATCGATCATTTCAACAGTGCAGATTTCTATGGTAGTGCATTGTTTCATTGCTGTACCGTAAAAAACCACTGCTTACAATGTAACACGGTCAACATCAATGACCCCATTGACCTTCTTGAGGTTGGCGATGACCGTCTTTAAATGATCGGCATCTTCCACGACGATTTTCATCGTTGTCGTAGCCGTGACTTTATCATCATTGACCGTCGAATTGACCGCATTGAGACCGGCTTTGCACTGAGATACGATCGTAACCAGATCGGTCAGAAGAAAGTTTCGGTCATTGGCCATGATAAACAGGCCGACTTCATATTTCCCGGACTCAAACTCCGAATCCCATTCGACTGAGATCAGACGTTTGGTTTCGTTGACAATGTTGGGACAGTCGGTACGGTGCACCTTGACGCCCTGCCCTTTGGTAATATAGCCGATGATATCATCGCCATACACAGGCGAACAGCAGCCGGCCAGCGAGACCATCATCGTCTCCACTCCGGCAATCCGGATCCCGGATTTACTGATCGTTTTCTTCTGAACGGGCTTATTAAACAGTTTCGACAGATTGATCGTATCCAGAATCGACTTACGCGTATCCGTCAGTTTCTCCATGACCGCATTGAGCGTCAGTGACTTGACGGCGATCGCATAATAGAAATCATCATCATTCTTAATATTGAATTCCTTGAAAACTGATTCCAAACGTTTGGAACCCACGATTTCCTTTTCATCCAGGCTGCGCTTCTTCAGTTCTTCCACAAACATGGAATGACCCTTCTTAATATCATCCTGACGGTCTTCCAGTTCTTTCTTCTGTAAGAACCCCTTGATTTTATTGCGAGCATGTGAGGTCTTGACAAACTTCAGCCAGTCCTCCGACGGTCCGCTGGGCTGTTTTGAGGTGCGGATCTGAACGACATCCCCGGTTTTCAGTTTGGTATTGATCGGAACCAACACGCCGTTGACGATCGCTCCGATGGTCGCATGACCGACTTCCGTATGGATGCGATAGGCAAAATCGATCGGCGTCGAACCGTTGGGCAGATCGATGACTCGTCCCTTAGGCGACATGACATAAACATTTGCCTCAAAAATATCTTTCTGAAGCACTTCCACATATTCCTGCGCATCATCATTGACATCCCCGGTCAACGTACTGAAATCCTTAAACCAAGACAGCTTGTTCTCGATTTCGCGCTGCTCTTTTTCCGCGGAGTACTTCCCGCCTTCTTTGTAGTGCCAGTGCGCCGCGATCCCGCGTTCGGCAATCGAGTCCATTTTCTCGGTGCGGATCTGCACTTCAAAAATATTGCCCTCATCTGCCACGATGGTCGTATGCAAGGACTGATACATGTTCATCTTCGGCATGGCGATATAATCTTTCAGACGCCCGGGAATCGGCCGATACTTGGCATGAATATAGCCCAGAATCTCATAGCAGTTCAGCTCTTCTTCACAGATGATCCGAATCGCAAGCAAATCCAAGATCTCATCAAACCGCTTCTGCTTGGTCGTCATCTTCTTATAAATCGAATACAGATGCTTGGAACGGCCGAAAATGCGATGGGTGATGTTGTGTTCACTGAGCATCTCCGAAATTTCCTGAATCATCTTGTTGACCTGATTGTCCCTTTCTGCCTTGCGTACTTCGACCAATCGGGCCACTTCATAATACTGCTCGCGATGCAGATAGTAAAAACTCAAGTCTTCCAACTCGTTTTTGATTTCACTGATACCCAACCGGTGAGCAATCGGCGCATACACATCCAGCGTTTCTGCCGCGATTTTCTTCTGCTTCTCTTCCGACTGATACTGCAACGTCCGCATATTGTGCAGACGGTCGACCAGTTTGACCAAAATGACCCGGATATCCTTGGCCATCGCAATGAAAATCTTGCGGTGATTGACCGCCATATACTCTTTTTCATCGGTAAACTTGATATTTCCGATTTTTGAAACGCTCTCGACGATCGTCGCAATTTCTGCGTCAAACGCCTTGGTCAGTTCTTCCTTCGAAATTCCGCAGTCTTCCAAAACATCATGCAATAAGCCGGCAGCGATCGTCGAAGGACCGACGCGCAGCGTCGCCAAAACATGCGCCACATGAATCAGATGATTGATGTACGGTTCGCCGCTTTTACGCATCTGCCCGGCATGCTTTTCAGTCGCATAGGCAAGTGCTTTTTCAATCAATGCCAGATTATCCGGCTGACTGATATATTCTTTGACGGTTTCCATCAGGATATCCACCGTGATCGGTTTGACTTGATTGGCCATGGTCCTCCTCCTTTCCAACCTTCTTTTAAAAATCGAAGAGAATTCTCTTCGATGGTTTATTCATACGACATCAGTGTGAAAATCTCGACATCTTTGAGTTTCTTACGGCCTTCCAGAGAAGACAGCTCGATCAGAAACGCACAACCGACCACTTCGCCGCCCAACCGGCGAATCAGCTCGATGGTCGCTTCGACCGTACCGCCGGTCGCCAGCAAGTCATCAACGATCAGAACTTTCTGACCGGGTTTAATGGCATCGCTGTGAATATGCAACTCATTGCTGCCATATTCCAAATCATATTTATAGCTGACCGTTTCCCGCGGTAACTTACCGGGCTTGCGGACCGGCACAAAACCGATTTTCATGGCATGAGCGACCGGACATCCGAAAATAAATCCGCGCGACTCCGGACCGACGACGACTTCTGCACCTACGCGGGTCGCAAAATCGATGATCCGCTGTGAAGCCTCATGAAACGCTTCACCATCACCCATCAGCGGTGTAATATCCCTAAAAAGGATCCCCGGAATCGGAAAATCTTGTATTTCAGCAACGTAATCTTTTAAATTCATGGATAAGCCTCCCTTAACATGTACATTATAGCAAAATTTCTACACATTTCCATGACTTTTCGACACCTTTTGGGCGACCAACGAAATCTTGCTTCGGCCCGAAAACCGTGAAATCGTCACTGTCGCGATCACATCGATCAGCGATGCAGTGCGAATCGAGTCATCACAGTCACTGAACATCACAACTTCCCCTTCTTCACTGCCCAACGATACCAGCCACTTACTGAACGAACGGTTGCCATTGCTCAACGGACGGATCACCCGCACATTTTTCAGCATGATAAGCGGACGCTCAAACCCCTGACCAAAGGGAGCACAGCGCTCAAACTCCTCAACCGCTTTGAACCCAATGATCGAGGGATCCAAATGTAACACTTCGATGACTTCCTCATCGGTGTGCTCAAGCATCTCATTGACCGAAGCCGTGACCGCACGGCTGAAATCATCGATCTGATCCGATCCGATCTCGAGTCCGGCGGCTTGCGCATGTCCGCCAAAGTGCAGTAAATGTTCTTTCGCTTCACTCAACAGCTGATGCAGATCACTTGAGGAACTGCGTGCACTGCCCTTAAAACTGTCCTGCTTTTGAGCCAACACGATCGTCGGTTTGCCGGTCTCTTTACTGATCTGACCGGCTGTGATCCCGACCAAGCCTTCGTGAAACTGCGGATGCGTGATAATGAGCAGTCTGTCATCCGTGATCTGATCTTTGGACTGCTGATACATCTGCGCACTCAGCTGACGGCGCAACTGATTAAGCTGTTTGATGGTCGTTGAAACGCTTAGAATCTCCTCTTTCTGATCACTTAACAGATAACGGACAACCTGATTGACATTGGCACGATCCGCCAAACGCCCGACGACATTGAGTTTCGGCACCACTTGAAAAGCAATCAGCCCTTCATCATAGCGCTCCCCGTTTTTATCGAGCAGCGATGAAATCTGAAGGATCGCTGAACGATTCAGCGATTGCAGTGCCTCGATCACAAGCTGACGATTATAGTTCCACAACGGCATCATATCGCCAATCGTAGCCACTCCGGCCAGCTGAAGCATTTTCTCACTGTCCAAGCCCAGTTTTCTGACCAACAGATACACCAGACCGGAAGAACACATCGACGCATAAGCCTTTGGCAGAACATCGGGATGCAAAAGAACATCGGCTGATACCGGTTCGCTGATCACATGATGGTCGATGATCAGAAGCTGTGCCCCGGCTTCAAGGATCCGACGGTTGACCTGGTGAGTCGAAACGCCGTTATCGACCAGAACAAAGAAATCATAGCCCTTATCAAGAGCTGCGATCACGGTGCTTTCATTGGTGCCGTAACCTTCTTTTAAGCGATCGGGGATATAGAAGCCGACCGTCAGTTTTAACCGCTGACACAGATCGACCAGCATCGCCGTAGAACAGATGCCATCCGCATCATAATCCCCGCAGATCATTATTTTTCGGTTTTCTTTGGCCGCATTTCTCAGCAGATCTGCAGCTTTTCGTACGACCTCGCTTTCACAATCATCCGTAAAACCAAAAACCAACTGCCGGATCTGATCATCCGACAGGTTCATTGAAGATAAAAGTTCTTGCGTAAAGGGAGTCGAAAAATGCTCGGTAATTCGCGGATTCAGTGTTTCGTTCTGCTTGACAGCATACATAAAGTCCCCTCCTTAAGAGAAAAAAGGGCAGAGCCCTTTAGTCGTTGATACCAATGATCGTCATTTCGTCCAGAGCTTCCTTCTTACGGGTTTTCTTGACTTTCTGCGACTGTGGTTTTTTATTGATACGGATATAATACCATAATTGAGCGGCGACGAAAATCGATGAGTAAGCACCGGCAAACAGCCCGATCAGCATGGCAAAGTTAAACTCGAAGATTTCCGATGAACCGATTGTGATCAAGGCAAAGACCGGCAAAATCGTGGTGAATGTATTAAACAGTGACCGCCACAAGGTAACCTGTAGGGACGAGTTGACGATCTGCCGGTAATCCGCTTTAGTGATGTGCGGTTTGCTCCAGTGCCGTACGGTATCCCGGATCCTGTCAAAGACAACGATCGAGTCATCGACCGAATACCCGATGATCGCAAGGATAACGGCCACCAGCTCGGTATTGACTTCAACACGGAAAATCGCAAACACACCCAAAACAATGAAAATATCGTGCAGTAAGGCGACAATCGTGCCCAAAGCATAGTCCCACTCAAAGCGCAGGGTGATATACACCATCATCAGAACCCATGCCAGCAGAGAGAGTGTCAGGGCATTGATGACCAGCTCACGGCCGACCACCGGGGTAACGACGATATCATTGGCCTCATGTCCGTATTTCTCTTCGATAAACACTTTTAAGTTGCGCAGGTTTTCGGTGGTTTCCGTCTCACGGGTCGTCACATACGCTATATCATCCCCGGCAAACTGAACCGAAACGCTGTCATAACCGAACTGGGCGAAGTCCGCACGGATTTCTTCCAGTGACAGCGGAATATCGGATTTCATGGTGATTTTGGTACCGCTGGAAAAGTCGATGCCCAGATTGAATCCGTCCACACCGCGGAAACTGTTGATCGTAAACATCGAAAGTCCCAAAATCAGGATCGTAGCACTGCCGATCAAAAATTTACGAGATTCCTTGACGAAATCGATTTTGGTAAAAGGTCCGAAATACTTCTGGTTTTCCCCTTTGGAAACATCCGGAATGTTTTCCGGTTTGACTCCAAACAAACCTTTTTTGTTATTGAATACTTTGGATCTGACCAAAAGTCCCAGTAAGAACTTTGTAAAGAAAACATTGAGCATGACGGTAACAAAAACCGTCACCATCAACATCGTCGCAAATCCTTTGACCGCTCCGGTCCCCATGATGTACATGATCAGGGCGGCGATAAAGGTCGTAAACTGAGAATCGAAAATCGTCCAGAAAGCCAACTGATGTCCTTCGACATACGCCTTTTCCAATGTTCTTCCCAAATACAGTTCATCTTTTATGCGTTCAAACGTGATGATGTTGGCATCGACTGTCATACCGACCCCCAACACCAAAGCCGCAATACCCGGCAAGGTAAATACCCCGCCCATATTGTTATAGATAAATAAAACGACAAAGACGTAGAGCGACAGCATGATTGCTGCGACGACGCCCGGTACTTTGTATACCAATATCATGGCGAGCATGACCAGTAAGATACCGACTAACCCGGCAATGACCGTCTGATTGAAAGCGGTAATTCCAAACTCTGCTGTTACGACATTGGAATACAGTTCACTCATCCGTACCGGCAAGGAACCTGAATTGATCAGATCCGCCAGTTCACGGGCTTCCTTATCACTGAAATTGCCCTTGATGATGGCATCGCCCCGGATACCGGAAGCAACCGTTGCTGCAGAAATGTATTTCTGCTGTCCGCTGGCTTCTTTTACCCGCTCGGCCTCATAAGAATCGCCCTCTTCAAAGTCCAGCCATGTAACGATAAGATTCTTGCCCACACCCATTTTCGAAACTTTATCGGTAAGTTCAAAGAATTTGTCCGCATCGGCAATCTTTAAAGAAACGACAGGAACGCCGTTTTCAAAGCCCAGCGATGCGCCGCCTTCGGTCAGAATCGATGCATCGGCCAAAAGATTGTCATTGACATCACGGAAGGTCAGATTCGCGGTTGCCGAAATGATCCGGCGCGCCTGCTCCTGATCAGTGACACCGGCCAACTGAACACGGATACGGTTATCCCCTTCAATGACGATTTCCGGTTCACTGACACCTAAAACGTCGATACGTTTGGATACCGAACGGGCTACGGCTGCCATCGAAGGTAAAGTACCGTCCGTTTCAAGCGGACTTACTTCATAAACGATTTCAAATCCCCCTTGTAAGTCCAGTCCAAGGGTCATATTTTTTTGTACGTCATCCGCAAAAAATGCGATCATCGTGAATATGGCGATAACCGTCAATGCGAAGATTACTAAACGCGGTCTTGCTTTCATTTGCTTACTCCTTCAATCAAATCATCAAAGTCACTTAACTTTTTCTTGCTGCCATCCATGATGGCTTGTTTTGATAAAATAACCACGATCTCATCGGCATTGATCCGAAAGAGATCCTCAACGGCTTCATGCAGACTCAGGGGAACCCCTTTACGCCACACCCAACCAAACAGCACATGTTCAAGCTGCTGATAACTCAGTTGAGCCAATCCTTCTCGCTGAAGCATCTGAAGCTTCAGCACCATGGCAAGCTGTAGCTGCCGGTTGTGTGGATCGATCATAAAACTCCCCTTCCTTTGTGCCTTTACCTATTATAAAGCAAAGTTACCCAAATGTGTACGATTTTACCGAAGGTTATTGACCAGATTCTTAAAAATCTTGCCTCTTTGCTCATAATTATCGAACTGATCATACGATGCACACGCCGGCGAGAACAATACGACATCCCCAAATGAACTCAATTGGGCAGCCAACGTCACGGCTTCACTCAGATTCTCGACAACGATGGCCTCATCAAAAATCGCTCTCAGCTGATGTTTGGTTGCCCCATAAACGATCATCTGCTTGATTTGGGATCCGTATGGTCGCAAATCCTCAAAACCCGTATGTTTGTCATATCCTCCGGCCAACAAAATGACCGGCTGATCAAACGATTTTAAGGCAATGATCGTGGCATCGGTATTGGTACCCTTGGAATCATTGTAATACTTCACCCCGTGCAGTTCTCTGACAAACTCGATGCGATGTTCCACCCCTTTAAACCCTCGGATGACCGTTTGGATCGTTGCCCGATCGATTCCCATGACAAATGCCATTGCTCCGGCCACCATCGCATTGATGACATTGTGTCTGCCCAAGATCTGCAGATCGCTCAGTTCAAACAAGGGTTCATCATACAGATAAACGACCTGATCTCTGACAGTACAGTCACACGCTTTATCAAACGAGAAGGTCAGCACCTTACAGCTGAGATTACGGCAGCGCCTGACGATCTCTTCATCATCCAGATTCAGTAAGAATACATCGTCACTGCCCATATTCTTAAAAATGCGTGTTTTCGCCTGATAATATTCCTCGAGATCCGCAAACACATCGAGATGATCGGGAGACAGATTGGTGATGACCGAACATTTCGGTGCAAATGTCTGGGTGCCGATCAGCTGAAACGCTGCGATTTCACAGGCGACCAGTGCTTCGATATCCCCGTTTTTCTCCACGATTTCACTGATGGGCAATCCGATGTTTCCGCCGGTAAAGGCCGGTTTTTGGCCCTGCTTGAGTATCTCGCCCAACAATGTGGTAACAGTCGTCTTTCCATTGGTACCGGTAATGGCACCGACCTGGTATTTTTTCGCAAATCGCAAGGCAATTTCAATTTCGTTATAAATGAAATTTTTCTGACTCAGCGCTTCAATAAAAGGAAGCCGATGGGAAATCCCCGGATTTTTGATGACCCAGTGATACTCCTGTTCGATCAGTCCCTGCGGATGCGAACCATCCACGACCTCGATTCCCATCGCAATCAGTGACTGTTTGAGTTCGCTGTCCAACGGTTTTACATCGTTGAGGATGACCTGATACCCCTCTTTATGTAACAGCCGGGCTATGGCTAAGCCGCTTCGGGCGGCACCGATGACTAAAACCCGGTTCATAACAAACCTACAAATACGCCCAACAGCGCGAAAATAAAGCCCAGCATCCAGAAAAAGTGAACGACCCGCACTTCTTTCCAACCCGAAAGCACGAATGAATAGTGGATCGGTGTATACTTGAACACCCGCTTCTTACGGATTTTTACCGAACCGATTTGAATGATGACGCAAAGGGTTTCATACACGAAAACCCCACCGATCAGTACAAGCAGTACTTCCTGTTTCAAAAGGATTGCCATCGTCGCCAGAAGAGCTCCCAAAGGAAGCGATCCGGTATCCCCCATAAAGATTTTTGCCGGATATACATTGAATCGCAGATATGCCAGCAAAGATCCCAAAACCGCCAAAGCAAATCCGGCAATGGCATATTCCTTGCCAATCACCGCAAAGAAGATAAACGGAATCAAAGCCAAAAAGGTCGTTCCTGCCGCAAGTCCGTCCATCCCATCGGTCAGATTGACCGCATTGCTGGCTCCGACCAGCATAAAAAACACCAGACCGGCATACAACCACCCCAAGGTCAGCGTCCAGTTGACCACCGGAATCACGATTGAACTCGAAGCGATATCTTTATAGAAAAAGTAGAAAATCAGTGCCAGTATCACCTGCAGCAAAAACTTGAATTTTGCCGGCAAACCGTCATTTTTCTTTTCGATGATGATCTTGATATCATCCCAAAATCCGATCAGGGCATATCCGAGATAACTGAATATCAACAGCCAAACATTGGCATCGATGACATCAAAAAAGAAAATGAAAAACATAATGACCGGGATCACGACAAAAGCGATTCCGCCCATGGTCGGTGTACCGGTTTTTGCTTTATGTTCATCCAACGAATATTCACTGATACTTTGGCCGTATTTCAGTTTTTTCAAAAAGCCGATCAGCCAGGGAATGGTCAGCCAAGTGACGGTCAGTGAAGCAAAGAAAACCAAAATCAAACGCAATTCCATAAATACATCCCCTTTTCTGCCCTATTATATCAAAATCGACCGATGCCTGCACCATAATTTAAAAAAGCCTTACGGCTTTAATGACAGAATGACGGAGATATCGCTTTGTTCGGTGATGACTGTGCCCGGTGCGATGCTTTGACTGATCACCAAACCGCTGCCCTCGATCGTAACGCCCTTTTGCGTCAGTAACCAAAAGGTGGTGACATCTTTTCGGCTCCAGCCATGCATGTCGGGCATCGTGATTTCGCCCCCATCGGTCACGATAAACAATCGCTGCGTATTGAGGATCGTCTGCTCTCCGGTGGGATACTGGTTGATGATCCGATCGCCATTGCCGATGACCGTCGCTTTAATATCCTGCTGAGCATTCCATGTCAGAAATGACAGAACACTGCGATTAATGAAATTCGGCATGATCATCTCTACGACCTCTGAAGGTTCGGACAGTTCTTCATCGCGTGAGTAAACCCCGTATGTCAGAGAAATCCGACGGTAAATATGCTGAACCGCAGAAGTGTCCTGGTGGGCACGGGTGGTCGTCGGTGCTAAAAAGGCATAATACACCATGTATTTGGGATTTTCGGCGGGCAAAGCCGTCATGGCCGAATATATGTTTTTATCCTTGGAATAACCGCCGGTAACAGCGACTTGCGATGTACCGGTTTTCCCCATCGTACGTACTTCCGGAATCTGATAATTGCGCGATGTCCCGCCGTCGTTGATGGTACGGTCCATCAGTGCCTGCATCTGTTTGGCCGTCGATTCTTTAATGGGATGGCCGACAATGGTCGGTTGCGCCTGATAAATGACTTCTTTTGTTTTTTCATCGAATACTTTTTCTACAAAATAAGGCTTGACCATGGTTCCATCGGAAAATATGGCTGAATAGGCCTGCATCAGCTGAATCATGGTGACCGAAGATCCCTGACCAAATCCGGTCGTAAGCATATCCACGGGATATCGGAAGTTTTTCACTCCGGTAACTTCCGGAGTAATATCGGTATTGACAGGTTTGAAAAACCCGAACTTGTCAAGGTATTCTTCGTAAGTACTGGGCGGAAGAACAGTCGTCAGCAATGTTGCAATCCCGGTATTTAATGATAACAGATAGGCATAATCAAAATCGACCTGCCCGTAGGTCCTTTTCATGTAGTTATTGATGACGGCAAAGGTTTTCGCGGGATCATTTGTCCGTGTCGGCAGCCCCTTATCGATTCCCATCCGAAATGAATTGGAGTCAAAGGTTGCCTTGCCGTCATACTTACCGATGTCCATCGCTGCGGCATAGGTAAAGGTCTTCATGGTCGAACCCGGCTCGTAAGCATACTGCATTCCGATGTTGCTGTAATTTTCAATTTGAATGTTATTGGGGTCAAAACTTGGCGCATGGCCCCAAGCCAATACGCGTCCGGTCGCGATTTCCATGACCGATCCCCAGACCAGTTCGGCTTTGTGCGTTTTGATCGTCATATCAAATGCCATCTCCAGGGATTCCTGAATGCTTTTATCCAATGTCAGGACGATTGTCGCACCATCAACAGCCGCAGACTCTTCCAGATTCCCGTCGAGCATACGATAGCCGAAACGGTCGACCCGGAATTTCTCATAGCCGTTTTCCCCGGACAGCAATGAATTGAAAATCTGCTCGACACCCATTTTCCCGACCAGTGAGCTTACAGAAGCATCATATTGAGCAAACCCGATCAGATGGGAAGCGAATACTTTCATCGGATAATTGCGTTTAACGGTAGGAATAAACTCGAACCCCGGCATCTGAAGCGCTTCGATCGCATTTTTCTGAGCCAAAGTGAGATTGCGTCCTCTGACGCCCAGCTCGGTCTGCTTTGCATTGCGGTTAAGATTGGTCAGTATCGATGCCTGAGAGACACCTAAAATCGGTGCCAGTGCCTGAGCTGTCGCTTCTTTGTCGACCACATAACGGGGGCTTTTACCCACGACTCGTTCTGGATCGAGATGAGCAATCAGCGTATAAGAAACAACGTCATGTGCGATGACGTTGCCGTTGATATCCAGGATGTTTCCCCGACTGGCTGACAGCGGTTTGGTGGCGATGTGGATATTGGCAGACTCAGCATGGATATCTTTGGCTGAGTGGACGTGATATCCAATAATCGACACAACAAAAACGTTGGCCGAAATGATCAGGAATATGAGGATGAAAAATACGGAGAGTCCTAAGACCATCCGGTTGCTGCGTGCTGCCCTATTCGCCATTTTTGATGTTGATGACGTTGCCTTGAACCAAGGTCAGTCCTTCTTCGCGAGCCAGTGCGATGATGCGGTCATAATTGCTCAGCGCTGCGACCTCGACGGCCAAAGCCTGATTGACCGTGGTCAGCCGGTTGACCTGAGCCGTCAGATTTTGGGTCTGACGCGATAACGTGGTCTGATACGAACGTAAAAACAGGTTGCTCAAAATAAATAACGAACCTGCGAAAACAAAAACAGCGATAGAGAGTCTAAAGTAATTAAACCGTTTGATTTTCTTGACTTTCCTGATCGTTGCCATACATTGTTCCCCTTATCCGTTCGATGACCCGCAGTTTCGCCGAGTGGCTGCGCGGATTTTGTGTCAGTTCTTCCTCTGAAGGTGTCAGCGGTTTTTTATTGATTAATTGATATTGAATATCAATGATTTGTTGAGGGAGCCGCCGATTGGTTTTCGGCGGCGTGCTGAGCTGCTTAAATATGTCCTTTACAATTCGGTCTTCCAATGAGTGGAACGTGATGACACATCCGCGGCATCCAACTTTCAATAAAGCGCAAGCGTCACTGACCGCTTTTTCCACACTGGCCAATTCCTGATTGACTTCGATGCGGATCGCCTGAAACGTTTGTTTGGCGGGATGGCCCTTTTGGTGAAGGATTCGAGAAGGAAGAGCAGACTTAATAATATCGACCAGCTGTCCGGTTGTCGTAATGGGAGCCGACATCCGGGCTGCAATAATCCGCTTGGCTATGGGATAAGCGAAAGGGTCTTCCCCATAATCACGGATTACTTTGGTCAGCCTGTCCAATGGGTATTCATTGACCAGGTGATACGCACTGAAGGGTTGATTCTGATCCATCCGCATGTCCAACGGTGTGTCATAGCGGTAGGAAAATCCACGGGACGGATCATCGAACTGCGGGGATGAAACCCCCAGGTCAAACACAAATCCGTCTAACTGCTGTATTCCGTAATCTTCACAGTGTTTTTTGAGTGAAGCATAATTGTCATGAACGAATATAAGTTTATCCAGATAAGGTGCAAGGCGTTTTTTCGCCTCTTCAATCGCAACGACATCCAGATCGAAGACGATCACCTTTCCGGTCGAAAGTTTTTTTACGATGGCTTCGGTATGACCGCCGCGACCGCAGGTCGCATCGAGATACACACCGTTATCTTTAACTTCAAGAAAACTGATGGTTTCATCAAGCAACACGCTGATGTGACTCATACCAAGAAACCTGTCATGCTTTCGGCGTTTTCCTCATAGGATTCTTCCGCCAAAGCCATATAGTCTTCCCAACGGTTCTTCGCCCAGATTTGGAAATGATTGCCCAAACCGGTGACGACACATTCTTTAACGATGCCGACTTCCGAAATCAGACGGGCCGGAAGATTGATCCTTCCCTGCGAATCGATTTCGCATTCGGCTGCCTTTGCCAGCACCATTGCCACATACATCCGTGTCTCTTTTTTTGTCTGCGGAAGTTTCAGTAATTCCTCATAACGGATCTGCCACTGTTCATTTGTATAAACGGTCAAACACCCGTCCAGACCGCGGGTTACGATGACCGATGCCTTGAGCTGATCCCGGTATTTCGCGGGAATGATAAGCCTGCCCTTGGCATCGATATTATGCAAAAATTCGCCCATGAACATGGCCTTCACCCCACTTTCTCCCACTGTATGACACTTTGTACCACTATTATACCGAAAGTGCCTGGTTATGTATAGATGAATTGCAACTTTCACATAAAAAAATCACCATTGCTGGTGATTAAGTGCACACAATTATGAGTAAAGAACTGTTATTTCTGCAAGGCGATCAGTAACTCGCGGACCAGCTTACATGCTAATGCCGTCGAGGCTCCCGTCGGATCGAGCATCGGATTGAGTTCATTGACATCCAAGCCGACGATGTTGAGACCTGCGACCTTCATCAGCGCACTTCGCAAGGTTTCAAAATTCAACCCTCCGGCTTCCGGTGTCCCGGTTCCCGGCAGCTGCGAGGGATCAAGCACATCGAGGTCGACGGTCAGATACACCGGCTTACCCTTCAGCTGTGCGATAGCCTCTGCAATGGTATCGGCCGTAAACTTCTCCTGAATCAGATGCGCTTTCGCAAATTCAAACTCCGCTTTCTCTCCCGAGCGGATCCCAAACTGAAAAATCTTGTGATCCCCGACCAAATCATGACAACGGCGGATGACAGTCGCATGCGACAGTTTCTCCCCCATATAATCATCCCGTAAGTCGGTATGAGCGTCAAAGTGAACGATATGCACATCCGGATATTTGTTGAATACGGCACGGAAAATCCCCAAAGTGACCAAATGTTCCCCACCGATCAAAAACGGCAGTTTATCGGCTGAAAGGATTTCCGACGCAGCTTCTTCGATCACATCCAAGGCCCGGCTCGGATTGCCAAAGGGCAACTCGAGATCGCCGGCATCACACACTGCACTTGTATCCAACTCTTTATCCAGATAGGGCGAATAAATTTCAATGCCGAAAGACTCCTTACGGATGGCCGAAGATGCAAAGCGGGTGCCCGGACGATACGAGGTGGTCGAGTCAAACGGTGCGCCGATCAAAACGATCTTGGCATCCTCAAAATCAGCCGCACAACCGATAAACGTCGAAACGTTTTTACTCAGACGCATGAGACAACAGCTCCCTGACATAGTTGGGCAAGGCAAAGCAGCCGATATGCAAATCCAGGTTGTAATAGCCGGTTTTGAGGTTGAGGGCTGACCACTCTTCCCTCTTTAAGTCACGAATCGGATCGATGCTTTTTGAAGCATAACCAAACAGCCAGTGACCGGAGGGATAGGTCGGAATATGCGCCTGATACACCCGTGCGATCGGAAACAGTTCCTTGATGCGCATATGGGCACGCTTCATCGAGTGCTGATACGTATCATAATAGGGATTTTCGTGCTGATTGACCAGGATGCCGTTTTCCTTTAAAGCATGATAACAGTTTCCGTAGAACTCACGGGTAAACAGCCCTTCCCCCGGTCCGAAAGGATCGGTCGAGTCAACAAGTATAACATCGTACTCATTTACCTTGTCACGCACAAATCTGAGTCCGTCCTCATAGTAGATATTCAGTCTGGGATCATCCAGTCCGCATGCTGTTCCGGGCAGATATTCGCGGCAGACATCAACTACTACCCTGTCGATCTCGACCATGTCTATGCGCTTTATATGCGGATATCCGGAAAGC